>SXYY01000082.1 GCA_005788145.1 Bacteroidota bacterium
GTAGTTTACCTCAGCAAACTTTCGCTCATTGGGGTCTTTGATTCCTGCCAAGAAATCGCTTTTGTCGCCAATCGTTTGTTTCCAAAAAATGCGGTCGGCATATTCGGCAGCTTTGATCAAGTGTGTAATACACTCGCGCTCGGCGGTGCTCAACAAGGCAGTATCGGTCTTTAATTCAAATTTTTTGTACATCGCCAATCGCTGAGCCGCCACATTGGGAGCAACAGGAGCGGCTGCCACAGGGGCTTTTTTCTTGGGCTTTGCGGGCTTTTGAGCCATTGCTGGCATTGAGAATCCCACGGCTGCGAGAGCAACGATCCAATTCAATTTCACCTTTGGATGGTTCACGAAATTTTTCACCATAGTTTACAAACCTACAAGAATTTTGCCACAAGCGAAATACCCATTTTGTTTCATGTCGTCAAACACTGAATTCGGAACGACAAACAGCGTAGGAAATTGCCAAAAAATGACACATTTTTGCAAGCGCAAAACCAAAACAGGGGCGTCCTTGTTTTTTCTTTGATCTCCTTTGAAACCCCTCGATTTTCAATCATTCCAGCAACTGCAAAGTGCCTTTGCCAACTACGATGGCAATATTACCGTCGGCGGACAATCATTTCCATTCAGCAATATCGAATTGAGCAAGCCTACCGGCAAATATGTTTCCAGGGCGATTCTCCGTTTGGCAACCATTCTTGGCTCCAAGGGATTTGTTCAATATGCTGGAAACACCTGCAGTCCCGGACTCCATTTCCCCGAAGTTGAAAAAGGAACCAACCTTGCCGCTGTGACCAATTCTACCTGTGGTGTAATCATCATGAATGTACTGGGCACGCCCCAACTCAAAGATGCAATTACCGTCATTGCGGAGCCTTTCATGAACTTGACAATACAACCCGAGTGGAACCACTTCGACGATTATTTACACGCCATGAGTTCGAAATACAGGGTTAGAACGAACAAAGTACTGAGCACTTCCCAGGATTATCAAGCCAAGGAACTCAAGCACACCGAGGCCAATGAATGGATTCCTCAATGTGCACAGATGTTGGGACACACCCTGAAAGACAAAACCTTGGCGATATCGCCCAAATTGTCAACCATGCTCCACACATTTGTTCGAACCATGAAAGACAAATTCAAGGTTTGGGGCTACTACCACAATGAGAAATTGTGCGGTTTCATCAGCGCCATCGAAAGCGAACACGGATTGTATGCGATGCACCTCGGTCTCACCGATGATGCAGCCAAAGACCAATTGTATCAACGCATGATGTACGATGTGATTGCCTTCGGCATCGAACAGAAAGACGAATTTGTGTGTTTGGGCAGAACCGCAACGGAAATCAAAAGCACCATGGGTGCCACCCCCATCGAAAACAGTTACGTGCTCTACGCCAAAAACAAATTGCTACGCAGTATGATCAATTTATACGCCAAGCGATTTCATCGGGTAAAACCTTACCAATTGCGAAACCCATTCAAAGGTTAACACCAAATATCTTACTTTCGCAGGGTTATGAGATTCCTGCTGTTTGTTTTCGCCTCATCTGTGGCCACACTGGCCGTCGCCCAAAACACCCCTCCGGCAACCACCAATTCCATTGATTACACCATCAACAAGCCGGGAAGCAGTTATGCCTTTACACCCGATAAATTATTGGCTGCAACGCCGGTTGAAGACCAGTGTAGAACCAGCACCTGCTGGAGTTATAGCACGCTTTCGCTACTCGAAAGTGAACTGATTCGTTTGGGAAAAGGACAGTACAATTTGAGTCAGATGTACGTGGCCCGATGCGCCTACACCGAGAAAGCCAAAACCTATCTCCGGATGAACGGCAACCACAGTTTTGACCAAGGTGGTGAGGGTTGGGACATTCCAAGCATCGTATCTCAGTACGGAATTGTCCCAGAAAGCGTTTACACCGGTTTGAAAAATGGGGCTACCCGACATGATCACAGCGAAATGATTGCCGTACTCAAGGGCTTCATGGGCGCTCTGGTTAAGCGCGAAACAGGCACTTACACCGAAAGTTGGTTGCCCGCGTTTGAGGGCATTTTGGACGCCTATTTGGGTCCCATCCCCAAAGAATTTACTTACGAAGGAAAAACCTACACACCGAAATCATTCGCGGCGAGTCTGGGCTTGAACATGAGCGACTATGTGGCCTTGACCAGCTTCACCCATCACCCCGATTACAGTGCATTTGTGATTGAAGTGCCCGACAACTGGGCGATGGATCGCGCCTACAATTTGCCTTTGGAAGAGTTCGCACAAACTGTAAAAACGGCCTTAAGTAAAGGATACACCGTGGCTTGGGCTGCCGATGTCAGCGAAAAAGGATTCTCCTTTCGCGATGGTCTGGCGATTGTTCCCGCCGACGAATCCACAATCAAAAAAATTGGGACCGACAATGCTGGTTTCAATGATGCAGGTTCAAAAAAAGAAGGCAACGCATTTAGTCAGCCCGTAACAGAAATGACCATTACACCCGCTTTACGACAAGCGGCATTCGACAGACAGTCCACCACCGACGATCACGGGATGCACATTGTGGGTATGTCTACCGAAAAAAATGGAACCACTTATTTTTTGGTAAAAAACTCTTGGGGCACCGGCAATGCGCTGGGTGGCTATTTTTATGTGAGTGAGGCGTATTTCAAGTACAAAACCATTTCCGTGATGCTCCACAAAGACGCAGTAGACAAAGGAACGAGCAAGAAGCTCGGGTTTTAAGGAATATCAAAACAATCGCGTATCTTTGCGCCACTTTTCAACTATGATCATTGGCGTTCCAAAAGAAATCAAAAACAACGAAAACCGCGTGGCATTGACGCCCGCAGGTGCAAGTGAATTGATCAAACACGGTCACACACTTTATGTGCAAAAGACTGCTGGCGAAGGCAGTGGCTTTGCCGATGCTGAATATCAAGCCGCCGGGGCTACCATCCTCAACACCATCGAGGAAGTGTATGCCATCGCCGAAATGATCATCAAAGTAAAAGAACCCATTGAAAGCGAATACAGTTTGATCAAAAAAGATCAGTTGTTGTTCACCTACTTCCACTTTGCTTCATACGAACCATTGACCCACGCCATGATTGAGCGCGGTGCTGTTTGTTTGGCCTACGAAACCGTAGAAAAAGCAGATCGCAGTTTGCCCTTGTTGATTCCCATGAGCGAAGTTGCTGGCAGAATGAGCATCCAAGAAGGTGCCAAATACTTAGAGAAGCCCATGGGTGGAAGGGGTGTTTTGTTGGGCGGCGTTCCTGGTGTGAAGCCTGCTGAAGTATTGGTATTGGGCGGTGGTATCGTTGGTACCCAAGCGGCAAAAATGGCCGCTGGATTGGGTGCACGGGTTACCATGATGGACATTAGCTTGCCGCGCTTGCGTCAGCTTGATGACATCATGCCTGCCAACGTAGAAACCATGATTTCCAACGAATACAACGTTCGCAATGCCATCAAAACGGCTGATTTGGTGATTGGTGGTGTATTGATCCCAGGTGCAAAAGCGCCAAAATTGATCACCCGCGATATGTTGCCAAGCATGAAAAAAGGCGCCGTAATCGTGGATGTAGCCATTGACCAAGGGGGTTGCTTTGAAACCTCTAAGCCCACAACCCATGCAGAACCTTGCTACGAGATAGATGGTGTTGTACACTATTGTGTTGCCAACATGCCTGGTGCAGTCCCTTACACTTCAACCCTTGCTTTGACCAACGCCACCTTGCCTTACGCCGTTCAATTGGCCAACAAAGGATGGAAAAAGGCTTGTGCCGATAGCAATGAATTGAAATTGGGATTGAACGTCATCAACGGAAAAGTGGTATACAAAGGAGTGTCTGAAGCCTTCAATTTGGAATACACCGAAGTTGATACTTTCTTGAACTAATTACCGATGACCAACTTGGTCAACCACCGGATTTACGGGGACGAAAACGTCAGACCACTGTACATTTTGCATGGCATTTTTGGCATGCTCGACAATTGGCACTTGGCGGCTCAGCAGCTTGCGAAGGACTTTCGTGTGATCACTTTTGATGCGCGAAACCATGGTAAAAGTTTTCACGACGCAGATTCTGGTTACCAGGCTATGGCCGAAGACCTTCGTTCATTGATGTTGCACCTTGGCGATTCGCAAGCCATTGTGATGGGACATTCCATGGGTGGAAAAACAGCCATGTATTTTGCAGACACCTATCCCGAAATGGTGGAACATTTGATCGTGGTGGATATCGCGCCGAAGCGTTATGTGCCCGGACATTTGGGCTATTTCAGGGCATTCAAAGAGGTATCCTTGCAAACGTTAAACTCCCGAAAAGAAGCGGAAGAGGCATTTTTGCCCTATGCACCTGACATGGGGGTACGACAGTTCTTGCTCAAAAACATCGAGCCATTGCCCGGCGGAGGATACGCCACCAAAAGCAACTTGGAAGCCATTGAAAATGCCTACCACGAGATCATTGGCGAATTGCAGTTTCAGCATGTCTTTCTCAAACGCGCCGATTTCATTGCCGGTAGCAAAAGTGGATACATCAAGGAAGAGGACAAAGACCCCATCCTCCAGTATTTTCCCACAGCACAGTTCCACGAGGTGGCGAATGCCGGACACTGGGTGCATGCCGAAAACCCCGCTGGCTTCCTGGCTTGTTTGAACGAAATTCTGCGGTAATATTTCCCGCGGTATTTGTACCTTCGTTTTTTATCCAAATGAAACAACTCATTGCCTCAATATTTGCGCTCCTTCTGTCGGTTACGGCGATATGTCAAGTTGCGGCACCCACTATAAGTCAATCTTCATCGCCCAGCACAAGCACAGCACTCACACGTCCGACCTGGGTAGCCATGCACGTTGGGGGCGGTTTTCAATTGAATGCAGGGGGATGGCGCGAGCGCTACAATGCCAATGCAAAATTCGATTTGGGCGCAGAATATCAGCACAAAGAGCAGTGGTTGGTGGGCTTCAATTATGTCCCTTACACAGGCGGATGGGTCAACACAGACAGTCTTTACGGCGATATCATTTCCAACGCCAATTACTTGTTTGATGTGAACGGAAATCCTGCGGTGATTCGAACTTACATGCGTGGCTTCAATTTTTGCGCAACCGGCGGCAAGATCATTCCGCTGAAGCAAAGCACCTTGAAAAACCCACGCACGTGGTCGCTCCAGTTGATTGGCGGCCTAGGGTATCACGAACATTTTACGAAATTTCAGTTCGACAAGGGGTTAGTGCCCCAGCTGGAGGGGTTTTATGAGGCGGGGCACGACAATTATCGCGCGGGATATTGCTTTACAGAGCAGGTTCGTTTGCAGTACATGAATCCGAACACATTGAGTTTCCACGTTGGTTTGGGATTGATTCAAGGGGTAACCAAGAACATGCGGGAGTGGGACATGAGCACATTCAGGGCGCCAGATGCCAGGCAGACCGATTTTGGGTTTGGGATTAACTGCAATTTGGTGATTCCGATCATCATTTATACAAAAAACGCGGTCAGGGAAACGGAATATTTCGAATGATCATTGCCTTGTACAATTTGGGTTTGGTGATTTACGGTTGGCTCATCCAATTGTTTTCGCTGTGGAATCCAAAGGCAAGGGCATTGTTTGAGGGTTGGCAGTTGAACGATGTTAGGGGCAGGAAGGACATCATTCATCGGGTAAACGGCGTCGTTACGACAGATTTCGAGTTGGTATGGATTCATTGTGCATCCTTGGGTGAGTTTGAGATGGCGAAGCCCATTGCGGCCGCCTTGCAGGCGGCCTCCAGCCAACGGCATGTGCTGTTCAGTTTTTTTTCGCCCTCGGGATACAACCATGCTGTTTTAGAAACCAATCAAACCAAAGTGTATTTGCCGTTGGATGGGCGTGACAGCGCGAAGCGCTGGCACGCGCAATGGCAACCCCAGTCTGCCATTTTTATCCGCTATGAGTTTTGGTACCACCACCTAAAAACCACCCTCGCAGCAAACATACCCACATTCGCCCTCGGCGTATCGCTTAGACCCAACCACTTCCTGTTCTCCAAACTGGCATCGCCATGGATGAAGGTGCTGAAAAAATTGAACGGGATCGGACTCATCAACGAATCCATGACCGCCTTGGCCCAAAACAATGGCCTCAACAACGCTTTTGTCTTTGGGGACTCCAAGTTCAACCGCGCCTTCGATCGAACACAACAAGCCCACACCCCACACCCCATACTCACGCCTTGGCTGCAGCAAAAACCGACCTTGATTTTCGGTAGCGCATGGATGCCCGAAATTGAATTGCTCCAACACTTTGCAAAGTCACACCCCGCCATGCTGAAATCTTGGCAAATTCTCATTGCTCCCCATGATATATCAGCAGAATTCTGCGACAAAATAATCACATCGCTCAGCCAATTGAATCCCCAAAAGCATAGCGATGGCATCCCATCACCCGCCCAAACACAGGTGGTTATTTTGGATTCTATCGGACAGCTAGCCCAGTGTTATCGGTACGGTACGATGGCCATCATTGGGGGTGCTTTTGGCAAAGGATTGCACAATACCATCGAGGCAGTGGCCTTTGGTTTGCCCGTGATTTTCGGTCCCAATTACCAAAAATTTCCCGAAGCCCAACAGTTTATTGACGCCGGATTTGGCTTCAGCGTTTCGGATGCGACCTCCTTTTCTCGGGTTTTGAGCGACCTAATGCAACAAGTCAACAGGCAACAAGGTAGCGCCGGCGCGAAGGATGCCAACATCCGTCACCCCCTATCCTCCACCGCCAAGGATTTTGTTGAAACGAGCAAGGCCGACATTGAAAAATTTGCCAATCTGACATATCCCAGGGCAAATTTGTACGGAAAATCCGCAAATAACTGACATTTTTTCGCCCAAAAAGTCAAAATAGTCACTGATTCACCCTGTGGCACAACATTCGCCATAGATGGGCAAACAAAAACCTTAAAATATTATGTCAGTAAACGTAAAACCATTGGCCGACAGAGTTCTGATAGAGCCTGTTCAAGCCGAGCAGAAAACTGCTTCAGGAATCATCATCCCAGACACAGCCAAAGAAAAGCCCCAAAAAGGTACAGTTGTCGCTGTAGGTCCAGGCAAAACAGATGAACCCGTTACAGTAAA
>SXYY01000083.1 GCA_005788145.1 Bacteroidota bacterium
AACAAACTGCATGAAGCTTATTTTGAGTTGAAAAACATCGAAACAGACTTCCTGCATCATTTCAACCACTACTATGATTCTGAATCGTTGCGAACCTGCAAAGAATGTGGTGAGGTGATGCAAAAACCCTGATAAATCGCTCTTTATTTTTCTAGGGCCAACAACGCCAATCCTTCCTCAAAAGAATGGGGAGCATAACCCAATTGATTTGTCGCCTTTGTAATGTCTAAACCCGTGATCGGCGGACGTTTGGCGGGCTGATTCAGTGTACTGCTATCCACCCGGTTGATACATTCCATTGAATATCCGTAAAATGATGCTACCCGCTCAACCAACTCGATCACACTCATGTAATCCTTCCCAGCAATATTATAAATGCCCTGCGCCCGCTGCGCGGCCGCCAAAAAACAACCCATAGCCAAATCCTCAGCCAATGTTGGCGTGCGGAATTGATCGGTTACCACATTGGCCGACTTCTGGTTTTTCAGCGTGCTGTGGGCCCACAAAACGATATTCGTTCTGCTCATATCGGCCACCTGCCCATAAACCAACACCGTGCGCAAAATGCTGTAACTACCCGCAAATTCAATCACACGCTTTTCTCCCTCCAATTTGCTCCATCCATAATAACTCAATGGATTCGCCTGATCGTCCTCTGTATACATGGGCTTGGTACCATCAAAAATGAAATCCGTGCTCACATGCACCAAATGAAACCCCAATTTTGCACTCAACTTTGCCAAATGTTCCACCGCTGTCACATTCAATGCCACACATTCGTCGCGTTTAAATTCACAATCATCGACTTGTGTCATCGCCGCTGTGTGAATCACAACATCGGGTAATTCCCGGCTCAACATCGCCTCCATGTTGTCAAAATTAGTGATATCCAGTGATTCATAGCGATACCCGTCGCGGGCTGGATGGCGGTTCGCCCCTGCACCAGTGGCCAACAAATCCCACTCTGGCTGCGCCAAAAACAAATCTGTGAGCTTCTGACCCAACAACCCATTGCTGCCCGTCACCAATACCTTATTTCTATTTGTCATGGATATTTTCTAGAAACAAAAATCCGACATCCGATCGCAAACACCAAACCCGATTTCCCACACATACTCATGATTTAGCCGTATTTTTGTACTATGAAATTGGTCACCTTTCAAACCGATGGTCGCCCACAAACCGGTATCCTGGTTCAATCCAACATTTATCCCCTTCACACCATTCAGCAGAGCATAGCCAATAACATGCGCGACATGCTGAACGATTGGGATAACCAAAGTGCTTTGGCAAAAGCCGTTGAAACCGAAATTCTCGCAGGCAAACACAGTCACTTGGCTGTTTCCTGCTCAGACGATATTCTTTTGGCACCCGTACCTCAACCCACCAGTTGCAGGGATGGCTACGCCTTTCGCCAACACGTGGCTGCCGCAAGAAGAAATCGTGGTGTACCAATGATCCCGGAATTTGATCAATACCCCATCTTTTACTTCACCAACCACAACGCAATCCAAGGCCCCGGCGCAATACCCTGCATGCCCGATCATTTTGAAAAATTGGACTTTGAACTTGAAGCAGCTGTTGTCCTCGGAAAGCGCGGTAGAAATGTAAAAGCCGAAGAGGCTGACCAATACATCGCAGGCTACATGATCATGAACGACATGAGTGCTCGACGTCTCCAAATGGAGGAAATGTTGCTAAACCTCGGTCCCGCCAAAGGCAAAGACTTTAGCACCGTAATCGGACCATGGCTCGTTACGCCCGATGAACTAGAACCCTATAAAATTCCTGCGAAACCGGGACACATCGGACACAGCTATAACCTCAACATGAAGTGCTGGGTCAACGGTATCCAAGTAAGTGAGGGCAGCGTGGGCGATATGGATTGGACCTTCGCCGAAATCATTGAGCGATGTGCCTACGGCGCCGATATTTTCCCTGGCGATGTAATTGGCAGTGGAACTGTTGGAACAGGCTGTTTCCTCGAGCTCAACGGAACCGGCAAACTCAATGATCCCCAATACAAAGAACAGTGGTTGCAAGACGGCGATGTCGTTGAAATGGAAATCACTGGCCTGGGTCATCTGAGCAACACCATCGTAAAAGAAAATAGCAACTTCAGCATCCTTGCTCTGAAGAAATTACCTCAAGACAACGCATAATTCATCGATCAATAAAAATATGAGACGTAATCACGAAATCGACTACCGCATCTTCGGCGAAGAGATGCAATGTGTGGAAATTGAACTCGACCCACAAGAAACCGTCATGGCGGAAAGTGGTAGCTTCATGTTCATGGACGATGGCATCGAAATGGAAACGGTTTTCGGTGATGGCAGCCAACAAAGCGGAGGAATCTTCGGCAAACTCATGGGCGCAGGCAAACGTTTGCTCACAGGCGAGTCCCTCTTCATGACAGCCTTTACCAATACTGGCTTCAACAAATCACGCGTGACGTTCGCGGGTCCTTATGCCGGTAAAATCATGCCCCTCGACCTACAACAACTCGGTGGAAAAGTGATCTGTCAGAAAGACAGCTACCTCTGCGCTGCCAAAGGTGTGAGTGTAGGCATTGAGTTTCAACGAAAACTCGGGACCGGATTGTTCGGTGGTGAAGGTTTCATCATGCAAAAGCTAGAGGGCGATGGTTTGGCCTTTGTGCATGCAGGCGGACATGTCATGGAGAAAGAATTGCGTGCGGGTGAATTCCTGCGCATCGATACTGGGTGCATCGTGGCGTTTACCTCAGGCATCGATTACGATATTCAAATGGTTCGCGGCGTAAAAAATGCCTTGTTCGGTGGCGAAGGATTGTTCTTTGCCGTTCTCAGAGGCCCAGGAAAAGTTTGGTTACAAAGTTTACCCGTATCGCGTTTGGCCAGCAAAATCTTGAGTTATGGTGCCCCCGGCGGACGGCGTGAGGAAGGTAGTATTCTCGGTGGTCTGGGCAATATTTTGGACGGCGACGGCTTCTAATTAAACCAATAAACCCATTTGGCGGCCAATGTTCTGAACGATGGTCCCAAATACATGTTGCGGTTAGGCAACACCGATTGAAACTGGTCGTAATTTTGACTGTACACCAAGAAGAAATCGCTCATGGGACGGTATCTCCATTGAAAACGCAGGTTCACATTCATCTTTTCCGATTGCGTATTGTACTGCACAAAACCGGTGAAATAAGTATTGGTATTGATGCTGTACTCTGCCTTGAAGCCAATCAAATTGATGGTTGAAGCAAACGAATCGCCCATCACAACATTGATGTGATTGAAATTCGCATTAAACAGCAAGAGGGGTAATTTTTGCTTACCCAGGCCCTTGACCCTGTATGAAAGGTTTCCACCAAATTCGTACTTCTGGCCCAAAAAATACCCGCCATAAGATGCTTCCAAAAAGCCACTCAATGGCTTGCGATTATTCGTGGTAAATTCTGAATGAATGCCAGTCCATTGGTATTTTCCAAAGAACAACTTTCCCTCATCAAGGGGGTCAAAAGGCAAAAATAAATCGTAATATGAGTGATCAAAACTCACATGGAACATTGAACTATTTTGAAAATTCAAATCCAATCCAATCTCTGACTCAGATTCCGTACCGTGAAAACTGCTATCGAAATAACTGTTATTGCTCAAAACAAGCCCGTAGTGATTGATGTGCTTGTTCCTTTTGGGATAGATGCTGTACGTCAACATCGGTTCCAATCGCCAATAATCGTACTTGATCATCTTCCCTGAAATTGGATCAAAATTATCCGTACGCGGCACAAACCCCGTCCTTGCTGAAAACTGCTTACTCACATACTCGTGGTTCCACATGGCCATCCAATTCAAACTCCGATAGCGCAACCATGTGGCATGGGCATAACCCGCGTCACCACGAAGTCCCGGATACAAAGATTTCTGCACGAATCCTTTACCAGCCCATAAATTGCTCTTCGTCAATAAATTAAATTCTGTGCCCAAGACCGTATTGTAATCCCCTGTTTGTCTCGGTTTGCCCTCTTTGTCCAAATAAGACACCAACGTATTGATCCTTTGGTCATGCACGGCGATGAATGCCACATTGCTTGCTGCAAATACCTTTCTCTGTAAAGCAAATACTGAATAATTGGTGGCCGCCACAGCATCTCCGCCTGTTGTGCCCGCCCCCTGCGATTGCGTGGTAATGTTCATCAATCCCAATCGCACGTTGCTGCCAATTTTACCCGACATCCGAACACCGCCCAAAATGGGTACTGGTCCATTTTTGCCCAAACCAATTCTTCGAGAGAAAAACGGACGAATCTGTCTGAATCCGAAACTCGCAAACAAATCACTATTCTCAATGAAAAACTGCCTGCGCTCGGGGAAAAACAAACTGTAACGCGTCAAATTCACCTGCTGAACATCCACGTCCACCTGAGCAAAATCAGGATTCACTGTGATATCCAAATTCAAACTTCGACTCAAACCCACCTTGGCGTCAAACCCAATTTTGGGTGAGGCAGTCACCGGATCTGAAAACGACGAACGTTTGCCCGTTTGACCTTGCTGCCCCATTCCACTGAGATACGGTATGAAAACCAAGTTTCTGTTCTTCCTTACGAATTCAGTCGATTTTGATTGCGCATCAGTCGCTATCCCTGGGCTGTTTGATGAAGGGCTGTTTGATCCAAACGCAAGCGAATCACAAAACACCAAGGAACTGATATTGAAATTTCGAGGAACCCGAGCAAATACCGAGATTTCATTGTTTTTGAAATCGAACCTTGCCACATTGAACCGCCAAAATTTTTCTGATGGATTGAATCGCAAACTGTTGAAGGGAATGGCTATCTCTGCTACCCAATGGTCTGCATATCGCTTTGTGGCCGAGAACCACACTTGATCCCACGCTGTTGTCACACCAAAACCCCCACCATTTTCCACCGAGCCCTCCCGTTGCGAGTTGAAAGGCGTGACCCCAAAAGAGAAGCCATTCTGGCCATCGTTAAACGGGCTCAATGTCAATACCACGGCATCTGTATTCGTTACACTAAAATCGCGCTTTAAACTCTGAATAACATAAGGTTTTTCTGGGTTGCGATTTTCGCAAATGAATATTGCGTACAAGAATTTTTCATCATAAGCCATCGCAAAGCGGGTTTGTGTCTCGGCCTTGGATGTATCGTATGGGTACTGCTGTATGAAGTGGTCTAAGTTCTCATCCTTCTGCCAAATAAAACCACCCTTGTTTTGACCATTGCTCCCACCCAAAGATTTGGCATTTTTCCAAACCAACTCATCCAAAACACCGTCAACAACAACGGGTTCTTGCGTAGGGACAATGACAGGTATTTTTTGGCCCCGTAAGGACATATTCATTGTCCAAGTTGCAAAAAACAATACGATGTATTTCATTAGTCAGTACCGGCAATATTGCGTTTTTGTGCGATGGTCAATGCATTTAATTTTACGTAATACGCCTTTCGTTTTGAAGGGACGTAAAACTTTAATAACGCTCCAACACGCAATTGGTTTCCCTGCAATCGATTCCAAGATTTCAATTGCTCCGGCGTACAATCAAATATGTCACTCAATGTGTATACAGCATCGCCTGACTTTACCTTGTAGTATACCCAAACCTTGGTATCTGCAGGACCGCTGATTATTGTTTTTGGCAAGGGTGGGGTGACACCCAAAGAATCCGTTACGGATTGATCGCTGCCCGAAACGGTCACATTGAGCGCAGAATCCCCATCGCCAACAACCAAAGTATCCACTTTGGTCACACGCTCCGTTAGCAATGGCTTGCTATTAACCCAAAATGACAACGAATCACGTTTTTGATTGTATATGTCAGCATATCGCTTCGGCAAATTGAAAGCACAAGGCTCACCCAAAAACGGTACAGCATCAGCCCGAAACTCAGGATTTAAATTTCTCAAATCGGAGAGTCCGACACCAATTTTATCATTCAATACCGCAAAAGGTACCACCATATTTACTGAGGTCACACCCACGGCATCGCTGCGTTCAATGTTTATGGGCGTGATACCATATTGTTGGGCGTGATGCAAAACGGCAACCGCTGCGTAAAATTGAATGATGGGCAACCTTTCCTCCGGCTCCAATGCATCATAAATGTGGGCAAAATCCAAATCTCCACCGATTTCATGAATCACTTGGTTCAAACGAATCGGACCAATTCTAAACGCTGTAATGGCTTTGAGCCAGTCACCATAAATCACATAAAGATCGCGCAAGTACAAGCAAGCCGCCTCGGTTGACTTCTCTGGATCTCTTCGCTCATCGAACATGGCGGTCTGACGCAAATTGTATTTTTTACCAATGGTGTAGCTCAATGGCCACATACCCGAAGCACCACTTTCATCGCGGTATCGAGGCTCATACCCTGAACTACCGGCGGGGATGTATTTCACAAACCATGGAAGTCCGTATTTCTGAGCGATGCGGTCTATTCTATCGCCATAAAATTGCATTCGACCATAGAAGATCGATGTGCTTTCATTTTCATTCTTTAACCAATCAGATACGGTTTGTTGGATGTCGTTGTTATAAAAGAAAGGCAATCCCCTTACCTCCAACGTTTTCAGCCGCAGTTGAACATCGTTCTGGCCTATGGCCAAACCGCACACCATGACCCACACTATGAAGATGCGAATTCTCAAACTCATCCTAGGGTTTCTTCCAACAATTTCGATAAGTCAAACAAGGAATTTTCCTCCAATAATCCTGTCATCAATTGAACACCCATTGGCAATCCTGCTTGCGTTGTACCTGCAGGGATAGAGATTGCTGGGTTTCCGGCCAAATTCGCTTGAACTGTCAACAAATCGGCCATGTACATGGCTACAGGATCTGCTGCTTTTTCACCCAACTTAAATGGTGGGGTACTGGTTGTCGGCAGCAAAATGGCATCGGCATTGGCCAATACTTTTTCCGTTTCAATTTGAATCACTCTGCGAACACGCTGCGCTTTGTCATAGTATGCATCATACTGATCACTACTCAATACAAAGGTTCCCAACATGATTCGGCGTTTCACCTCTTCACCGAAACCTTCGGTACGGGATAATGTGTAGGTAGAGTCTAAATCATGGGCCAATTCGCTGCGCTTGCCGTACAACATACCTGCGTACCGCGACAAATTGCTCGATGCTTCCGCCGTGGTCAAGACATAATATGCTGGTACCATATAATCCAACAACGGGAAATCAAAATAGGTGATTTCATGTCCCGCAGCCTCCAATTTCCCTATCAAATTCATCATCATCGCCCTTACTTCGGGGTCGATTCCCTCTTCAGCAACGGCTTGCTTCATGACCGCGAAACGCGCTTCCAATGGAGCCGTTGGAACCGAATATTTGGGCGCTGATTGTTGATACAATGTGGCATCTTGCCCGTCGGGACCAGCCATAATTTCCGTAAGTAACACCACATCCTCCAATGACTGAGCCATCGGACCGATCTGATCAAAACTTGATGCATAGGCCAATAATCCCCATCGCGACACCAAACCGTAGGTGGGCTTGAATCCATAGATGCCCGTAAATGCTGCAGGCTGTCGGATTGAACCACCCGTATCGCTACCCAATGCTGCATGGGCCATTTGGGCCTGTACTGCTACAGCACTTCCGCCAGAAGAACCACCGGGTACGCGGGTATTATCCGCAGCATTCAAAACTGGACCAAAGGCACTGTTTTCATTGCTGGCACCCATGGCGAATTCATCGCAATTGGTCCGACCGATGAAAATGGCATCTTCGTCCAACAATCGTTGAACAACCGTTGCAGAATAAATGGAGGTAAACCCCTCCAAAATTTTGGATGACGATCCCACGCGATGGTCTTTGTAGGCCAAAACATCTTTCAAAGCAATGACACAACCCGCCAGACGGCCCGCTGTTCCTGCTTTTACTTTCTCATCAATGCTTTTAGCCCGTTCAATGGCTTCATCACCCCAAACCTCCAAAAAGGCGTTTAAGTGCTTGTTTGATTCAATATTTTTTAGGTAATATTCTACCAGAGACACACATGAAATGTGGCCTGCGTTCAGGTCTTCCCGAATTGCTGAAATCCGGCTGTAGTGCTTCAAGATTACTCCTTGTTCGATTTTGGGTCTTCGTTCATTCCTTTGCGAATTTCGTTGCCAACATTGTTCTTGGCGTCTTGAAATTCTCTAACACCACGGCCTAAACCGCGCATCAGCTCAGGAATCTTTTTGCCGCCGAA
>SXYY01000084.1 GCA_005788145.1 Bacteroidota bacterium
ATTATATCCTTACTTTCAACAATTAATCCGATTGCTTCTTCTGCCTCGAGAAGGGTATCGTTCCACAGTGTTTCTTTGTTCCCACCATCCAAATAGATGAGGGATAGCATTGCTTTGTCCGCCCCAATTTTCTGCCTTTCGATGAAATATTCCTTTCTAGAACCGATGAAATCCGTCGTATTGTTTGGGTCTACCGTAGTCCAACCCAATCGAGGGTAAACGGCATTCGAGGCAGTTGGTCTGACAACACCACTCAGTGCATCCTTGAATGACATTTTGTGGGAAAACCCCCAACTTTGGAAAATGGCATCCATACCACACTGGAATTGCGGTACAGAAATCAACGAATCAACCGCAGAAATATGTTGAACAACCCCGAAACTGTCAAGGGTGAATAAGGAATTGCCTGTTGTAGAGAGGAACAATAATTTTTGTTCAACATTGGATGCGCAGTAGTGCACAGGAACAGTCAAATAGTATATTGCTTCTGGTATTAGTTTCGCATGAATCTGCTGGTATTGGTATGTTGATGGTTTTTTTGCGATAGACTGATTGGGTGTTTCAATGGCCCAAACCTCTTGATCTGGAACATAAAACTTACACAAAAAATGCTGATTTTCTCCCAACCGAACGACATCCAAAATGGGCGATTTACCCTTGTGTGTTTGGATTTTCAGGTCCGATGATGACTCCAAATGATCATCCGCGATGTTTTTTTGTTTCCAATCGTCGTACCAATCTGGAAAGGATTCTCCAACGACAAATTCAATCGCAGAAGAGGATTGGCCGGTGTATTTTAATACAAACCAAAAGTTCGTGATGGCTGCGCTGCCAAACTCATTGACCCAGCTCGACCAAATAAATCGTCCGAAGGCTTGAGCGGATAATGGTTCGATTTGGTTGGGTGAGGGGAAAGCCCCTTTGTTTTTAAAGTAGTCAAATTCGTCTTTCGCCCGAATGTTCCAGCCGTTGGCCCAGTAAGCACAAAATCCCTGTGATATCCAACTGGGGAAATGCTGGTATCCTGATTGGGTCATTTTTTGTCGGATACTGCTTCCATTGAGAAATTCGTTCAATGTATGATACGCGATGATGTAGCGGAGTTGAATTCGAATTTGCTCGAATGTCGTGCCAATGAAAACAGGGAAGTAGTTGCTTGAGAAAGCCAAGTATTGGGATTGATAACGCTCTAGCCAAATTGGGTGTTTTTGCAAGGCAACCTGATATTCGGGTGCTGAATGCATCAACCGCAAATGCAACTGTCCACTCAGTTTATAGCCCAATATGCGCTCAAACTCCATCAAATCAACCGTTGCCATCCCAAAAATCGAATCAATGCACTTTTTTTGTAGGATATCGAATGTATCAATTTGATTTTGAGGGATTTCCAACACAATTCGATCGAACGAAAGTTGTTTGCCTTGGCCGTTGACTGCGAAAATTAAGCCAAGACACAACGCCAAAACAAGTCCGCGAATTCGCGCGAACCGCCCCAATTGGGATTGTTGCCACTCTGAAATAGGCTCAAAAAACCACACGTTCCGAAGATACAACGCCCCACAGCGATTTACAAACGCAATCTCCGCATTACCTTTGTTGCATGAGTATGAGTAAATCCCAAGAATATATTTCGCTAGAAGACCAATATGGTGCACACAATTACCATCCATTGCCCGTGGTGCTATCTAAAGGTGAGGGTGTGTTTGTTTGGGATGTTGAGGGCAATCGATATTTTGATTTCTTGTCGGCCTATTCAGCGGTCAATCAGGGGCACTGTCACCCCAAGATTATTCAGGCGTTGCATAATCAAAGCCAGCGAATCACCTTGACAAGTAGGGCCTTTCACAACGACCAATTGGGTCCATTCGAAAAGTATATTACAGAGTTGCTTGGTTTTGATCGTGTATTGCCTATGAATACAGGAGTGGAAGGGGGAGAAACCGCGATTAAATTGGCCAGAAAATGGGGATATACGGTAAAAGGCATTCCAGCCAATCAGGCCAAAATTGTGTTTGCCTCCGGGAATTTCTGGGGCAGAACCATCGCTGCAAT
The DNA here is from genome assembly GCA_005788145.1 of Bacteroidota bacterium. GTDB lineage: Bacteria > Bacteroidota > Bacteroidia > NS11-12g > UBA955 > UBA955. The sequence continues at coordinate 2,053 of SXYY01000084.1, forward strand.
TTCGAGCTCTCAAGACCCTGATTCCTACGGCGATTTCGGTCCTTTTGTTCCTGGATTTGAGGTTGTTCCTTACAATGATTTGGAAGCATTGGACAAAGCGCTGCAAGACGGACATGTAGCGGCATTCATGGTTGAGCCTATTCAAGGTGAGGCCGGTGTGATTGTGCCCAATGAAGATTACGTGGCCGGTGTTAGGGCTTTGTGCAGCAAATACAATGTTTTATGGATTGCCGATGAAGTTCAGACCGGATTGGGTAGAACAGGAAAGATGCTCTGTTGTGATCACGCCGGTGTAAAGCCAGATATTTTGATTTTGGGCAAAGCGCTGGGAGGCGGTGTATTTCCTGTGAGTGCCGTATTAACGCATCACGAGGTCATGAATGTTCTGCACCCGGGTCAGCATGGCTCTACCTTCGGAGGAAACCCGTTGGCATGTGCCGTGGCGATGGCAGCATTAAAGGTATTGGTGGATGAGAATTTGGCCGAAAACGCGGAAAAACTGGGAAAAGTATTCCGCAGTCGATTGCAAATGATCAATGTTTCAATCGTTTCTGGTGTGAGGGGTAAAGGCTTGTTAAACGCCATTGATATTGTTCCGTTTGGAAATGGTAAAACCGCCTATGATGTATGTTTGGCATTGAAGGCCAATGGTTTATTGGCTAAACAAACCCATACGCACACGATTCGATTCGCACCACCGTTGACCATCACAAGAGAGCAAATCGAAACAGCGGCTGATATTATCGCCCATACAATTGACGCTGTAACAAGATAATCTCCGAAAAATTCCATATTTTTGCAGTCTCGCTCGGGTGGCGGAATAGGTAGACGCGCAGGACTTAAAATCCTGTTTTCAGTAATGAGAGTACGGGTTCGATTCCCGTCCCGAGCACAAATGAAGAAGATTGTTTTATCAATCGTTCTAATCGTTGTTCTTTCTTGCAACAGCAACCGAAATTCCGGCCGTTTTATTAGTGAGACTGATACAGCCTACTCAGAGGATGTTCGGGCAATCTCTGCCAAAATCAATGCCAATACCGAAGACGCAGAATTGTATTACAAACGGGGTAACACTTTCTATTACGAAAAGCGATTTAACGACGCAGTCCTTGATTTTGAGTTTGCCATCTCACTCAACCCGAAACAGCCTCTTTATCATTTCCGTTGCGCAGAAACCTTGATTTCCATGGATTCCACGAATTCGGAAAAGACCAAATTGCATTTGACCAAAACGCTGGAATTAAAATCAGATTATCATGCAGCCACGTCGTTGTTGGCAAAATATCATTTGGCGCGACAGCAATATCCAGAAGCAATCAAACTATATACTTCGCTTTTGGATAAACCCGAGTTCGCAGATCCAGCTTTTGTGATGTTGTCGATTGCCCACAAGGAACAAAAAGACACCATCAAAGCAGAAGGAATCATCGATAGGGCTCTCACAGTCAACCCTGAGAATTTTGATGCTGTGATGCAGAAAGTGCTCATACTTAACCATCGAAAAGATCCGTTGGTATTGACATGGGCAAACAAAGCGGTTCGCATGAATGAATTCAGCGATGAAGCACTGTACACATTGGGTTTGATATTACAGAATCAACAAAAATTCGCCGATGCGATGTCTTATTACGAGCGTGTGATCAAAGTAAATCCTAATCATGTATTTGCTCATTATAACCTCGCGGTAATTCAGTCGTTATTTGAAAATTACGATGAAAGTATTGACTGGTGCGAGAAAACATTGGATTTAAATCCAGAATTCGCCAATGCAATGGCGCTAAAAGGATACTGCTTTGAGATGCAAGGCAACAAAAAAGCGGCCCTGCAAGAATACAAAGCCGCTTTATCAATCAACCCCAATCTCACCGTAGCAAAGGACGGATTGAAAAACGTTCAGTAATTAGTGTTTCTTCAATACCACTTTGGAGTAGATATACTCGGTGGTTCCTCCGAAGTTGTAAAGGTATTTGCGACGCAAAACAATCTGCTCGCCGGTCAAAGATGCAATATCCCAAGTGTAATTAAATAACGTTACTTGAGGATCATTAGCACTTACCATGCTCCAAGCAAATTTCTGTGTGGGTTTCTCGGCTGGATCACACTTTAGGGTAGCGCGGTTAATTTCAACTTGACTTGTGGAGATAAAGCTGTAGAAATCGTCTTTCATACAGGCTTCAATGTTATCATAATTGTCTTGACTAGAGCTATCGTTCCAAGAACTCAAATCCCAAGTGTGCATCATAAAGACTTCTTGCTTGGTTTTACCGCTGATGTCGATGGCACCGCCTTTTGTGCCTTCAGATCCACAAGATGCTGAGAACAACACCACTACCGATGAAATGCTAAAAATGATTTTTTTCATAATGTTCTCCAAAGATAATTAACCGTACCAATCCACCAAAATCTTAGCGCAAATCTTCGATGACTTCGGCCGCCATTCTCAAGCCAAACAGTGCTGGCATGTAAGAAATCGTGCCGTAGAATGATTTTTTAAAATTGCTGCCATCCGTGAGTCTTACTGACTCTCGGCAAAGTTCACCTTTGTTGAATACGGCCTTGAAACCACTGTAAATGCCATTCTTATGTAATCTTTTGCGCACATTTTTTGCGAATGGACAGTTGAATGTGTTACCGATATCAGTTACTTCCACCAATGAAGCGTCCATTTTGCCCCCAGCACCCATGCTCGAAATGAGTCGCTGTCCGTTTTCAACGCAACTGCGGATCAAATAGATTTTGGGCGTCACTGAATCGATACAATCCATCACATAATCGAACTTTTCTGCACGCACCAATTCTTGGGTGTGCTCGGGTCTCTGAAACGAATCGATGACCCGTAAATTTACATCTGGGTTAATGTCGCGAATCCTCACGGCCATCAAATCGGCCTTTTTCATGCCTACAGTACTTGTAAGCGCCGGCAACTGCCTGTTCTTGTTTGTCTTGTCAACAACATCGCCATCGATAATTGTTAGATTTCCTATACCCGCGCGTGCCACAAATTCAGCGGCGAAACTTCCCACGCCACCCAATCCCACGATTAATACATTGCGCGAGGCCAATCGCTCAACAGATTCCCTGCCAATCAATAGTTCAGTTCGCTCTAACCACGATAAATCCATAACTGCAAATTTAGCATCATTCTGAAGTACCTTTGTTTTGTATGGGAAAATTAAAGCGTATACTCTGTTGTATTTCTGTATTTCTCGCCGGATCAAGCAGTATTCAAGCCCAATCTTCGGAGGGTGATATTACCACTTTTTCCAATCCCATCAAGCGATTCCAAGTTCTGAGTCCATCAACACAATTGTTCACGAATCCGTTATTACGCTCGAGCTTGGTGCCAACATTCGATGGAAAATACGATGCGCAGCTGCTCGTGAATTCAGATTTTATCTTGCCATCTCAAGTAGAATTGCTTTCTGAAATCAACGACCAAGAAATCCTGGGCAATCGCATCATCCATGTGCGCTTTGGTGAGAGTGATTGGACTTCATTGATAAACCAAGAGGGTTTGGCATATATTGATTTATCGGCCAAAATCAACAGTCCAAGGCCCCTAAACGACACAGCCCGGGTTCACAGTCGGGTTGATTTGGCCGAAAACGGTTTACAAAACCAATTGAGCCAAAATTACACCGGAAAAGGGGTTTTGATTGGTGTGGTAGACATCGGCTTTCAAACCGATCATCCCACATTTTTTAACAATGACGGAAGGGATTACCGTGTTTTACGATTTTGGAATCAGCAACAAAGTGCAGGAAAAACACCGATGGATTTCGCTTATGGCAGTGAGTACATAGACTCGCAATCAATTTTATCGGCGATTGACGATGATGGCTCCCATGGTACCCACGTTGCAGGTATCGCAGGCGGTTCAGGTTTTGCATCACCTGCGCTCAAATACCGGGGAATGGCACCAGAATCCAAACTTGCTTTTGTGGGTATCAAATATGCCAACGACACTTTGGCTGGCAGTGGTCTTGGCGATTATGTCGTGGCCAATCCAACCATCATTGATGGGTATAATTACATCTTCAAATTGGGTGAGAAACTCGGAATGCCCTCCGTTTGTAACCTCAGTTGGGGAATGCATACGGGACCCCACGATGGTACTTCGCTGTTTGATCGCTCTGTAAAATCGTTGGTTGGCTCTGGCAGAATTGTGGTCGGCGCGGCGGGCAATGATGGCAGAAATCAAATGCATATTTACAAGCAAACCAATGGCGACACCTTATACACGCTGGCATTGGACAACAACCGCAATAATCATCCGCATGAAAATGTCCTAACCGATATTTGGGGTGGCGTGGGCGATAAACTCAGTGTTCAAATTGCGTTGGTTGATACATTTGGTAAAAAAATTGTCGCTGCGCCATGGAATCTGGCGGGTGATTGCATGAATTGCGGGACCTACAAGAAGACCTACATTGCGGGCACTGATACGCTTTGGGTTATCGCTACAGAACAGATTTATCCCTTCAACAACAAACCCAATCTGCTTTTTATCATCGAACACAATCGACCCAAATCGGCGTATATTCAACTCGGCATCACAAGCTCTGGGGAAGTCCATGGGTGGAATTCCGGACAGGCTTATCGATGGACATCTGGGCATTATCATGCAGGCCACAAAGGCGGATCGTTCAGTGCAAAACACATCTCAGGTATTACTGAAGGCTCGGTTGGCGAAAATGGAGGATCGGGCACACACACATTAACCGCCGGCGCTTACATCAATCGAAATCAATGGTTCAATTACAAGGAGGAGTATTTCAATCAACCTTGGCATACCGTTGGAGATATCGCTGGCTTTAGTAGTCGAGGCCCCATGCCGAAAACCCAAGATTTTCCGCAAGGAAGAATCAAGCCTGATGTGATTGCTCCAGGACAGATGATTGCCTCTGCTTTGCATCGGAGACAGGTTCCAGGATGGTTGAACAATGAAATCGTACACAAATCCACTTTTCGCGGTCAGGATGTTTACTGGGCGATGTTTTCCGGCACATCGATGGCCTCGCCACACGTCGCTGGCATTGTGGCTCTATACCTTCAAGCGAATGAATGGCTAACACCTGCAGAAATTCGCAACCTTTGGAGGTTAACCGCCAGAAAGGATCAATACACAACAGCCGACTCAAACAGCAACTCGGGCTATGGCAAAGTCGATGCTTATGAAACCTTGAAAATCATTGACAAGTATGCCAATTCCAAGAATCTAAACAGCTTCAAGTCTGG
>SXYY01000085.1 GCA_005788145.1 Bacteroidota bacterium
AAGCGAAAACCAAAGCGCAATACAAACTGCGACAGTCAAAATAACGCCGCCCACGCAGGCTGGTCGCCCAGAAAGAAAAAACCAAACAGATTACTTGTTATCGGCAAACAAGGTTTCTACAAAGGCACGATCGTCCAAACGTCCCTCCCAGCCATTGTGGATGATTGACTCCAACACGCGATCGTTCATCTCCCCGTAGGCCAGAGCCTCAGCATAATCGCGGGTTGAAAAAGTCACACGTTCGTATTGGGAAACAAACAAATCAGGATGTTTTTCCGACAGCATGTGTTCTACTTTCTTTTTGTGTAAGAAAGCATCACTGCCCACCAAATCGCGCATTTCAACGAAATTCTGCAAGGCCAAATTGGCAATGGCATCAGCATTGGGTTTGCGCAACTTCTGGTATGCATCCAAAACGCTGGTCCAATCGCCCCCCAACTCCTCAATGCATTCATCCAACACAACACAATCCTCAAAAGAGCAGTTCATCCCCTGTCCGTAAAATGGCACTATGGCATGCGCACTATCGCCCAACAACGCATTGTTGTCCTTCACCCACGGATAACAGCGCATCGTGGTCAACATCCCCGTAGGATTTTGCTGATAATCGTCCACCAAGCCAGGCATCATCGGCACAGCATCTGGGAAATGGGTATTGAAGAACTCTTGTATTTGCGCGGGGGTCTTTAACTCGTCGATACCGGGATTACCGTCAAACGGCATAAACAAAGTACACGTAAAATTGCCCCCGGGATTTGGCAGAGCAATCATCATGAAACTCTGACGTGGCCATATGTGTAGGCATTTTTTATCCATCTGGAAATCACCGTCGGCACCGGGTACAATCTCCAATTCTTTGTATCCGTAATTTTCGTAATTCTGAGAGAAATTGAACCGCGGCGTACGCTGCATGGCATCGCGCAACGCACTAAACGCACCATCCGTTCCAAGCACAACATCGGCCTTATCAACCACAGTTTCACCCTTTTCGTTCACAAATGTAGATTCGCAGGTTTCTAGGTTCGATGCGATGCATCTGTGGTTAAAAAACATACGTATGTTGGGATATTGATCGGCCAATTGCAACAATTTGATGTTTAACTGACCGCGCGAAACGCTATAAATTGCTTGTCCCTCTTTGCCGTAGGGCTGGTATTTTAAATCACCCGCGACAGGGTGCATCATTCTGCCCGACATTGGGATAGAAATGTCCAACACCTCCTGATCCAAGCCTACTTTGGCCAATCCACGCAAACCACGGGTTGAGAGTGCCAGGTTGATACTTCTGCCGCCCACGTAATTTCCTGAGCGCATGTCATCCCTACGTTCGTAAATGTATACATCATAACCGCGCTTGGCGAGGTAGATCGACATCAAACTTCCGGCCAACCCGCCGCCTACTAGCGTTACTTTTTCTCCCATAGGGTACAAATTTAATCGATGTTGGGTTGTGAAAACATGTCAAAAGTCACAACTTTGCTCAGCGATGCACTTTTTCTTTGTTCCTTCCACAATTCAGCGGCTAATTCCGTCGTGTACTTGGCGAAAGGACGCATCCCAAAAGACCATTTACCTCACTTTCGATGACGGACCCCATCCCCGCATCACGCCATGGGTATTGACAGAACTGTTCAAGCATGATGCCAAGGCCACATTTTTTTGTGTGGGCGATAACATTCGGAAATTTCCCGAGGTATGCAAAGCCACATTGGCTGCAGGACACGCATTGGCCAACCACACCATGCACCATATCAAGGGTTGGAAAACATCAAACCAAGACTACTTGAAAGATATCCAAGATTGTGAACTAGAAATCAATCGAATATACCCTGTCGGCGATGATGGTGTCCAAGTAGAACCACACAGCGGAATCAGCCCGCGTCACGCGAAAAAACTGTTCCGTCCGCCCTATGGCCAAATCAAACGCAGTCAAATAAGCGCCGTAAAAGCATTGGGCTATGAAGTGGTTCAATGGAGCAATTTGAGCTGCGATTACGACCCCAAATTGAATGTGATGAAGAGTTTATCGGCGCTCGTTTCGCAGACGACACCCGGAAGCATTGTGGTGTTTCACGACAGTGAGAAAGCGGAGGATCAATTAATGTGGTTGTTGCCCAAATATTTGGAGGCAATGACAGCGCGGGGTTATACCTTTGAAGTCCTCCCATAACAAGCATCGAGACGATTGCGCAAGCACCTCCATTTTCTTCGCATCACCCAAAAAGACGGTTTGGAAAGGCCGTAAATATTGACAAATGTCATATTATTTAAAATTGTTCTAAATAATATTTGTAAGTCTTTGGATTCGCCTTAGATTTGCACTGTTTAGAATCATTACAAATAACAATGTTGCTATTTGCCCATCGCACCAAACGAATTTCCCTCGGCCTATTGGCAACCCTATTCACGCATTTTTCGTTTTCACAGCAACAGTCTACCACAGCAGCCCGCGATACTTCCATGCACATGGAATACCTGTCTGAAATTTCACTTGTGGGTCGTGGTCAGCAGCGCGATGTGATGATGCTTCCAGAAGTAGTGGGAACCAAAATCAATGCCGGTAAAAAGAATAGCTTGGTGGTCATGGATCAATTGAACACGGTTGTTGCCAACAATTCCATGCGGCAGATTTTGGCCAAAGTACCAGGGATTCATATTTGGGAGAGCGATGGTTCTGGAATTCAAATTGGGATTGCCAATCGCGGCTTGAGTCCGAACAGAAGTTGGGAATTTAACATCCGTCAGAACGGCGCCGATATTTCAGCAGACCCTTATGGCTATCCTGAGGCCTATTACAATCCGCCCATGCAAGCCATTCAACGAATTCAGATTACCCGCGGTGCCGGTGCATTGCAATACGGTCCACAGTTTGGCGGGTTGATCAACTACATCATGCGGGATGGCAGCAACATGCAAAAGTCGTTTCAGGCCGAGAGCCAGCAGACCTCAGGTAGTTTTGGGATGCTTAATTCCTATGTGGGTGTGGGTGGCAAAGGGAAGAAAGGACATTACTACACCTTTTACGACAAGCGATCTGCCGATGGTTTTCGAAAAAACAGCGCCTATCAAACAGAAACATTCTACGGATCTGCGACGCATTATTTGGGCAAAAAGGCTCAAGTAAGCATCGATTACATGCGCTACAACATGTTGAGCCAGCAACCTGGCGGACTTACCGATGCCCAATTTGCGAACGACATCGTACAGAGTCACCGCGCACGGAATTGGTTTTCTACCCCTTGGCAAACGGCCAACCTAAAATTCGAATACAATTTATCGTTAAGAAGTCGCATCCAAGCACAATTTTTTGGAATGGATGCAGAACGGCACAGTGTGGGAAATACCGCGGGTATTTTGGTGGCCGACACAATAAATAAAATTACCGGACAATACAGCGCGCGTGATTTGGCCACAGACAAATACAAAAATCTGGGGGCTGAAATCAGCTTTATCACCCATTACGTGCTGATGGGTAAAAAACAAACCTTGAGTACCGGCATTCGCGCATTTCAGGGCAGAACCCATCGTTTTCAAAAAGGGTTGGGCAGCACCGGTACCGATGCCAATTTCACTGCTTCCATGTTCCCTACCGCGCTCACGTTTGATACCAAAAATATCGCTTGGTTCGCGGAACAGGTGATTCGTTTATCGCCGAGATTGATCGTGATTCCCGGATTGCGTGCAGAACAAATTCAATCGGGAGTCTCAGGAAGAACGGGCATCAACTTGGTGGGTGAAGACATTGCCGTTGTCGCCACACCCCAAGAACGTCGATTCCTTTTGGGCGGCATTTCCGCTGAATACCACTTGAAAAACGGGTTTGAAATTTACGCCAACGCCACCCAAAATTACCGACCCATCTTGTTCAGCGACATGCAATCAGCGCCAGGCGCGGAACAAATCGACCCCAACTTGAAGGATGCCAACGGCTACAACAATGATTTCGGTTTTCGCGGTCGCAGCGGCAATTGGTTGTATTTTGACGCCAGTGTTTATGTGTTGCAATACAACAACCGCATTGGCAGAATTACGCGCTTGGATGATCAAGGCAAAGCCATCGCTGTTAAAACCAACGTCGGCAATAGCACAAGTCAAGGCATAGAGGCGGTCGTAGACTTGGACATCGTAAAGAAAATCAGAAAAAACAGTCGTTGGGGCCTGCCATTGTTTGTCAGTTACGCCCACAATCGTTCGGTTTACGGTGATTATATCATTACCACAAAAAACGCCTCAGGACAGTATGA
>SXYY01000086.1 GCA_005788145.1 Bacteroidota bacterium
AAACTGATGGGATTGGGCTATCCTGGCGGTCCGATGGTGGACAAATTGGCCAAAATGGGCGATGCAAAGAAATATGCTTTTCCCGATGCCCAAACCGAAGGATTGAACTTTAGTTTTTCAGGAATCAAAACATCGTTGTTATACTTTTTGCGCGACAAGCAGAAGGAGGATACAGCATTTTTAGAAAAGGAAATTTCGCATGTTTGTGCGTCTTATCAGCAGCAGATTGTAGCAAGTTTGATGAAGCGATTAGACAAAGCGATTGTGCAGCGCCGCCCCGCCTCGCTAGGGCTCAGCGGGGGCGTCTCGGCCAACAGCGCATTGCGCAAGGCTTTTCAAGCCATGGCTGACAAGCGCAATTTGTTGGCCTACATCCCTGATTTTGGCTATTGCACCGACAACGCCGCCATGGTGGCCATGGCTGGCTACCACAGGTATCTCAAGGGAGAATTTACCCCTTTAGACGCCACACCTTTCGCCCGATCGGGTCATTGAGATTCCAAATGTCCAATCCGACATTCCCGCATTAATTTGATATCTTCGCAGTATGTTGATCATTCCCACCCCTGAAAACCTTGCTTTGGGCCACGAAAGGGCCATTTCTCGGGCCATCAGTTGGGTGGAGAATCAGCACCCTGGCTCCCTGGAGCTGCTTGAGCAGCTCCAGGGGCGCACCCCAATCATCGGGATTACAGGTCCGCCCGGCGCCGGTAAAAGCAGCCTCGTGAACGCACTGGCCTTGCATTGGAGTGCACAAAACCTCCGCACCGCCATCGTCGCCGTAGACCCCTCCAGCCCGTTCAACCTGGGTTCTCTCCTTGGTGATCGGCTGCGGATGCCCGGATTGTTTTTGGATCCAAAAGTCTATATCCGCAGCGTCTCCGCCAGAGGATCTTTGGGAGGGTTATGCGCCAGTATCATTGAAATTTGTGATGTATTGAAACAAGCTCAGTTCGATCACATCATCGTTGAAACGGTGGGGGTTGGACAAAGTGAAATAGAAATTGCCGGTATTGCCGATACCACCGTGGTTGTTACTGTGCCAGAAAGTGGCGACGAAGTGCAAACCCTCAAAAGTGGCATCATGGAAATTGCCGATATTTTCGTGGTCAACAAGAGCGACCGTGATGGGGCTGATGCTTTTGCCAACCACTTGAAGAAATTGGCCCATTATCGGATGGGGGATGGCGCCTGGGAGTGTCCGGTGTTGAAGACGATGGCTATGGAGGGTGAGGGTATTCAAGCATTGAGCGAAGCCATCATTGCACACCAATCTCAAGGCATCTCCAATCAACGCAAATTGCATCTCCTTGCAGAAAAAGCCTACCGCCTCATCCAGCGCAATCGAATGCAAAACATCTCACTACAAGACCTGCGAGATCATATTGCGGAATCCCTAAATACAGGAGATTTCAACCTGTACCGGTTTACAAAAAAATTCCTTTAGATTCTCTGATTATTGAACCATCACCGTGGCCACTGCACCACCGGCTTTGATCGTATACAATCCTTGCGACAGCCCCTTCACATCTACCCTAACATCAACACCCAAACAATTCCCGTTTCGAACGACGGCGCCCATGTGATTCATCAACTGCCATTCACCACGTAATTCACGACCTTCTGAAGAAATCCATACTTCCGCCGATGCCGGATTTGGGTATACGCGCAAGGTCGATTTCATTGCTTTTACACCGGCAAATTTGTCCAGTAAGCTAACCGCACAATTGGTAGAGTACGCTTGCCATTTGCTATCAAAATCAACCATCGCACGGTTGTTTATCACCGTTTTCAGTGGCAATGTCTGATAAATTTGCACACGATACTTTGCAAAGCCCACACTGCCTGCAGGATTGGCTTCGAAAGCACTCAAATTGGCCTCCGGGTAGTCAATCACCAAAACACGACCTTTTTCAATAGTGTAGGAGGCTTTCGAGGGATAGAACGACAACAACTCCAAACGCAACAATGGCAAATTCGCATCCAATGTATCCACCAAAACTGCACGCTTAACCATCGTTGTACTCACGTTGCGGAAATCCACCCGATACTCCCATTCTTTGCTTCGGAAGTCTACCGTATCGCCCTGTATACTCTGCTTCAACACTTCCACCAAGCCGCCGCGTCGCGATAAACTCACAACATCCTTGGCTTCATTGTCTTTGGTATCCGCATCTTTTTGCAAAATACCCGTGCCCGTATTCACAGAAAACTCAAATTGATCAGCAACCATGGCAGTCGCTGGAATCCGCGTAACAATCTCGATGAATTGCGTTCCAAAGGCAGGCAAATTACCAATGGCGTAAATGGCCTCTCCCGCAACGTAATTGTCGGGCTCAGGAACACTCTGGAATGAGGTAATTGTCGTAGGATGCTTTACATGCACGGTACCATTGGTTACCGCAGTACCACCATGATTAACGATTTTAACCAATACCCTGGCATCATCACCCGAGACAGCAGCGGCGGGCACAATGACATCCATCCCCACTTCCACATCGCTCAGCGTGGGCTGCTGGTACTGCCCAAGTGTTACATAACTGTATACACCTTTGCGAATTCGCGCTGTGGTATTGCCCAAACATACAGAATACAAATGTTTATCGGCGATGGTGCTCAAATTGTAATCACCGGCTGCTAAGGCAATGGTGAAATGTCCATTCGCATCGGTAACCGCAAAATTGATCTCACCACTGGTTTTATTCTCCAGGCGAATCATACGTGCTGACAATCCAACTTCTCCATCATCTTTGATGCAGTTTGAGTTCATGTCGTAGAACAGATCCCCCACCAAGTTGCCAGACTCCGGTTCGATTTTTGAAAAATATTGCAAATCGGTATTCAGCTCTCTGAAATCGCCCCAAATAAAAGCGCCGTCTCCCCGCTGTCCCAAGGTAAAGTTCCCCGTAATACGGTTACCCGTAAATTGAAGGGTACTTCCATTGTATACCAACAAGGATGTACCGTTGCCATTTTTCACAAATGTGCCCCCGATCAACAAGTCAGCACCCGAACCCATCAAGGTTTTTGGCTCACTCACGCTGAACGAATCAAATCCCAATGTTGCGCCCCATGTTCCTTGGAAAACGGCAATTTTCTTGGTGCCCGAAGCATCTTTGCCCAACGCCGCGATTTTACCATCAAACACA
>SXYY01000087.1 GCA_005788145.1 Bacteroidota bacterium
AAATCAGTGCATTCGGATTCTACACCCAAGAACGACAGCTCGGCCTGTGGGTTGACCATGCCATCTATGGCAAAAACAACAACATTCTCGCATTGGGTAAAATGCGCTTTCAAAACTACCCATTATCCTATTATGGTATTGGAACAGATATCGCTAAAAAACCATTGGCTTTGGTGGATGCCACTTATTACAACATAAGGGAACGACTCATTTACCGACTCAAAAATAATTTATTTGCAGGAATTGAATTTGATTATCAACAATTACTTAATCCTGAATTCAAATGGAAAAGCAGTATACAAACTCCACTTCCCTTGGGTGCAACGGGCTCTCAGAACTTAGGCGTGGGATTGGGGGTTATCCTTGACTCTAGGCACAATATGCTCAATGTCCGCGACGGATATCTAGCAGAGATTGCCTACATCAATTATTCCTCGATTTTCGAGAAATCCTTTCCCATGAAGACCTTATTTTTTGATGGACGATATTTCATTCCAACATCTAAGAAACAAGTTCTCGCGATGCAAGTTGTAGGACAGTTTTCAACAGGTAACGTACCCTTTAATCAACTCAGCATGATGGGAGGAGAAACAATGATGAGGGGTTATTATTTGGGTCGTTATCGAGACAAAAACTACCTTGCCGCCCAAATTGAATATCGTTTTTTGCCATTCGGCTTTGCAAAGCGACTTGGTGGCGCGGTTTTTGGTTCAGTGGGTTCTGTTTCAGACAAAATGCCAACAAACAATTACAAATGGTCAACCGGCGCAGGTCTAAGATATCTGTTATTTCCCAAAAAAGACATATTTTCTCGTATCGATGTCGGTTTCAATCCCGAAGGTTACGGCATCTATTTTTATGTTGGCGAAGCTTTCTAAAACTTCAAAATAGCATCAACTCCAAAGCATTAAACCATGAAACTTAAATTCATAACTGCATTGACGGTCGTATTCTTTTGGTCGAGCATACTTTTTGCTCAGGATGCAGACCTTGAAAAATGGTTGGGCTACTGGAAAGGAACCGTTTCAGCAGGACCTATGCAAATTGGGTTAACATTCCATGTAACGTTGAAAAATGGACAATTACAATCTACGTTGGACGTCCCGATGCAAGGACTGAAAGATTACACCGTGGAATCAACCACTGTCAATGACAAAACGGAATCATTGACATGGACCATGGGATTTGGAGCGTCGTTTACCGGAAGATTGGTGGATTTAAAACAACTTCAAGGTAGCTGGAAGCAGGGCGGTAAAGATATTCCTTGTGTATTTTACCAAAGTCTGTTCGACCTCAAACCACAAACACCACTAGCCCCCTTTCCCTACGAAGTGAAATTGGTGGATTTCTCACATCCTTCCGGGAAATTAAAGTTTTCAGGTACGCTGACTTACCCAAAATCGCCAGAAAACGCTTCTGATTGGTCGGGTGAAAAACTCATTGAGGCAGCCGCCGGAAGCAGAATGGCCTTGCCGCCAAAACCCATTATCAGCGAAACCCCTATTGCACCCTTCCCCATCTTTCCGGCTGCACCGGCCTTGGTGAAAGTCAATATTGATACGGCGGGTATTCACCACCAGTTCCCGGTTGTGCTGTTGTTATCGGGCAGCGGTCCGCAGGACCGCGACGAAACCCTCGGTGCCCATAAACCCTTCGCCGTATGGGCCGATGCACTCACAAAATCTGGATTTGCCGTTTTAAGGGTCGATGATCGCGGTGTTGGAAAATCCCTGGGAGATGCAAAATTCTTGGCCAACACCACCACAGAATCTTATGTGAGCGATGCACTGGCAGCCATCAATTACTTGGGCAGTTTGGCCATGATTGATACCACACGGGTATTTGTGATTGGCCATAGCGAGGGCGCTGCAGTAGCATTGATGTTGTCGAAAAAACGACAACTTGCAGGCATTGTAACCTTGGCAGGGGCCACAAGCACCGGCGTTGAAACCAGTGTTTATCAAATTCAGCATGAATGGAAAAATAACGGATACGATTCCTTCACTTGCCATCATTTGGGCGATGCGCAACGAAAACTGATTTCCTTGGCCATTGAAATGGGAGAAAACAGAATTTCCGAGAACAAGGATCTCGCGCTACCAACCACAAAAGAAAAAGAACAATTCGCATTGGCTTTCTCCAAATGGGTGAAATCCAGTGACAAAAACCTGCAGAAAGCGTACAAAGTTTGGCGCAACGACAACGCCAAAATCGCCAAGGTCTATGGAGAAAAATCCGTTGAATCTTACTACGCGAGAAACTACATGCCATTGGGCTACAATGCATGGACACGCTATTTCTTTCAGTATAATCCGGTACCTGATTACTTGAATTTGAAGGATTGCGACATCTTAATGATACAAGGAGGACTCGACAGACAAGTGAATCCTATACCCACAAGGCAAATTGCAAAATTAATGGAGCAAGAAGGGGTTGGTGTTACTTACGCAGAATTCCCCGGTGTTAATCACATGATGCAACAAGCAAAAACTGGCAACACAAGGGAGTATTTTGATTTGGAAGAAACATTAACCGCCGGCGTTTATATCAAAACCTGCAGTTGGCTGTTGGATCACGCTCGGTTGCGCTAATTAGAAATCAATGCGGAATCGTTCGCGGCGCATTTCTGAATATTCCAATGGATTTTCAAAATCCGCAACAAACTGCTTTCTGTTTCTCACCAAGTGAATGGCATCATAAACGGCGGCACGCATGCTGCTTGGATCAGCGATCATTTTACCCGCTATATCATAGGCCGTTCCGTGGTCTGGACTGGTGCGTACGATTGACAGACCTGCCGTTACATTCACACCATCCATAAAAGCCATGGTTTTAAAAGGAATCAGCCCTTGATCGTGATACATCGCGATCACTGCATCAAAATTCTTGTGGTTACCACTTCCAAAGAAACTATCCGCAGAGTAGGGTCCGTAAACCAACTTGCCCATTTTAAAATGCTTGGCAATGGCTGGTGAGATAATCTTCACTTCTTCATCACCCAACAAACCTTGGTCGCCTGCATGTGGATTCAGTCCCAAAACAGCAATTCTGGGCTTCAACACATTGAAATCATTTCTCAATGCATCATAAACCACTTCGATTTTCTGTTCGATTTTTTCTTGGGTCAAGTATTTCGACAATTGAGTGATCGGCACATGTTCCGTCACCAACGCAACGCGCAAATCCTCGCAGGCCAAAATCATGGCATGTGAACGCGCACCCAAGGCATCTGCCAAGTAGCCCGTATGTCCCGTAAAATTGGGCGAATGAGGTGCTACCGTTGATTTATCAATGGGCGCAGTCACCAATGCATCGAGGTTGTGCGCATCGGCAATCGCTTTATCGATGGCGAGCAAAGCCTCTTTTCCAGATTCAGGCGATGCGGTTCCAATGGTTAATTCCAAAGCAGCATCACTGGATAAAACCCAATTTAATTTGCCTTCCTTGGCTTCTGACGCGGAATTAATCAAGTGGTACATGGGCTCCTGTAAATCCAAGTGCTTTTTCCAAGCAATAAACGTTTTGGTGTTTCCATAGACCACAGGAATACAATACTTGTAAATGTATTGTTCGGCAAAAACGCGCAATATCAATTCCATGCCCACACCAGACGGATCGCCCTGTGTGATTCCCAATTTTACCTTTTGATTATCCATTGATATACTGTTTAAGAAACTCCAAAGTTAAGCGAACGCCAACACCTGTGCCACCTTTTGGTGTATAATGACTTGGGGAAGTTGAAAAAGCCGTACCCGCAATGTCAATATGTGCCCATGGATAATTGGTAAAATGACGCAAGAACATGGCTGCACTTTGCGCGCCACCCTCGCCTTTGCCCAAATTTTTGAGATCCGCAATACCTCCGGTGATTTCCTCGTAATATTCCTCCCACAAAGGCAATTCAGCCAATCTTTCATAAGTGTTCTCTCCTGCTCTCTTCAACGATTTCACTACGGACTCCGGTGCTTGTGCCATTAACGCGGAGCCATATGTCCCCAAAGCCCTCGCTGCTGCACCTGTCAATGTAGCATAATCAATCACCAATTGTGGTTCGTATTTCTTGGCAAATGTCAATGCATCCGCCAATATCAACCTACCCTCAGCATCGGTATTCAACACCTCAACGGTTGTACCATCGTACATGGTAATTATATCGCCAGGACAAGTAGCCATTTCTCCCGGACGGTTGTCGGTAGATGGCACCAATCCCACAACCCAAATGGGCCACTGTAATTTGGCAATGGCCTCAAAAACTGCACCCACTACTGCAGCACCACCCATATCGCACTTCATCATATCCATGCTATTTGGCGTGGGCTTCAAACTCAATCCACCGGTATCAAAAACGACACCTTTACCCACCAAAACGATGGGCTGCTGATTTTTGGCGTTCGCGGGCTTGTATTCCAGTACTGAAAAGGTTGGCGGCTCCTGACTACCTCGATTTACGGCCAATAAGCCACCCATTTTTAAACTTTCAATTTGGGCCTCACCAAAAACCTCCACTTTAAAGCCCAAGGACTGTCCCAAGGCCTGAAATGCCTCGCCCAACCCTTGTGCGTTCAATGCATTTACCGGTTCGTTCACCCAATTTCTGGCTGTTTTAACTGCGTCACAAACAACAATCAATTCAGCCAATTTATCAGATCCTTTACCCTCCAACACCAGTGAAATGGGCGACAATTTATCGCCTTTGGTGATGTATTTATCAAACCGATAATCCGCCAACACCATACCCTCAGCAAAGGCTAACGCCTTTTGCGCATCCCAGTCCACATTTACTATCCGAATCTCTCTTGCTGATTTTGGTAATTTCGACAAAACGCCTGCGCCGTTTTTACGCAACTTTTCCCATTCGATGGCGTTGCTCTTACCCGGATTAATCACCAGCGTAAAACAACCTTCCGAACCCATATAGTAAGCTGTCGTTACATCATCAATACCCTTCCAATAAGCGTGCACACTTTCCGGCATTTTAACGGCGCCCAAGGATTTCACTTGAGACGATAAATATATTTCGGCAACCATGTTGCAAAGTAACGGAATCGCTGCGGGATAGCCGAATTTTTTGCAATAATGCCCAAAGAGAAAAACACAGTTGCGAATTGTGAAGAACTGCACACCGACTTGCCCTTTGTCAATGTATTTTTGCTTTATCGCATATGCAAAAAATCAGAGTCGGCATTTTCTTTGGTGGTCCATCTCGTGAGCGGGAAGTTTCCTTTGCAGGAGGACGAACGGTTTATGACAATTTAGACAAACAACTGTTTGAGCCCATCCCCATTTTCGTGGATTCTTTTGGCAACTTTTGTTTGTTGAATTGGGAATTCGTGTACAAGGGAAGTATCAGGGATTTCTACCCGCCCACGTTTGTGCATGTCGATGGAGAGCGAAAATCTTGCCTACCCGAATTACCCCATGGGTTCCAAGTCTATGCAGAAAGCATCCAATCCATCGCCGAAAGCAAAGAAGAGCAATGCAATGTGCTCAAAGAAATCGGCCAGCCGCTGACGATTGAGGAAATTCAGGGCCGCATCGACTTCGCCTTTCTGGCATTGCACGGTACATTTGGCGAAGATGGCAGCATTCAGGGTCTATTGGAATGGTATGGCATCCCCTATTCTGGCTCCGGCATTTTGGCATCGGCCATGGGTATTAACAAAGCCATTCAAAAGGATTTTCAAACGACCGCTGCCTTGTATGTGAATGATTACACCACCCTACAACAGCGCGATTGGTTATCCGCAGACATAAGCACAAAAAAACAGTGGTTTGTGGAATTCAATGTGATGTTTGGCGAGCGATTTGTTGTAAAACCCGCCCACCAAGGATCGTCGCTGGGTGTCAGTATCCTCAAACACCCAAATTTTGAAGACTTCTGCACCGCCATAGATTTGGCTTTTTTCCGACTGTACATTAACAGCAGCGAATGGAATCAGAAAAGCCCAGAGGAAAAGATCAAAGACATCAAGCAACTCACAGATTTACGCAGTGGTTTGGGCTTGCCACTCACAGCAGATGGCAACGAATTTTACCTACCTTCCGATTTATTGGAATACTTAGAGCGGACACTGAAAACACAACCCACAGTTTTGTTGCAATCCCACGATAGCGAATCAATGGTTCTCATCGAATCGATGATTGATGGCAAAGAATTTAGTTGCATCGTTGTGGCAGACGCCGAAGGAAATCCATTTGCTTTACCACCCACGGAAATCAGGAAATCCGGCGATCTGTTCGATTATCGCTCAAAGTACTTACCCGGTTTGAGCAACAAAGTAACCCCTATAGAAGTTGACCCTGCTTGGATCACGGATATCAGGGAGGCATGCTGTCACCTCTACTTGCACTTTGGCTTTGAGGTATATGCACGCATCGATGGGTTCATCACCGATGACGGTGAGATTTTCTTGAACGACCCCAATACAACCAGTGGAATGATGCCTTCCTCCTTTTTCTTCCACCAAGCGGCGGAAATCGGACTAAGTCCCAGCGCCTTTCTCACGCTGATTTATTTCAATTCACTGAGGGCTCGAATCCATTCACATCCCAAAGGACAACTCTTTCAAGCACTACTGCAGAGAAGTGAAAATTTGATTGCCAACGCCCATAGCCGGTCTACCCAGAAAAAGAAAATTGCCGTTATCATGGGTGGTTACAGTTTTGAGCGACATATCAGCATGGAAAGTGGACGGAACATTTACGAAAAACTCAGTAGTAGTGAAGAAATGCAGCCCATCCCCGTCTTTTTGGCTGGCGATTCCAACTCGTACCGATTGTTTCTACTGCCTTTGAACATGATGCTCAAAGACAATGCAGACGATATCCGCGATAAAATTTTACACTACGCCATTGACCCGGCACTGGCTGAAATTCAGAATAGCAGCCTTTCGCTCACGCATGGATTGTTGCATAGCAAGCCAATTTTCGCTCCTGAAGAAATCGACCTGCAGACATTAAAATCAATGGCAGAGGGCGTTTTCATCGCCTTGCATGGAAGACCCGGTGAGGATGGCACATTGCAAAAGGATTTGGCACAAGTTGGGCTTTATCACAACGGAAGTTTGAGTCATTCTGCAGCCATCACCATCAATAAATATGAAACCAACCGCATTCTTCGCGAAAAAGGTTTCTTGGTGGCCAATCATGATCTTGTACAAAAATCCACTTGGATCAATCAAGGCGAGGCACTTTGCGAGTCGTTGTGTAAGGAATTCGGATTGCCGCTCATTGCCAAACCCGCAGATGACGGATGCAGCGCAGCAGTGCGAAAAATTAAATCTGCCAGAGAATTACACGATTTCATGGGGGCCATTTTTAGGGAGACGGAAGCAGTAAGTCCCGATTTGTGTGAAAAATTGGGGATTCGTGTGACG
>SXYY01000088.1 GCA_005788145.1 Bacteroidota bacterium
AGGATCAAACTCTCCATTGTAAAATGTTTGTTTGACCCGGCATCCCAAAGTATTCTATTTTTGGGTGGCTTGTTATTCCTTACTCTGTATCTTTCAAAGAACTTTATAAACTCAGATCCGAAGATCCGTTTATTGCTTGTTTCCCTTTTACTGTTCCTTCCGAAACGGGGTGCAAAAATACAACAATTGATTGTCAATATCAAGAAAAAATAAAACATTTTTTTCAAGGCAGCGACGGTAATTGTTGCAATTCACTCCCAGTAAATTTCAGAACACAATCCGATTGAAAACCCTTTCAAAAAATCAATCCAAATCGTTTTTAAACTCTTTAAATTTTGCTTTTGTCAAAGCCCCTTATCGGAAGGGGATGCAAAGGTACAACTTCTTTTCACATTGTCAAGAAAAAAGTGAAATATTTTTTATTGACTCTCCCAAACTTCGTTGCTCCTCACTTCCCTAAATGTAAAAACGCTATCCAATGTAAACCCCCAACTTTATTGCTATCCAGCAAGCTTTCGCTTTGTGTTGAGCAATTCATTTGGTTGTCTCTACCAGAACGGGATGCAAAGGTAATACTCTTTTCTACAAATTCAAGTGTGCCCAGTAAAAAAAAATCTCAACAAACGCCAATGAGTAGCAATTCAATCAATTACCCTTAGAAAAAAAATTATCGCCATAGCAACGAACCATCGCCATAACTCAAAAAATGATAGCCTCGAGCCACCGCAAACCCGTAAATCGAACGCCAATCACCCCCAACAAAGGCAGAAATCAGCATTAACAACGTGGATTTGGGCTGGTGGAAATTCGTAATTAGGCCTTTCACTATTCTAAACTCAAACCCATCCACAATAAAAATCTGTGTCTGTCCCTGAATCGAACCGCCCTGATTTAACGCATATTCCCTCAAAGCCAATAGCGATTCCTCCAAACCAATCTCCTTTCCTTCGCGCAACTTCAACCCCAAATCATATCCATCGTCGCATGAAACCATGCCGTCCCAACATCCTTGTATCAATCTGCAACCCACGAAATAAAGACTCTCCAATACCCTCATCGATGTTGTCCCGATGGCAACAACCCTCCGATTGCGCTGCAATGCATCCAACATCGTATCCACCAGTGAAACAGTAATTGCGAATCGCTCCGCATGCATCTCATGCTCGTTGGCATAATCCGAACTCATGGGCTTAAAAGTACCTGCGCCCACATGTAGTGTTAAATATGAAAACCGCACCCCTTTATATACCAGGCGATGCCGCAGAGATTCGGTAAAATGCAACGATGCTGTTGGCGCTGCCACCGCACCTGCATGTTCAGCAAAAATGGCTTGGTAACGATCTTTGTCGCCATCGCGCACCGCTCTTTCTATATATGGAGGCAATGGCACAGCCCCCAAACACTCAATGGCATCCTGCACTGTGGCAAATTCACCTTGAAACGACAAATTCACCCGATTGCGTTCGCGGTCCAACCAAGTAATTTGCAAACGCCCCATCGCCCCAACAACTTCAACCACATCATTCTCCCGAAATTTCTTTCGATTCCCTACCATCACCTCCCACTGCAACCAGCCCGCGTCCAACGGATTCAACAAAAACACCTCCACTTCAGCGCCACCCATGACCCTGCCGTGCAACCTCGCTGGAATCACCTTGGTATCATTGGCAACCAATACATCGCCCTCTCCCAAACAATCCACCAACTCAAAAAACTGTTTGTCTTCCAAAGAATCACCACCATCTACCTGTGCATGGCGGACCAACAACCTTGATGCGTCTCTGGGCTCAATTGCCTCAAATGCGATGCGATTACTGGGTAAGTCATAATGATAGTCCGTCACGGGCAATGCTGGCACCATCAGCGACACCGCTCCTTCCTCCTCTCGCTTCAGAAACAACATTAGCTGTTCAAATGCCTTTGCCCGATGGCTAAGTGCATTTTTCTCGTGGGCCAACATTTGGGCAAAAGATTTTGAATATCCCGTCGGCTGAAAAATGGGATCATACCCGAAGCCCTCGCTGCCGGTGGCTTTCAACAATATCTCTCCTTCAACCTTTCCCTCAAAATACAATGGCCTCTTTGAACCGCCCAAACCCATTACGCACAACACGGTACGAAACGATGCGCTGCGATTCACACTACCCTCTAACGCTGATAACAACTTGGCATTATTGGCAGAATGGTTCACCGGTTCACCCGCATAACGCGCAGAGTACACTCCGGGCGCTCCATGTAACGCATCTACACACAATCCACTGTCATCGGCCACACAAGGAAGTCCCGTTGCTTCAAACACCGCTTGGGCTTTTAAATAGGCATTTACATGAAATGTAGATCCCGTTTCGTCCACGTCAATTTCAAATCCGGCTTCCTTCAGTGAAATCAGCGCTAGCCTATCCGCTACGATGGATTGGGCTTCTTCAATTTTATGGGCGTTGTTGGTGGCGAACACCAATTTTACAGTCGCAGACATTGGCGATTACTCCCCTTTTTTACGCACGGTTCGCTGCTCGATGCGCTTTTCATAGTCGCTTCCTTTAACGATGCGATGCACGTACACACCCGGAACATGAATATCGTTTGGGTTCAACTCTCCGGCCTCTACCAATTCCTCCACCTCGGCAATGGTTACCTTGCCAGCCATGGCCATCATGGGATTGAAATTGCGGGCGGTATCTTTGAATATGAGGTTTCCGTGCTTATCCCCTTTCCAGGCTTTCACGATGGCAAAATCCGCATCAAAGGCGTATTCCATCAAATGGGTTTTACCATTAAACACCCTGACTTCCTTGCCCTCGGCAACTTCCGTCCCCACACCCGCTGGCGTGTAAAACGCTGGGATGCCCGCGCCTGCGGCGCGGCATCGCTCTGCCAAAGTACCCTGTGGAATCAGTTCCACTTCCAATTCCCCACTCAATAACTGTCGCTCAAACTCCGCATTCTCCCCCACATATGAACTGATCATTTTTTTTACCTGTCTGCCCTGCAACATCAACCCAATCCCAAAATCGTCCACCCCCGCATTGTTGCTAATACATGTCAGCCCCTTCACCCCCTTCTTCACCAAAGCGGAAATGGAATTCTCCGGAATTCCACAAAGACCGAATCCACCCAACATCAATACCGCACCATCCTCGATGTCGTGAATGGCCGCTTCGGCAGAAGCATATACTTTTTTCATAGTTGCAAATTTACTGAACCTCTAGCTGAGCCGACAAACCTTTTTCACACAAAGCCGTGCAGATGGGCTCCATGTCCTCATAACTGCCCGACTTCACGGCGTATTTGCCGTTGTTATGGATAATCCAAGCACACTGCTCTGCCTGCAAACGCGTGTGACCACAATATTTGATCAAATTGGAGATAACCCAGTCAAATGTGTTCACATCGTCGTTGTAAACCACAATTGTCCACCCCTTGTCCAACAACGCCTCAACGTCTTCTTGGGGATTGAAACTGGGATTCGATGACGTCATCTTCATGGATTACTTTTGCTTCTTAACCAAAATGCGCGACTTCGTTTCCTCGCCTGCCATCAAACGCTTGATATTCTTGCGATGTGTGTATACAATGAGTACCCCCACAGAAACGCCAAAAACCACAATGCTCATATCTCGATTGCCAAATACCTGTAAAAACAATACGGGAATCGACAGTCCCGCCATCAACGAACCCACACTCACATAGCCCGTCACAACATTTACCAACACAAACACCAATAAGGCCAATCCCGCCACCCGTGGATCCAACGCAATGATAATGCCGAACAACGTGGCTACGCCCTTCCCCCCTTTGAACTTCGCGAAAACGGGCAACATATGTCCAACCACCGACAACACGCCGAAAACAACAGGAAAAAACCACGAATTGGATGCATTTGGGATTTCCTCTGAATACAAATGATTCTCCATCATGTAGGCCAACACGACCGCCAAATAACCTTTTAAAATATCCATCAATAACACCACCGTGCCCGGTCCTTTTCCCAACACCCGAAAAACATTGGTAGCGCCTGCATTGCCACTGCCATGCTCCCGTACATCGATCCCATAAAATTTGCGTCCCACCCAAATGGCACTGGGAATCGATCCCAGCAAATAGGCCATCAATGCACAGATAATTTCAATCCCCGATTTACCCAAACTTTCTAGCAACATATTGAAAAAATTCTGCGTTCAAAATTAACGGAAACTTCCCGTTTCTTGATTACGGTTTCACCAATTTCACCGTGGTGCGTTGTTCTCCGGCGCGGATTTCAACCCAATAGAGACCAGCCGACAATCCCGCAATGTTCAATTGCTGTCCGCCACCCACAATCTCGCTCGCTGGAACAAACTGTTGTTTTCCTTGTATATCGTAAACCCTAACGGCATCGATCTTCTTAACCATCATCGGCTCAATCACAAATACAGAGGTTGCTGGGTTTGGATAGGCTTTCACCCAAGCATCCACCGCCAGTGATTTCAAACTACTTGCGGGAGGAATTTCAAAATTCTCTTCCCCATCGGCACAGTTTCCAGGACTGCCTTGGGCAGCATTGTATCCAAGACCCCGACGCGCAAACACTTTCCAAATTAGGCCCGCGTTGGCACCTCCGTTTCTATTTTCATCGGCCATCAAAATCGCATCGCGCGCATCGGTAAACCCTGGTCCACACGGCTGCAATTTCATCGCATCGAAAACCAGCAATACCGCCATGTTGTTTCCACCTTTGCCTTTGTACAAATCCTCATCAAACCCGTATTTGTCGACAAACTCCCAATACATGTCCCACAACATCGCACACCAAATTTCTCCGGTATAATGCACCGGGGTTTGAATACCATTGGCAGCCTTGGCCAAATTGCCATAGGTATGGGGATTCACAGTCATGTTGGTGGAATACGGATAGGTACGAATTCCCCCACCGGTTTGTGTTTCACCAATCAACCAGTTGCCAACCCCGCGGGCTTGAGAGCCCACATCACCCTTTTTCGCGGTAAATGCCAAACCCACAAAATCACTCCATCCCTCACCCATCTGTTCAGCATTCGACAAGCCATTGGAGTTAGAAGGACCGCATGTCAAACGGTTTGAAATCCCATGGGTATATTCATGCGCTATCACCCCTAAATCGAGGTCACTGTCCGTTTTCTTGGCGAAGGCAGAACTATCGTAAAAAGTGACATTCAAGTTGGTATCAGCCAACAACGCACGCAATTCATTGGCATTGCTCAACTTCACAAAAATTACAGGAATGGTAACCTTGCTGGCTTGGGCTGTGTTGTCGGTAGCCATGGTGATCACCTGGTCTGCAGAGGAAGTATCCAACAAAACCACAGCGGTAGCACCATAAGACTGGGCACGAAACACTTTTTGCACAAACGTACACCCACCGCGAACCACCGCCGCGATGTTGCCATTGATGGATGAGCCATTCGAGAGATTCGTACAGCACTTGTTGGTTGCCGCTGCCACATTGTCTTTGACCAAAACCAATTTACCAGAAACGGGAACTGCAGTAATTTTCTTGCCCCAGTTACCATCGGTAATGCCGACACCATATTTCATGCCTGCACCGTAGTTTACCACCAAATTGGCTTTCACACTCACGCCATCCCAAATAAACATTTGCATGCGGGGCGCAGAGCCATCGGGAGGCGTTGCAAAATTGGCATTGTTTGTTCCACTTCCATCCTGTGCATCGGCATTCACCGCGTCTTGTCCCACGCCTTTGTTTGCGTAGTTTTTGGTTTGGAAATTGCCGGATTCCTCATCAAAACCATAATGCTGCGACAGATCGTGCATCAAGTTGTTGGCAACGAACAAGTTGTTGATGGCAAAATCACGATAATTCACAGGGTCAATTTCATTTTTGCTGTATGTAAAGTCGAACGCCAATGACGTACCTCCGTTGGGACTGTAGCCAGGTTGATTGTTGGCATCGGCATCTTCAGAAGCATATACATTGTTTCCACGTGTGGTGGTATATTCCGCGCCATCGCTGCCATTTACATCGTGCCATCCATAGGGCGATGCTTGAGCGTCGGCCGGACTTGTGAGTGTTGTCGGGTTGCCGTACAGCGGGCTTTCTGTTGGAAACGCGTAGGCTTTATAGGTTGCACCATCCCCTCTCCGTTGGAGCGATTTGCCTTGACCACTTAACATCAGGGAACGAATTTGTTGTGTTTGTTCGCCCATGCCTGCGGATTGCATGTTGTGCGATTCGTGATTATGCCTGTCAAAAGATACCGGCGCACAATAAACCGTCCAACTGTGTTTTTGCAACACTGTACCTTGTGCATCAATCCAAAGATTCACCCAATCAGCGGTCTTGGGCTGATAAAAGACAAAATACTTCGCCGCGATGAGGTTTCCATTTGCATCGGGCCAGGCAACCGTTTGCTCGTAGAAATTGCCTTCCACAAAACGAGTGTTGGGCTTCATGGTTTCCCATGTTATGCTTTGAGGGATATCGGCGGTGGTAGCAAATGCTGTTTTCAGGGCGATTGCACCGAGGCTTTGGGCATTGAGCGATGAAAAGTCGCCTTGAAGTTTATCGGTTGCGTGGGCCACGGCACGCGAATTGGCGTAAAAAAGATTGCCATTGGCTTTGTAATGCAAACCCACAACACCGTTGACAACAGGAATGCCCGATAGGGTCTGAAGCACATAAGCATGGGTTTCACCCGAAACATCCTTGACCAAATCTTGCATCACGGCATCTTTTAAATCTTCAGCGGTCAATCCCCATTTGCCTTGAGCCGCCATGGATTTGGCTTGGTTTATGGCTTGAGATGGGGTGATTCCGTTAAATGTATTTTGACCGGATAGGTTTGCGCAACCCGCGCCCAACAAGATGAACAGTAACGCCGAGGCAATTTTGTTTTTCATGAAGTTGCAAGATATCGGTTTCGGGCGGGTTGCGCAAAATTTTGGCATAAAAAAGCCCCGCGGTAGCGGGGCTTTTTTAAATATTCTTAGACAAATAAGATTAACAGTACTTAAACATACTACCACCGTAAATGGCATTTTCTCCGAGCTCTTCCTCTATACGGAGCAACTGATTATATTTCGCCATACGGTCAGAACGAGAAGCGCTACCCGTTTTGATCTGTCCGCTATTCATGGCTACTGCCAAATCAGCAATCGTACTGTCTTCAGTTTCGCCACTGCGATGGCTGATGACATTGGAATAACTGTGACGTGTCGCCAATTGAATGGCATTTAAAGTTTCTGTCAAAGTGCCAATTTGGTTCACCTTAATCAAAATTGAGTTTGCGATACCTTCGTTGATGCCCCTTTGCAAACGATCTACATTCGTAACAAACAAATCATCTCCCACCAACTGTACTTTGCCACCAACCGCTTCGGTCAACTTCTTCCAACTTGCCCAATCATCCTCGGCACAGCCATCTTCAATGGAAACGATGGGATACTTTTTACACCAATCAGCCCAGTAATTTACCATTTCATCGCCAGTAAATACTTTTCCATCCGATTTTTTGAAGGTATACAAACCGGTTTTCTCATCGTAAAACTCCGAAGTCGCTGCATCCATGGCAATGAACATGTCTTCGCCCGGACGGTAACCCGCTTTTTCAATGGCACGCAACACGATTTCAATGGCCTCTTCATTGCTTTGAATATTGGGGGCAAAACCACCCTCATCGCCCACATTGGTACTGTAACCAGCCGCTTTCAACACAGATTTCAAATGATGGAATACTTCAACGCCCATGCGCAAACCGTGAGAGAAACTCTCGGCTTTAACAGGCATCACCATGAATTCCTGGAAATCAATTTTATTATCGGCATGTGCTCCACCATTCAAGATGTTCATCATGGGCACTGGCAATACATTGGCGTTCACACCGCCGATGTACTTGTACAAAGGCATGCCCAATTCATCAGCCGCAGCTCTGGCACAAGCCAAAGATACCGCCAAAATAGCATTGGCACCCAAACGCGACTTGTTCGGTGTACCATCCATGTCTAACAGCAAACCGTCGATTTCATTTTGGGCACAAACTTCTGTACCTTCCAATGCTTCTGCGATGTGATTATTGACATTCTCAACGGCATCCAAAACACCTTTTCCCAAATACGCACTGGCATCATTATCGCGCAATTCAGCAGCCTCATGAATACCTGTGGAGGCACCAGATGGCACTGCTGCTCTTCCAAATCCACCGTCCTCGGTGTAAACTTCTGCTTCTACCGTTGGATTGCCACGGGAATCCAAAATTTGACGGGCCTGAATGTGGGTGATTTCGCTCATATTGTATTGTTTACTTGTGTTTTTGCATTAGGTCAATGAATTGATCGAACAGATACCACGAATCGTGTGGACCTGGCGATGCTTCTGGATGGTGTTGCACAGAAAATGCTGGCACATCCAAGCGGGCGATACCTTCAACAGTATCATCATTCAAATTTATATGGGTCAATTGCACCGTGCCAGAAAGCGCTTCATCGTATTGCACAGCGAAACCATGATTCTGACTGGTGATTTCACTCCTACCAGTGACCAAATTCTTCACCGGGTGATTTAATCCACGATGACCATGGTGCATTTTATAGGTTTTTAAACCTGAAGCCAAACTCAGCAATTGATGGCCCAAACATATCCCAAATGTAGGCATCCCACCATCCACCAATTCTTTCACTGCGGCGATGGCATAATCCATTGAAGCAGGGTCGCCCGGACCGTTACTGATCATCAGTCCGTCGGGGTTCCAGGCCTTCACATCCGCAGCAGTAGCGTTCCAAGGGAAAATCCCCAAGTAACAACCACGCTCTACCAAACAGCGCGAAATATTGAGTTTGTTACCGTAATCCAACAGGGCCACTTTGTAGGGCGAATTGGGATCACCCATGGTATGGAATTCTGTACTTGACACTTTCGACGCCAATTCCAAACCGTTCATGGAAGGCACAGCATTCAACTGCTCCAACAGTGCATCCACGTCCATGTTCTCTGATGAGATAATTGCATTCTTCGCACCTGTTTCGCGCAAATGTCTTACCAACTGCCTCGTATCAATATCGGAGATTCCCACGAGTCCATTCGACATAAAATAACTGTCTAGGCTGTCAGATCCGTTTTTGCGAGAATAGTTGTGAGAGAATTTTTTACATACCAATCCGGCGATTTTGATTCCGTCACTCTCGATTTCTTCATCGTGAACACCATAGTTACCAATGTGATCTGAGGTCATTACCAGAATCTGTCCGAAATAGGAAGGGTCCGTAAACACCTCCTGGTATCCCGTCATTCCTGTGTTAAAACAAATTTCTCCGGTAGTTGTACCTATTTTGCCTATGGCTGTACCGCGGAACACGGTACCATCTTGTAGCACTAAAAGTGCGGGGGTTAGTTGAGCATTCACTTCAAGGGTTCAAATTTCACACTTTTCTATCAATTCCTCTAGCAATGTGGGTAAATTGTTGTTCTATAACCCATACTATTCGTGATTGGTCTTGGGAAACCAAATCGACCAAAAAATACTCAGCCCCAAGATTGAGATGATCACCAAGAGATTGTGTATTTCATTAAAGCCATACATATGGGCATATTTCTCCAGCAACATCTTCAAACCGATGTACACCAAGATCATTGACAATCCATATTTCAAACTGTAAAATTTATCCATACCTGCACCGAGTAGAAAATACAACGAGCGCAGTCCCATCACGGCGAAAATGTTAGAGAAAAACACCAAGTATGGATCTCTCGTTACACCAAATACCGCCGGCACACTATCCACGGCAAAGACCACATCGGTAATGTCCACAATAATCAGAACCAAAAAGGGAATCGTCAAATACAGTTGTCCATTTTCCCGGAT
>SXYY01000001.1 GCA_005788145.1 Bacteroidota bacterium
GCTTCCGCTGCATCAACCGATAGAAGTAAATTGCTATTTACATCGTAAAAATCACACTTTCCACCGGCATAATAAATAATATTTGGTTTGGCAGCCACAGCGCCCGCTGGTGGCTGTGCAATGGCTGGAATTGAGAGCAAAAGGCCCATCAGAAATGTCGAAAAATGCTTTGATAGATTGAATAATTTTTCCATCATCCCACTAAAATTTAATTGCAAGTTAAGACGCAAAAAGAAATATATTGGTTGCCCAAACATAAACCTAAACGGTTTATTTACAGACGACAGCAGCATTTGATTTACACGTAACGGCGCTGCAGAATAACAATTAATGCAATTTTTAGGGCGATAAACGGGTTTTTACCCATGCGCTTTCCACTTTTTGGTAGCGTGCTCGGTCGTGAACTCGGCCAGGCCTACCCTGCCAAAATTCCATACCATACACCACTATTTCATAGCCTCCCCAATGCTCTGGGCGAGCAATTTCAATGCTCTCATCGGCCATCAATGCCACCATCTGGGCATCCAAATCCTCCCTACCCGAAATCACTTCGCTTTGGTTCGATACCACCGCTCCCGCTTGAGAAATTCTTGGACGACTGTAAAAATAGGCATCGCTATCGGCTTCGCTGATCTTCCTTACCCTGCCCTCAACCCTGACTTGTCGCTCCAACTCAGCCCAAAAAAACACGGCCGAAACAAAGGGATTCTCCAACAGCTCCCGGCCTTTTCTACTATTGTAATTCGTAAAAAAAACAATGCCTTCGGTCGTAATTTCTTTCAACAATACCACCCTTGATGAGGGTCTGTGTTCAGCGTTCACGGTACCCAAAATCATGGCATTGGGTTCCAATACCTGGGAATCAATGGCCTGCTGAAACCATCCACGGAATTCTGTGAGAGGGTCATCGCCCATTTCGTTCGGCTCCAATGCACCTTTCGTGTACTCTTTTCGGATGTCGGCGATGTTCTTCATGGTTTTTACATTTTACGGCTCATGCCCGGCAAATTCGGGAAATTCGGCATCTTGGGCATTCTTCCACCCGAGTTGTTCATCATCTTCATCATTTTACGCATTTGCTCAAATTGGGTCAACAACTTATTCAACTCTTGGATGTTTCTGCCGCTTCCGCGCACGATGCGTTGTTTGCGACTTGAATTCAGAATTTCTGGCTTCGAACGTTCTTGCGGTGTCATACTTTGAATCATTGATTCAATGCCTTTGAATGCGTTGTCATCGATATCCAAATCTTTGATCTGACTGCCAACCCCGGGCAACATACCCAACAAATCTTTGATGTTACCCATCTTTTTGATTTGCTGTAACTGGGCCAAGAAATCCTCAAAATCAAACTTGTTCTTGGCGATTTTTTTTGACAATCGCTCGGCTTCCTCTTCGTCGAAGGCCATCTGAGCGCGTTCCACCAAAGAAACCACATCGCCCATGCCCAAAATTCGACCGGCCATACGATCGGGATAGAAGACGTCCAACGCCTCCATCTTTTCGCCCATACTCACAAACTTGATGGGCTTGTTAACCACCGTTTTGATGCTCAACGCAGCACCACCGCGGGTATCACCATCCAATTTGGTCAACACCACACCCGTGAAATCCAACACATCGTTGAACGCCTTGGCCGTGTTCACCGCATCCTGACCTGTCATAGAATCCACCACAAACAAAATCTCGTGGGGCTTCACCGAACGCTTCAATTGGGCAATCTCCTGCATCATCTGCTCGTCGATTGCGATACGACCTGCAGTATCCACCACCACCACGTTGTGGTTGTTCTTTTTGGCATACGCAATCGCGTTTTCAGCAATAGACACGGGATCATTGCTTCCGTCTTCACTGTATACCTCAACGCCAACTTGCTCGCCCAACACTTTCAATTGCTGTCGGGCAGCAGGACGGTATACATCCCCCGCCACAAACAACGGATTTCGGCCCAACCCCTTGAGGTATTTTCCCAGTTTGCCTGTGAATGTGGTTTTACCCGAACCTTGAAGACCAGCGATCAAAATCACGGTAGGACTTGCACTTAACTGCAGGTCACTCTTCTGCCCACCCAGCAATACCACCAATTCGTCATTGACAATTTTGGTCAGTAACTGTCCGGGTGATACCGATTTAATCACATCTTGCCCTTTGGCTTTCTCCAAAATGGTATCGGTGAAATCCTTGGCCACCTTGAAGTTAACATCGGCCGCGATGAGGGCGCGGCGAATTTCCTTGACGGTTTCGGCCACGTTGACTTCATTGATGCGTCCTTGTCCTTTCAGCGACTTGAACGCCTTTTCCAACCGGTTCTGTAGGTTCTCAAACATAGGTAGGGCAAAGTTACAAAAACGCCTTCCTTTTCGATTGAAAAATTCCAATTACCTTTGTTTGTAATGAAAGTGATAAAATTCTTTTCTTTTCTGACCATCGTGGCCGGAATGTCTGCATGTAATCAGAAACAACAATCCTTCGAAAAAACATACAAAATGGGGGTTGCCGCCGGTGATTATCGCGCAGCGAGCAATGCACTGTTGCTTTGGATAAACCAAGACAGCAGCATACAAAAATGGGCCTATGATAGTTTGGCCTACATGCACTATTTTCATTTGGGCGGAAGCAGCGAACAAGTGCGCAACCCCAAAACCCCGCTATACTATGCCGAAGCGGGATTGAAACAAAACCCCAAGAACACCTTTCTGCGTGAAATCAAAGCAAAATTATTGCTCGAACAAGGCAAAGACACCGCGTCAATGGTTATGTTCCGCGACTTGTACGATGAAACCAAAGACCAGACCTACTGGTGGGATATGTGTTTCGTGGAAATGGCCCGCGGCAATGTAATGGGCTGTGATTCTATGGTTACTTTGGCTTTGGCCGATCCGAAAATTGGCGACAAGAAAGTTCGCATGGATCACATTGCTGCCAGCGTTTCAGAATCGGTCAATGCAAAAGCCGCCTTCATTTATTTGCAAGCGTTGATGCTGCGTGCCGCAGGCGATATCATGGCATCTGCCAACGCTTTGGAAGCCGCCATCAAAGAGGATAAAAACTTCTACGCCGCCAAGCAGAGCATATTGGATTTGCAGCGGATGTACGCCCAACAGCAGCGATCTGCGAAGTAGGTAATCCCCGCAAAGGCATTAATTTTCCTCAACAAGCACGCGCTTGAGGGTGAACTCATCCTTGAGCACATGGTAAGCCATTTCGCTGTAGTACATGAGTCCATCGATCACATGGGTCAAATCTACAGGCTGAAAACTCTTGCCCGGCACACGGAAAATGAGTGCCACCACATTGTCTTTGGCATTGTAAGTAAACTTACCATACAACAAGTTGAGGTTAACGGTAAGCAACTCTTCCAAGAAGGCCTCGCGCTGTAAAGTGGGCGCATAACAGAATGGGATGGTTAATTGGAAAGTGGTGGTATCCTCTTCAAAAATAAAGTAGTTCCAAGGCGATTTTTGCTCAGCAGCCCAGGCATCCAAATAGATGGGTGTTTCATTGCGCATCAACAACCACTGTCCTTGCTCTTCACCGCGCGCTTGGGCGGGGTCTACCCCCAAATCATGAATGGCTTTTTCCACCGAATTCAGTAATACCGACAATTCCATGTCGCAAAGTTCTGCAATAACATCGGTACTGCCATTTTGAAATCCGATAATTTTGATGGTATCTTGCGTTTTCAACACTAAGTGTATGTTTGACACCAATACAAAAAGGTTCTCGGCCGTTGGCCTGTTTTTCATCGCCTTGGCGATTGCCACCCTCAGCAGTTCCTGCGGATTGTTCCGCAAAACAGAAACCATACCCGCCGATGAAAACTTGGTGGTTGAAGTCCCCCTAGAAGACCAAATGGACCCTGTTAGCGCGGATTATGAAGATCTTTCTTGGTGTTTGAACGACGTGATTTATGAGGTCAACGTGCGACAGTTCAACAACGGAGGAACCTTCCAATCCTTCAAGCCCGAAATTCCGCGCATCAAAGCGTTGGGCGCCGATATCCTCTGGTTTATGCCCGTGTATCCCATCGGACAGTTGAACCGAAAAGGTGGGTTGGGCAGTTACTATAGTATCAAGAATTACCACGACATCAACCCCGAGTTTGGTACGCTCAGTGATTTCAAAGAAGTGGTAACAGCCGCGCACAACGAAGGTATGAAAGTGATCCTCGATTGGGTGGGCAACCACACCGCTTGGGATCATCCTTGGGTTACCGAGCACCCAGATTGGTATGTACACGACAGCACAGGCAAAATTGTGACGCCTTGGGATTGGACCGACGTGGCCCAGCTCAATTTCAAAAACCCCGAACTCCGTAAGGCGATGATCCAAGAGATGAAATTTTGGGTGGATGAGTGCAAAATCGACGGATTTCGTTGCGATGTGGCCTTTTTGGTACCCCGCAGTTTCTGGGAAGAGGCACGGGGGGCGTTAGAATCTCGCAAAGCATTGTTTATGCTCGCCGAAATGGAAAACAACAAAGATGTGGATCCCAACCCACCCGGGTATATGGAAAAAGCGTTTGATGCGTATTACGGTTGGACCTTACACTCCGCCTCTGCCGACTGTGCCAAAGGCAAAATTACGGGCCGCGAATTCGTGAATAAATTCACCGAAGCCCGCGCCTTATTCCCGGAAAAATCCATGATGATGAGCTTCCTCACCAACCACGACGAGAACTCTTGGAATGGTACTGTGGAAGAAAAATACGGCGACCATTGGCAGGTATTTAGCGTACTGAACTACACCCTGCAAAACAGTTTGCCCCTCATCTACAATGGAGAGGAAGCCAACAACACCAAACGACTCCTGTTCTTCGAAAAAGATCCCATTGCATCATGGGCCGACACTTCGCGTTACGCTTGGTACCGCACCATGAACCATTTGAAACACACACACCCAGCTTTAAGAAATGGGATGTGGGGCGGCAAGGAAGAAGTGTTAAAAGTCACCGGTGGCGACGAAAATATTTATGCCTTCCGAAGAACTAGTCAAGGAGAAACAGTTACCGTCATCGTAAACCTGAGCAACAAACAACAATGGATCCAGTCCGTGGGCGATCGCACCCTAGACGGTACCGAAAAAACCTACGTAAAATCACCCGTGACGATCAAGCACATCGGACAGGGCATGCCGCTCGATGCTTGGGGCTACGCCGTTTTTGTTGACTAATCCAACGCCTACACAACCAACATGAGCAACAAAAAACTCTCTTTCTGGCAGATTTGGAACATGAGCTTCGGCTTTTTGGGTATCCAATTTGGCTTCGCCCTGCAAGGCGGTAACATGTCGCGCATCTTCCAAACCTTGGGCGCTTCAGAAGACTCCATCCCCATGCTATGGATCGCAGCGCCCCTCACAGGACTCATTGTTCAGCCCATCATCGGCTACCTCAGCGACCGCACCTGGCACCCCAAATTCGGCCGTCGCAGACCCTACTTCCTCCTCGGCGCCGTATTGAGTTCGCTCGCCTTGTTTTTTGTCCCCTACTCCAGTACCCTTTGGATGGCAGCCGGCTTCCTTTGGATCATGGACGCCTCC
>SXYY01000089.1 GCA_005788145.1 Bacteroidota bacterium
GCCAATCGCGGGATTCAGAAGACTCCAAAAGCTGGCTGCAAGCATCACGCCACCGGTGAAGCCCATCAAAACATCCATAAAACCTCGGTTGAGGTCCTTTACAAAGAACACCATCGATGCGCCCAAGGCAGTGACAAACCATGTGAACATGGATCCCACCAAGCCCTGCATCATCGGTGAGAGGCCTTCGAAGAAACTATGCAAACTGTCCATCATAATCCCAAAGATAGTTCAATTGAATACGCCTTCAAGTGTTTAAAAATGAATTACATCCATATAGCCTTTCGCTTAATAGAAATACTCATCGCTCTTTTCAAAATTCCCGAAGTTGAAATGATAGGTGAAGGTGGCTTGTAAATTGCCACCTCGGTAGTTAAGCAAGAAATTCTTGTTCAAAAATTCACCCCCTGAAACCGACAATTCCATTTCTCGGCCGAACGGTTGTTGGTAGTTTAAGCCAAATTCATAGCGATTTCCCTTCGCTGTATTTCCACCCAAACCAATTCCCAAATAGAACATCGGATACAAATTTTGAACACTGTTCTCTACAATTCGGAATTTCTTGGCATTCCCGTTGAACAAGGTATCGTTGTCGTGGCCAAAACTGTAGTGCATCGCAACGCCCATTTTTTCCATGATGAACCGAGATGCATTGAATTGCTGTCTGAAGGTTAATCCAAGTGGAACCACGATGCCGGGAATGTTTCGGCTAATTTTCAAATCGGTTTTGAGGGTGTCGTTGTAGATGCGGTATCCCTTATTGATGAATCCCAAACCACTGTTGATGGATACGTTATCGGTGATGTCGTAAGTTATAATCCCCCCAAAGTGAACCCCTGTTTTGTTCCTGCCGGAGAAATTCTGGGCGAATGTATCGTTGTTGTAGGTTTTGGAGAAGTTAAAGCCTCCATTGATTCCTACCGACCAAGGTTTTAATCGGTCATTGTTGCTTTGGGCGATAACAGCGCTTAATGACAAAAGGGTCGCAAAAAATAGGAGTTGTCTTTTCATCTTCACCCAACAAAGATAATAAACCATGGGGTATGCCGTTCGGTATCGGTCGAACCATCGTAAATTTGTGTCGAAATCATGTGGCAAAAACAAGCACTGCAAGCACTGCAAAAAGCGTTTCATTGGATGTCAACATCCGAAGAAGCCAAATCGATCCTATTACAATCCTATTACCAAAACAGATGGTTTGAAGAAGTGCAAGTTAGAAATGCGATTCAGCAATGGGAAGCGTCACTGACAGCATCGGAAATCGACATTTGGCTATCGAATTACCAATGGCCTTCTGAGGTTCACAACAGGCATCTCGGCGTGATCATGGCAGGCAACATTCCCCTGGTGGGATTGCACGACCTCATCGTTGGCGTTTTGAGTGGCTACCGCGTGAGTGCCAAGTTGTCTACGGATGACACCATTTTACCAAAAGCGCTGTTGGCAAAAGCGGCGGAGTTCGACCTTCATTGGGGCAACCAAATCACCTTTATGGAGCAATTGAAATCGTTGGATACAGCCATCGCTACGGGTAGCAACAATTCCGCACGTTATTTTTCTGCCTATTTCAAAAACATCCCCCATGTAATACGCAACCACCGGAACGGTTTGGCGGTTTTAGACGGACATGAAACGGAAGCGGATTTCATTGGTTTGGGTAGGGATGTGTTCGATTATTACGGTTTGGGTTGCCGAAATGTTACCCATTTGATGGTGCCTGAACAGTACGATTTTACGCCATTGTTCCAATGTTGGGATAAAAACTACGCAGATATTCAGAACCACAACAAATACATCAACAATTTCCAATATCACAGGGCGATGTTGCTCATGAATTTGGATCCGCACATCGATACAGGCTATGTGATTGCCAAAGAGAAATCAGAATTGTACGCGCCTGTGGGTATGCTGAATTATTCTTTTTACAAGGATGTGGATCATGTGAAACAACAAATTGAATGCTGGTCTGAGCAATTGCAATGCGTGGTTTCAAACATCGATGGCATTGGGGCGATGCCGTTTGGAAAGGCCCAGTGCACAAGGTTGAGTGATTATGCCGATGGCCTGGACACGGCGCAGTGGCTACTAGATCAATCCACTCACGCCTAAAATTTCCCGCACCGCATTCAACATTTCATCGGGTTGGGGGAGTGTTGGGTTGAATTCTGTGATTTCTAAACAGCGCGTTCTGTCGTCGTTCAACAATTGTTGAACCAAGGATTTTGCCTGTTCTATGTTGAGTCCGCCCGCCACCGGAGTTCCTGTTGCCGTTGAAATTGAGGGGTCCATTGAATCAACATCGAAACTCACATAAAGGGATTCGCAGTGCGAAAGGTGCTGTAGTGCTTTTTGAATACAGGCTTCGATACCAAGCGCTTGAATTTCCGTGGGATGAATGCTGCAAATACCGTGTTTTTCGACCAAGGCTGCCTCTGCAGGTTCATAATCCCTTACGCCAATGAATACCAGGTTTTTTGCAGGGATTGCGTTGCCCATGCCTTTGATGCCTTTGATACTTTCCCAGAGATTGGCTTCCAAGGGTGTTACAGCCTGTTCTGCGTGTTCAGTATTGTTGTCGTCGATCAACGCATTTACCGCCATGCCGTGGCTATTTCCCGAGGGGGTGGTATAGGGTGAATGCAAATCGTAGTGAGCATCAATCCAGATTACACCAACTGAATTGGCATCTCTGTCCATGCACAATCCGCTCACACCTCCAATGCCATTGCTGTGGTCGGCAGTTATCAACAAACAACGATGGCCGAGACTTAGTTGATGGGCGACTTTCTTGGCGAACAGCGATTGATGTTCTAACAGGGCTTCGCCATTTCTTAAATTTGAACGAACCGCATTCGCTTGATGGATATCGGCGGTTTGATGGGGAGATGTTGTGGGGGTATAGTTGCTCTGAACAACTTCAGTATTGGTTGTATGAGCTTGATTTTTATAGGATTGTAATATAAAATCGGGCCCTTTGCTGCTGCCCAATTTCCCGGCTCCGTATTCCCATTCCGATGCTATAATACTGCCGCTTTTTTCTTTCATAACCATGTCACGGAGGATGCTATACCCGCAATATAAGGTAATTTTTTAATATGCCAAGGCTATCGCCGTTGCCAAACGAAGTAGGCACCTTGGCTGTCAATGAGGTTGAATTGATACCGAAAATATCGGTCAGCCACAAAGGTAGATTTGGTGATCAATCGCGCATTTTCTCGGTGGTTGGCATCTTTGATCCAAATCCGTTTTGCTTCTTGTTTTGGGTAGGGATTGAACTGACTTCGGTGTAACACAAACGTATCGCTCAACCAGGGGCCTTGCATGTGAGAAGGGTTTAATTTGCCATGAAAATACAAGGCATAAGATCGGAATCCATGTGTCTCTACAAATTGGTTGATTGGTTTGCTTTCCTGAATCACCGTCTTGGTCAATTCTCGCTGTAACAATCGTTCAACTGGAGGCAGTAAAAAGAAATAACTGCTCAACGCAACGGCTGAAACGCCCATGAACAACTTGCCCGGGTGCCATTGGTTGTGGAGGAAGTTTTTTACCAGCCATGGAAAAACCAAAACCAGCATGAGCATCGCAGGAATCAATGCCGCAAACGACCAAGGTTCATGACCATCAAACAAGC
Organism: Bacteroidota bacterium; assembly: GCA_005788145.1. Taxonomy (GTDB): domain Bacteria; phylum Bacteroidota; class Bacteroidia; order NS11-12g; family UBA955; genus UBA955. Next base: position 3,635 of record SXYY01000089.1, read on the forward strand.
CTTTGGTGTATGCATCGAGATGGGGAATGGCCCACTGGGGCAATGCGGTGCGAACGAATACGAGAGGCAACAGCAGCATCACAGCGAGTAAGCCAAGTGCTGTGATGAAAAGGGCGACCTTCTGAATCCAATGGGTTTGTCCACGATTGGTGTGTATGAGATAGGTGTGGTAGCCCGCGAAATAGGTCAAAGGAAACCAACAGAGACTACTGTAGTGAATGATTTTTGTTGTTACGATGCTGAATACCACCAAAACCACCCAAAACAATGCGCGCATGAGGGTGTGCCAGCTCTCCAGTCCAAAATCTTCTTCGCCCCTTTGAAACAAATAGGGTATCGCCAATGCAGCGGCAGGAAAACACAAAAACAACAAAACAACCACGTGATAAAACCACGGTTGGTTGTGCCAAGGGATTTGTCCTTTCACCAATTCCAATTGGTAATCAATGAACGAAGCGAAAAAATGCGGTCCCAAATGGTTGTATATCTGTAAAATCCAACTGCCAACGATGAGGGTGCAACCCAACAACGCAATCAGGATTCTTATTGAAAAGATGTCTTGCCAACGTCCACGGTAGGCGGTAATGAGCAGAACCACCAAACCCAAGAGCAACAACGCCACCTGTCCTTTGGTTAAAACCGCCAACCCGATGAAAATACCCACCAAAAAGTAATGCCAATGGGGACGACTCTCTTCAGAATCACATCGCGTAATTCGATACCAATGCCAAATCGCCAAGAAAATGAACAAATTAAATACCGGGTCGATAATGCCCGACTTGAAGTATAACAATGGAGCGAAGGTGAACGCCATCGCCAATGCCCAAAAGACACCCAGTGTTCGTCGCCCCAAACAGTATCCGATGTGATAGGCCAAATTCACGGTGACTATGCCCGCCAACGCATTTGGGAGTCGATAAACAAAAGTATGATCACCGAACAGACCCAAAAAGGCCGATTGTAACCAGATAAAAAGGGGTGGTTTCTCCCAAAATGGTTCAAAACCTACTTGTACGTAGTAAAAATTCTTTGTGAGCCACATCTCACGTGCAGCCTCGGCAAAATTGAGCTCGTCCCAATCGAACAAAGGCGTAACGCCCAATCCCGGTAAGAACAGAAGAACCGCAACCGCTGTGATAATGAAATGGATGCTGGCCTTATTCATGTATGTTCAATTTTCTGCCGAAATGGTCGGACAAAGTCAACATGGCGATTGCGAGACTGCCGCCGGCACAGACATCAATCAATGAATGTTGTCCCAAATACATCCTCGAAATTCCCATTCCAATCGCAATTGTGGTCAAAAATGCGGAAACCAATTGTTTGTGTTTGAATTGACTGGGATAATTCAATGCCAACCAACCCATGGTGAAAAATCCCACTGCGGTATGCCCAGAAGGAAATGCCTGCCAATGATGAATTTCCAAATTGGGGATAAGCCGAACCAGTTTAGCGTCGATTTCAATGGGTCGTGGTGCATTGAGCGCTATTTTTGTGCCGGCGACCAAAAATGCTTGAATCCCCAGTGCCAAACCCATCCACAATGCCTTTTTCCAATCCTGAATGAGGGCGATGCTGGCAGCGACCAAAATCAATGCCCACTCAGCCAACGCAGAAAAGTGGATAAAAAAATCATCCCAAGATTTGTTGCCCAAATGATGCACCCACCAGGTGAATTGCATGTTAAAACCCAACGCCACCGCGGACCAACCCAAAATGAGTATTAGGCCAGAAATGAAAAAGTAGGGTTGTCGCAGCATCAGTCACACAAAGATAATTACTTCGCAACCCGGAAACATTTTGATATTCACGATAAATTGTTTTTTTTGCGTCAAGAGAATATTAGCTTCTGAATCATTTATACCTATGTCAACAGCGCAACCTATCCGAAATAAATTGGAACTTGAATACCCGATGCGGTCTTCTGCCAACATACTTTACCAATATATTTCCAATCCATCGGGTTTACAGAGCTGGTTTGCCGATCATGTCGGGGTTCAGAATGGTGACAAATACAAATTCAAATGGGACGATGGTACAGAGGCCAATGCGATTTTGGTCAAGTCTGTGAACAGCAAATATGTCCGTTTCAAAATGGTGGATGCGCCAGAAGACGATGAATTCATGGAATTTCGCATTGCGCAAGATACCATTACAGGAGACATCGATTTGGTGATCACAGAATTTGTAAATGCCGGTGATGAAGACAATACGGCCGCGATTTGGGATGCTGCCGTGGAAAATTTGAAATATACAATCGGGGGTTAATCCGCTTGATTCAATTCACTGATGGCTAAATAGGCCATCAATCCGCAGCCTTGTTCCAGAGCATCTTCATCCACATCAAAGCTGGGGTGGTGTACGCTGAAACCCGTATTTTTGGCTTCGTTTTTGGTTCCGAGACGATAAAAACAACTGGGGACGGCTTGAGAGAAGTACGAAAAATCTTCTGCAGCCATCCAAATGCCCAAATCCTCTACTTGGCTTTCACCCAAATAATCTTTTGCTTCAACTTGTAAGCGATGGGTGAGTGTCTCGTGGTTTTTCAAGAATGGATAACCCCGACGTATCTCGATTTCTAACTGTCCGCCCATGCCTTCAACCACCCCTTTGGCGATCTGGGTCATCTTTTCGTGGGCTTGGGTTCTCCATTGCTCGTCCAACGTACGGAATGTGCCTTCAATAATGACCTCATTGGGAATCACATTGGTGGCTCCTGCAGCGATGACTTTTCCAAAAGACAATACCGATGGGATTGCTGGGTTTGCTGCACGCGAGACCACCTGTTGCAATGCCACAATCATGTGTGCACTGATCAATACAGGATCTATGTTGAAATGGGGCATCGCGCCATGTCCGCCTTTTCCAATGACCTTGATATAAATTTCGTCCGTACTGGCCATGTATAATCCCGGCCTAAATCCAGTTTTCCCCGTTTCAATGCCTGGCATTACATGCTGTCCGATCATTACATCCACTTTGGGGTTTTCCAAAACACCATCCGCAATCATGAGCGAAGCACCTCCGGGAAGTTTTTCTTCACCGGGTTGAAATACCAACTTTACACTGCCCTCAAATTGATCTTTCAATTCTGTGAGCAATCTCGCGGCACCCAACAAACTGGTTGTATGTACATCGTGACCGCAAGCGTGCATAATGCCTTCCTTTTTGCTTCTGTATTCGCGTCCATCTGCCACTTCAACAATGGGTAGCGCGTCCATATCGGCCCGCAAACCAACCACTTTCTTGCTGGGATTCTTACCCTCAATCACTGCAACCACACCCGTATTCGCCAATCGCTGCGTTTTCAGTCCCAAAGCGTGCAATTCAGATTCTACGAAGGCTGCGGTTTCAAATTCTTGGAACGACAACTCTGGGTTCTCGTGAATGTGTCTACGAACGCGAATCAACTCAGGCAAAAGTTCGCCTGCACGTTGCTTTATGTGATTCTTGATATCCATGTTGGAATTATTGGTTCAGTTGAAGTACTTTGCAAATCTAATGGTTTCAACAATAGGTTGAACCGCCCATCCTTTCGTATCATGATCGTCCAAAGTTCCCTAGACCAATTGTTGAACACCGTATCCATTGAGGATGTGGTTGGCGATTATGTTTCGCTCAAACGCTCCGGCTCGCGATACAAGGGTTGCTGTCCTTTTCACGACGAAAAAACACCTTCATTCGTTGTTACCCCAACCATCGGTATTTACAAGTGTTTTGGGTGTCAAAAAGGAGGCAATGCCATTCAGTTTCTCATGGATGTTGAGAACTTGAGCTTCGTGGAAGCCGCAAGAAATTTGGCAAAGCGATACGGGGTGGATTTGATGGAGACCACTTCGGAAAATCAAGATGTGTATCAGGAGCAGCAGCGACAAAAGGAGTCGCTCCAGGCAGCCGTGGATTTTGCGCAGCAGTTTTTTGTGGATCAACTGTTCGATAGCGAAGAGGGTAAATCCATTGGATTGCCCTATTTCAAAGAGCGGGGATTTACTGTAGATACCATCAAGAAATGGGGCTTGGGATACAGCCCCGAAAGTTGGGAGGCGTTGGCCCACGCAAGCCATAGCAAAGGCTACAATGCCGAGGTGATGGTTAAGGCGGGTTTGCTGAAGCAGCGTGATAATGGCTCTCACTACGATTTGTTTCGATACAGGGTGATGTTCAGCATCTTCGCCGTAACAGGCAAAGTGATTGGATTTGCAGGGCGAAAAATGAGTTCTACAGACCCATCGCCCAAATATGTAAACTCACCAGAAACAGAACTTTACAAAAAGAGCGACGTGCTTTTCGGCTTGTATCAGGCCAAAAATGCCATGAAAAAGCTCGACAAAGTGTACATGACGGAAGGATATACTGACGTCATTACCCTGCACCAATCGGGCATCGAAAACGTGGTGGCGAGCTCGGGAACAGCATTGACGCCCGGACAAATTAAATTGCTCAAACGATTCACCAACAATGTTACAGTGGTGTACGATGGCGATATGGCGGGTATCAAGGCCTCTATTCGCGGAATTGATTTGTTGTTGCAAGAAGGACTGAATGTGCGGGTGGTTCCGTTGCCGGAAGGACAGGATCCGGATTCTTACTGCCAAGCATTGGGTGGGGAAGCATTTTTGGAATACATCAACAGCCATGAGGAGACATTCATCTTTTTCAAAGCGAAGTTGTTGATTGGCGATACACAAAACGATCCTTTGCGCAAATCAGATGCAGTGCGGGATATTCTGAGAACCGTTGCGCTTATTTCGGATCCTTTGAAGCGTTCGGCACTGTCGCAGCAGTTGGCATCCATTTGCGATATTGACCAGGCTACGCTCTTACAGGAGTTGTCGGTATTGCTGAAGCAGCAGCAGGTAAAGGAGCGTCAGGATTTTGTGAAGGAGGTTTCGGCAGCCATTGATGCATCTGGCGTAGCGTTTCATCCAGACGGAGAAGTTTCAGAGCGCATTCGCGTGAATTTGTTGGAGCACCGCGACCAGGAATTGGCTTTGTTTCGCTTGCTGTTGTTGTATGGAGAGAATGAGTTTTCCTCGGCCGAGGAGCGGGTTTTTGATTTTGTTTGGGGCGAAATGCAGGGCGATCCCAATTTGGCGATGGAGGATCCATTGGCCAAGAAATTGGTTTCTGAGATAGAAACCACTGGTGGTTGGCCGGGTGCGCAACATTTTATTCATCATTTGGATACCGAAATTGCGGCATGGGCAGCGGGTGTGATGGCGGATGGACATCCATTGAGTCCGGCATACAAAGACAATTACATTGATGTGAAGGACGAGGCAACGGCATACAAAGAACAGATTGTCAACATGTTCTTGCACTTGCGCCGAAAAAAGGTGGATGCGATGATTGAAAATCACCTTGAAATGATCAAGCAAGAGGGTAGCGATAGCGCGTCTTTCGAATTATTGATGGAATTTTTGACTGAATTGAATGAAATCAAACGACAAATTGCACAGAAATTGGGAAATAGCGTAAGTCGTATTTGATGCTAATTTATTGATTTGTAATTGATTAAGTTTTTGGCACACCGTTTGCATACTCGTCGGTATGTTCAAAAACAAAATAGCGATTCCAACCCTGGTGCTACTTTTTTTGACGGCAGCAGCTGTAGGTAAGTCGGTATTCGGCACCGAGGTTATTGTACCGGTATCCAACAGCAAAGTTTCCGATACTTCAGTGGTTGTTGAAAAGGATTCATTGTATTATGATACATTGTCTCTATCGCTGAAAGAGATTCCTACCGTACAAAATATGTACACTGTAGGCAAAAAGGCCATCGGTAAATGGGCCAAATTATTCATTGCAGTAAAAATTGTTGAGAGTGGTAACGATGGTGATAACAGCATTTACGCCCGCCGCGATTTCAATCTAACGGGCATGCGTCAGCCAAAAGCGCGCAAGACGATGTCGTTAGGTGCAACCAAATCAAACTATGCAACTTTTGCGAGTTGGTACGATTGCATGGTGGACTTCGGCATGTATTTGAATGGGATGGAAAGAGGTTTTAAGAAAAAATATCATAAAAATCCTACCAATGAGGAAATGATTTTTTATCTGTTTGGTAAGTATAATACGCATCCTGTATGGAAAAATCGTACAATTTATGTGTTGAAGAATTTCAAATTGAAGTAGTTTAATTGTTCACAGGTTAGTTATAGGGATGAGGCCCGGCGAAAGCCGGGCCTCATCTTTTTCTAATCCATGCCAAACTCAGCAACAAACCCGCTGCAAATCCACCCGCGCTCACAGCAAAAATTCCAGGGTAGTTCCACGACGCTCCCTCAATAAAGTAGTTGGCGGTAAGTCCTCCTGCAATGATGCCCATCTCCAAAAACATGAACAACATGGCCATCGCCCGTCCGCGGTGCTGCGCATCCGCGGTGTCGCTGGCCCACGCAAACAAACTCGGGGCATTGAAGCCTTGACCGATTCCATAAAGTATCGCCGACAGCCCAAACCAACCAAAACCCATGCGGCTACAAGAAGTACAGCCCGACTGCAGTTCATGGTCCAACTCCCAAGCCATATACATCAATATCGCCATGGAAAGTACCTGAGAAAATGTACCGATCGCGGTGCTCCAAGCCCTTCCCAACAAATCGCTAACCCGGCCACTGATCAATCGGAAAAGCAGTGATACCCCTATGTAAATGCTCAGGAATAACCCTTTGTTCTCATATCCCAATGCCAAGGTGAAATCGGCCATCACAGTCAAGATGGATCCCAAAGAGATACACACCAAAAACATGATCAAGCTGGGCTTCCACGCCGGCCAATAAAACAGTTGTCCCAAAGAAAATTGAAACTTTCGCTTGTTGCTCTCAATGCGGGTTTCGGGTAGTTGCAAAAACAACAACCACGCTGTTGCTGCCAATGCTGCGCTGGTGTAATACATCCAATTCACACCAAAATGCATTGCAATCAATGCGCCCAATGCATAGCCAATGGTTGTTCCCAAATTGTTGAACATCCCTTGCCAGCCCATGGCCCTGCCTCTGTGGGATTCTTCCAC
>SXYY01000090.1 GCA_005788145.1 Bacteroidota bacterium
TCCTGATGATGTATGTGCACAATATGGTGCTGATACCCTTCGGATGTATGAGATGTTCTTAGGCCCTTTAACCGATTCCAAACCTTGGAATACCCACGGCATTGAAGGCGTGAGCAGATTCTTTGGCAAGTTTTGGCGCTTATTTTACGAAGGCGAACAATGGGCTGTAAGCCAAGAAGCACCCACACCCGCTGAACTCAAAATCCTGCACAAAACCATCAAAAAAATCACCGAAGACATCGAGTCGATGAGCTTCAACACTTCGGTTTCTGCGTTCATGGTCGCCACCAACGAACTCGGTAGCCTAAAATGCAGGAAACAGGGAGTATTGGAAACCTTGTTGATTCTCATTGCCCCCTTTGCACCCCACATCGCAGAAGAATTGTGGCAACAACTCGGACATTCCAGCAGCATTCATAAGGCCAATTGGCCCAAGTATGATGCCCAATATTTGGTGGAAAGTTCGTTCAACTACCCCATCAGTATCAACGGTAAAACACGGGCCCAAATTGCATTCGACCTATCTGCAACAGAAGCCGAAATCCAATCTGCTGTGCTTGAAAATGAACTGGTGGTAAAATGGATGGAAGGCAAACCCCTAAGGAAATTCATCCTTGTCAAAGGAAGAATCGTTAATGTGGTGGTGTAAAGCCAACTATTCTGCACTAATCGTGGCCAACTGGCCTTCAAACTCAATGACCATTCCGGGGTACAATTTGTTTCTCCGGCGAAATTCTTGGACCTGATTCACCACAACCATGCCTTGGTCAATCACCTCGTTTGCCATGGATCCGCTCTCTACCCAGCCCAATAACTTAAGGGCTTGGTTGAGTTGTATGTATGGTGTATGAATTAATAGCGTTTCCATCAAATGGAGAAGCTCTCTCCACAGCCGCAGGTGCGAGAAGCGTTGGGATTGATAAAATTGAACCCTTTTCCATTCAACCCATCACTAAAATCCAACTCGGTGCCACACAAATACAGAAAACTCTTCATATCGCACACGATTTTCAAACGCTCATCGCCAAATTCCATGTCGCCGGGTTTGCGCTCATTGTCAAAATCCAACTCGTACGTTAGACCCGAACAACCGCCTCCTTTGACACCCACGCGCAAAAAATGATCGGCTACAGAAATGTTTGACTCACGCATCAAATCATAAGCCTTGGTCAAAGCTTTCTCCGTGATGGTAATTTCATTTCCCTGAGCAATCATGGATCTGTTAATTAAAAGTGGGTCTTCTCACTCTCAATGGGCTCCAAACCGTTTTTGGCTCGGTAGTCATTGATGGCTGAGCGAATCGCGTCTTCCGCCAGTACAGAACAGTGAATCTTTACCGGGGGCAATGCCAATTCTTCAACGATTTCCATGTTGTCGATTTTCAAAGCCTCATCAATTGATTTGCCCTTCAACCATTCGGTTGCAAGCGAAGACGAAGCGATAGCAGAACCACAGCCAAACGTCTTGAATTTGGCATCTTCAATGATGCCAGTTTCATGGTTAACCTCAATCTGTAAACGCATTACGTCGCCACACTCGGGTGCACCAACCAAACCGGTACCAACCGTGTTCTTAGACTTATCCAATGTTCCAATGTTTCTTGGATTGGTGTAATGATCAACAACTTTATCTGAATATGCCATGGTTTTTTTCTTTTACAAATTTACAATTTAGATAGATTCTAAACAATTATTAATGTTCGCTCCATTCGATGCTCTTCAGATCAATGCCCTCTTTGAACATTTCCCACAAAGGACTCATGTCGCGTAATTTATTCACTGCCTCAGTAACACACTGAATGGTGAAATCAATTTCTTCATCGGTGGTAAATCGACCCAAGCCAAACCGCAAAGAACTGTGCGCCAACTCATCGTCCAGCCCCAAACTTTTCAATACATAACTTGGCTCCAAAGAAGCCGAGGTGCAAGCCGAACCGCTCGACACGGCGATATCCTTGATTCCCATCATCAGTCCCTCACCTTCAACATATTTAAAACTAATGTTGCTGGTATGGGGCAAGCGATGCTCCTTGTTTCCATTCAAATAACTCTCTTCCAACTGCAACAAGGATGTTTCCAAACGATCGCGCATTTTCCGCAAACGCGGACCCTCTTCAGCCATTTCCAAACGGGCGATTTCACAAGCTTTTCCGAAACCCACAATGCCGGGAACGTTTAACGTACCACTGCGCATGCCGCGCTCATGTCCACCACCATCCATCTGGGCGGTTACTTTTACACGGGGATTTTTTCTGCGAACATACAATGCACCAACGCCTTTCGGACCGTACATTTTGTGTGCAGTGAAACTCATCAAATCGATATGATCGGCCATCACATCCACAGGTATTTTACCCACGGCTTGTGTTGCATCGCTATGAAACAAAACCCCTTTGCTCTTGCACAAAGCGCCAATTTCACGAATGGGTTGCAAAACACCCAATTCGTTGTTGCCATACATCACCGTCACCAAGATGGTATTGGGCTTAATCGCCGCCTCAATGGCTTCCACAGTAACCAAACCATCACCACCAACCGACAAATATGTTACCTCAGCACCCAATTTCTCGAGGTGCTTGCAGGTATCCAAAATGGCTTTGTGCTCAGTAGAAAGGGTAATGATGTGATTGCCTTTGCTTGCATACATTTCAAATACTCCCTTGATGGCCAAATTATTACTCTCTGTGGCACCACTGGTGAAAATGATTTCTTTTTCATTTCCTCCAATCAACTGCGCGATTTGTTCACGGGCATAATCAACCGCCTCCTCACATTTCCAACCAAATGGGTGACTTTTACTGGCAGCATTACCGTAAGCCTCCAAAAAATAAGGAGTCATGGCTTCGAAGACGCGTGGATCCACTTTGGTAGTGGCATTGTTGTCAAGGTATATGGGCAATTTCAACATGTTTGTAGGTGTTATTTAGAGTGTTTCTAAACTGCAAAATTAACGCATAAGCCCGCAGTTTGTTTCGCTATTTCAACTTTATGCCAAAAGAATGTTCTTTGTAGTGAATTTTTCCATGAACAAGATAGAACACATTGGTATTGCCGTTGCAGATTTGGAGGCCTCTGAAGCCCTTTTCACCAAATTACTAGGCGTATCGCCCTATAAACGAGAAGTTGTTGAAAGTGAACATGTTATCACCTCTTTTTTTCAAGTTGGTGATGTAAAAATCGAACTCTTGGCCGCTACCAACGAAGGCAGCACCATTGCCAAATTCATCGAAAAAAAGGGGGAAGGTTTGCATCATTTGGCTTTCGAGGTAGACAACCTAGAAGAATCCTTAAGCGAAAAAGCCAATGAAGGGTTCGATCTCATCCACACCCAGCCCAAACCAGGTGCCGATGGCAAAATTATCGCTTTTTTGCATCCTAAATCAACCAATTCCGTGCTGACCGAAATGTGTCAGACCGTAAATAAATAGATCCCCATCCCAAAAAACAGGAGGGCCAAAAACAAATCAATCTGTCTAATCCTATCCTCGGTAAGGTAACCCTTTATCTTTCCTGCGCCCCAAGCCACCCCCAATTCTGTGAACAAAACCGTTGCCAATGCGGCAACACCAAAAATCCACTTGCCCGAATAAGAGAAATCAGCCGCCGGAGGCAAACTGTATAAACTCAGCCACCATGCGATATTCACTGGGTTTAGTACATTGATTGCAAATGACTTTAACCAAAGTTGCCAATCCTTCATTTGAAGCAATCGCTCATCCAAACCCTTTTTCTTGGCCTTGTGATGATGGAAAATATGTGTTATCGCCAAAATCCAAAATACCACACCGCCCAATTTGGCGATGTCGCCCCTGTAGTGGACAAGGGTTTCGGTAATCGCCTCGGAAAAATGAAGCGATAGGGTAACATAAATCAAGTCGCCCACGATTACGCCCAAAGCCAGCGGCAATCCCTTTCGCCATCCGCCCGCCAAACCCGCTTGAATCAATAAAAAAAACACCGCACCCAGGGAAATGCTCATCACGAAGCCAGTACCAAATCCAAAAATAATGGGTGTCCACATACAAAAATCCAAGTGGCCAGGTCGAATCACTGTGCATAGCGCAACAACTGCCACCAAATGGTGTTGCAATTTAATTACTCCCCTCCGATAATTTTTCAATAAAATATAGGCCTGTCACACCATACCAAAAAGTATGTGTAAAAGTTGGGGAAGAAGAGCCTCCGTCATCTCTCCTTGGGCCCTTTTGTTCGCTGTACATTTGAACCAATGAGTTTCTTTTCATCTGATTGGGACGACGACGAAGAAGAGGATGTTTTCCAAGGCGATGTAGATGCTTTGGTGCGAGACTTCGAGAGTAAGCAACGCAAAACCTTCTCTGCGAGAGAATGGTTAGAGTTGTATCGTTACTATGCAAGCCAATTCCCTGCAAAAACAGGCCAGTACCGCGCGGATACCTACATCAAGGTCATTCTGGAAACCGCCATCCAACAGTTTCCTTACATGCCAATCTTCTCGCTACACATGGCTGAATGGCTTATTCGCGATCAAAAATTGGCCAAAGCCCGAAACTTTGTCTCACAAGCCCTACAGTATACTCCGTTTGAACCCGCTTTGGGTTTCATGCAAGCACTGATTTTTAGTCTACAGGGACATAAAAAGAAGGCCATGGAAGAATTGCAGACGGTGCTCACCAACATGGGCGACGAAGAAGCCATGCTCGAAGATTTCTTGGAAATCTCATTATACCATGGTCAATTTGACCTGGCAATGCCCGTTCTTGAAAAAGCACTCGACACGGGTGCGGAAGTCAGTGTGATACTTGAAAAATACATCGAAAAAGCCGAAGAAGGGGGCTTAATCGACGCATTGCTTCCCATGATTCAACGCATCATCGACCAAGATCCCTATTCCGCAGAAGCATGGTATGTCATGGGTTCTGGCCACATGGCACAAGGCGATCACGAACAAGCCCTAAAAGCCCTTGATTTCGCTGTTACCATCAATGAAAATTTCGCCGATGCCTGGGTCACATTCTTGGAATGCACCTACGAACTTGGCCATTACCAAGATTTCATCAATACATACAAAGAGCTAGCCACCCGATTTCCAAAGCGAACATTCGCAGAAGTTGAAGGTCTATTGGCTTGGAGTTATTACGAACAAGGCGATGTAAAAACCTGTCGATCCATTTACAAAGAAATTCTCAAGCAACAACCCCAGGATGCTGAATGTTGGTATTCCATGGGACTCACCTGGCACTATGAAGAAAACTATTCAGCAGCCATTCCCTTCTTGGAGCGTGCCTACGACCTAGACCATTTCGAATCTGATTACGGCATGGTACTGGCGAGTGCTTATTTCGGTGCCCACATGCAAGAAAAATGGGAGGCTTTGTACGAATCTCTGACCATTGAGCACGCGACCAATCCAGAAGTTTGGCTCGATTACAGTACCTCACTATACGAAATTGGCGAATCAGACAAAGCACTGGATGTCATTGAAACGGGTCTGCTGAACAACCCACAACACAGCGGTTTGTTGTATCGATTGGCGGCACTGTGTTACTTGTCGGGACAGGCATCTGCAGCCATTTTTGTCCTTGAAAAAGCCCTTGAAATCAATGCCAACGAACACATTCAATTGTTTACCTTCGCACCTGAATTGAAAAAGGCTACCGCCATTCTCAATTGCATTGCAAAATATACCCAACCAAGAACAGGATCATGAATCAATCGCTTTTCAATTTATCTCAGCTCCCAGAACGCAGCAGCAAACCCAGAAACAATGGCCTCACCATGGTAATGGATAAAGGTTTGAGCTTGCGCGAAGTAGAGAATTTTTTGGAAAATGGAGAACCCTACACAGATATCGTAAAATTGGGTTTTGGCACATCGTATTTCACACCCAAGATTCAAGAAAAAATCAAATTGTACCAAAGTGTAAACATCCCGGTTTATTTGGGTGGCACTTTGTTCGAAGCCTACATCGCCCGCAATCAATTCGATGATTACTTGCGACTGCTCGAAAAATTGGGACTAACCCACGTGGAAGTAAGTGATGGTAGCCTGGACATGAACCACGATACCAAATGTGAGTATATCCAAACCCTCTCAAAAAACTACACCGTTTTGAGCGAAGTGGGTAGCAAAGACGCCGAAAAAATCATCCCCCCCTACGAGTGGATTGAGCAAATGGAAACCGAACTCAGCGCCGGCGCATGGAAAGTGATTGGTGAAGCCCGTGAATCAGGAACCGTAGGCATTTTCCGCGGCACAGGTGAAGTTCGTTCTGGTTTGGTTGCAGAAATTATCCGTAAAATCCCACAAGAGAGCGTGCTTTGGGAAGCGCCGAAAAAAGAACAACAAGTATGGTTTATCCAACTCTACGGCAGCAATGTAAACTTAGGAAACATCGCCCCCAATGAAATTATCCCCCTCGAAACCCTGCGTTTGGGCCTGCGAGGCGATAGCTTTCACTTCTTCCTCAATCAAGAATCTTAATTTGTAAACTAGCCCGTATCACTGCATCAGCAAGGGCTGCACGCTGCATTCGATTTACTTAAAACGGTCAACAAAACCGCTCAAATTTTCGTAAGTCTGGTAACCCAATACACGGCCAATGACCTGGCCATTTTTGAAGAAAATCACCGTAGGATATCCCTCCAATCGGTAGCGATCGGCAATCGTAGCCTGCGCCTCAGCATCCACCTTCAACACAATTACGTCTTTGCTGCGGTTTTCACGAATCTGCTGCACAAATGGCGCCATTTTCTTGCAAGGTCCGCACCAAGTGGTGTAAAAATCCACCATCACCAATTTGCTTCCACCAATGGTCGCATCAAATGATTGGACGGTGATGGGCTCGTCGTGTCCCGCCTCCGCTTTGTTTTGACAAGAAACCGAAGTAATCATGGCAAACGCCATCGTTAGCAATCCCAATTTGAAACTCATCCGCATTTTTTTGTTGTTTTCGTGATTTACACAAAGGTACTTATTCAATTTGCATATTTTTGTTGAATGACCCACGGAAATGTTGATTTGTCGATCATCGTCCCCATCTTCAATGAAGAGATGAACGTGGTTCCGTTGAATAACCGAATTATTCAGTCGATTCAAAGCCTGAATCTCTCCTGCGAAATCATTTATATCAACGATGGGTCAACCGATGCCAGCGCCGCCATCCTCAAAGGACTGAGTGAGTCTTTTCCCGAAATTAAATACATCGATTTTTCTCGGAATTTCGGACATCAAATCGCCATCACCGCCGGTATTGAACATGCCATTGGCACCCGAATTGTCATCATGGATGGCGACGGTCAAGATCCACCTGAATTGATTCCCGAGCTCTACCACAAATCGATGGAAGGCTTTGAAGTTGTATACGCCAAACGGAAAAAACGCAAAGGCGAATCGTGGCTCAAAAAAATCACCGCCAAAGTATTCTATCGCTTATTGACAAAAATCACCCAAATTGAAATCCCCATCGATACCGGGGATTTCAGACTCATCCACCAAAAAGTACAGCGCGTGCTCAAAAACATGCCTGAACGACACAAATACCTACGCGGACAAATTGCTTGGATTGGGTTCAACGCCACGTATGTAGAATACGATCGCGAAGAACGCATGGGTGGAAGCACCAAGTTTACTTATGGCAAAATGATGCGCTTCGCCACCGATGGCATATCAAGTTTCAGCAACTGGCCACTCAAAATGGCCACACGACTGGGATTTGCCGTTTCCGGAATCGCTTTCCTGTTAATCATATACAGTTTGTACCAAAAATTCTTCGGGTATACCGAAGTGGGGTGGACGTCCCTGCACATTTCCGTCCTCTTCTTGGGTGGCGTTCAACTGCTCGGCATTGGGATTTTGGGCGAATACCTCGGCCGTGTGAGTGAAAACGTGAAGAACCGACCTACCTACATTGTGAA
>SXYY01000091.1 GCA_005788145.1 Bacteroidota bacterium
ATCATCCGCTTTTCACTGTCCGATACCCCTTCCGGAATCGCACTCGCCTTTGTATTTCTCTCATTGGCCACCCATGCCTTGCCCACCAACTCAACAGACCCTACCGCCGAAGTCGGATCCTCAGTTCCCCGTATTAACGCTTGCTCATTCATCGCTTAATCCTTCCAAAAATTGATTCGCCACGGCCGACAGTCGATCTCGCTTCCCAACATCCATTTTATCGTACGACTTCACCATCACACCCATCCGCGGATTCTTCAAAAAGAAATCCCGGTGCTTGTCGATGAATCGCCAATACAACCCATCCCAAACCTCCGTCCAAGGCCCCTTTTCAAAATCACCCATCTTCATCAAATAATTGCTCCCGCTGATGTAGGGCTTGGTGCTCATCATCCCGCCATCGGCAAATTGACCCATCCCATACACATTGGGCACCATCACCCAATCGTAGGCATCCATAAACAACTCCATGAACCACCGATACACCTCATCTGGATTAAAATCGCACAGCAACATAAAATTACTCAACACCATCAACCGCTCAATGTGATGACAATACCCGTTCTTCAACACCTTTTTGATCACCACATCCACAGGCACAATGCCCGTAGTTCCGTCGTAAAACGACTGAGGAATTTTCCGCGTGTATCCCCAGTAATTGCGGGTGCGCTGCTTACGTCCAACCGACAAATACAACCCCCTTATAAACTCCCGCCAACCCAACAACTGTCGCACAAACCCTTCCACATCATTCAGCGGCAAGTCGCGCTTATCACTTTCATGCAAAACTGCATCCAAAACATCCTTTGGCAGCAGCAAACCGTTATTGAGATACACCGATAGTAAACTGTGATGCAACAAAGGCTCTTTCGCCACCAATGCATCCTCGTAAGTGCCAAAATGCAACAGTCTATGCTCCACAAAATCCTTCAGCCATCGCTGAGCTCCGTCATGGGAAATCGCATAATCAAAATCGCCTTGAAATTCGCCCGGTGCAGAAGGAAAATATGCCTCAACATAGTCCACCGCCTCCGACCAGTACTTCTCCTCATCATCTGTTCTACCATTGGCAAACACCGGTACGGGTTGATTTTTGGGGAATCGCTGCCGATTGTCCTCATCAAAACTCCACTTCCCACCCCGAGGCTTCGCCCCATCCATCATCACCTGAAACTGCTTGCGCTGCGCCGAATAAAAATTGGCCTGCAAAAAGTGCTTCTTGCCTGCAAAATAGGATTTTACATCCGCCCGATTCAGTAGAAATTGGGGCGTATCGTGGTATATCAAGGCGATGTCGTTCGATACGGCCGCGGCCGACAATCTTTGCACCAACCAATCATCTTCCAAACGATACAGATGCAAAGAGCGAAATCCCTCATCGCTCCATCGCTTCACCCAGACCACAAGATCCAACGCCTTGCCATCGCAAGCCAAATATCGCACACAGTAGCCCTGCTTTTGCAGTTGATCTGCGTAGCATAGCATCGATGCCCGATGATACGTTAACTTCTGCTTGTGAAACGCGAACTCTGTAAAGAACAATCCCTCCTCCAATATCGCAACCTCGCCCGTTCCGCTTGGGAGCGAACCAAACAACTGGTGGGGAAAAACCAACCACAAATCCGTATTGCCTGATGAAGTCACGCTCTACGAACAAGTAGCAACCAAATTGGTTTTGGGGTTTGTTTAAGGACTGACCAAATTCAAGCTAATGTTGAAATATAATGGATTTGTCAACTGGTTTACCATCACATAGGGCGCATCGCTAGCAAGTCCAAAAGCGCGGTAAATTTCCTTGCCATTGCCCAAACGATCCACATCATAGCGATAGTTGATGCGATAACCGGCTTGGATCGACATCCAAATAAAGTCTTTCAGTGAGAATTCGTACACGGCGCGAAGGCGGATTTCGCCCCTACGGATTTCTACGTCTTCATTGCGCAAATTGAAACCCGTTGGGTCATTCGAACGCCACAATCTGTAACTCTGTCCCTCCAACTCATACCCCGCAAACAACATGTTTCTGCTGTTGATGGTTCTGCGCACATGCGCCCTGGCAGGAAACAAAATCTCGGTCCCCCACTTGTTGGCCACATCGGTAGAATTATAGAAAATGATAGGGATATAGTTCAACTCGCCCACGCGGTAGGTTCTGGCAACACCCACACCCCATTGCTTCTTCTCCGAAGTGCGTTTACCGTAAATCAATGCCGCTGAATACTTGGTGTACTTCAAAGGCATGAACTTACCAAATTGGTAGTCGCCGCTGAGATCCGCAGAACCTTGAAACAACAAGAATTTCACATCGTTCAAGGGCTTGAACAAGGTTGTATTGATGCCCATCGTGCGCAATCCATTTTCGCTGAGCGATGTCAGCATGGGATTTTTCAACGCGCTGGGATCCTCAAACTTATATCGCTGCTCCCAATAATTGGCTCCCATCTGCCACACCAAATCGGTGCGAGAAATCACGGGAATGTTGCAGCCAAAACGCATTCCGTTCGATGTCAATATCCGGGCGCTGTCTGGCATCGGTGGCGCTGCGCTCCCCAACCTGCGAAACGTATCGGCCTTCATCGCATACCCCATCTGGTAGTCGTATCCAATGCTAATCAACTTAGCGGGACTCAACCCCTCAATTTTGGGACTGCAATAGCGCTTCGCCCCCTCGGCAGCAAAACCAATGTTGTCGTACTGACTGTAATCCTCCTCCTCCGCTGAAGTCAAGGTATCTTGCGGCGTTTGCGGTGTTTCTGTTTGGGCTTGGAGCGATGTGGTAGTCGCGCAAAAGATGCCCACCGCTAGGCCAGCGATCCAACCTGGGGCAATGAAGTTTCTGATTTGCATCGGGCTTTATTTAACAACCATGCGCTTCCAAACATCGGTTCTACCCAAAGCCGACACTCCAATGTAACCACGGATATCCAACGTATTGGCGTTGGTCATTTTAATGGTACAGCTGTACGTACTGCCGTTCAAAGGATCGTAGATGGTGCCGTCGGCCCATTCGTTGTTGCCTTTGTATACGAAATCTTTCAGCATGCGGTAGCCCTTCAAAGGCACGTTTTTCATGCTGGGATCAGGATTGTTTTTATCGGTCTTGGGCTGTCCTGTTGCAGGGTCGATGGGCTCCTTGAGCCACACAAACTTGCCGTAGTATTTGGCACCAATTTTTTCAATTTTCACGCGGGCACGACCGTTGCTCGGCTCCCACACACCCATCAAGCGATCCGATTCAGGATTTTGTTGCACAAAGGCAGTGAGCACGCCGGCCAACAGGACCAACAACATAGGTACAATGAACTTTCTCATATTTGATTTTCTTAATTCTTAAATTTCTGTAATTGGCGGATGACACTTATTTGTACAACAATTCAAAGTCGAAATCGCCCATGAAAACCATATTGGCGTCCAAATCCTTCAACAAAGTGGCATCAACAATGATGTAAAACTGCTTCTCAGCGAAATACTCTTCGGCGGTAACCTCATTGGATACAGACAACACCGCATCGGTGGTACCTGGCTTTACGGGGTTCAAGAACGCCAACTCCTTCATTTTTAAATCGGGATTGTCGCTCGCCAAACTCACCACAAAACTACCCACCCCATCAAAATTTGCTGAATCCACCGAACGGATGTGCGCCGACTTCAAACTGGCACCCGTAATCTTCACCCCTTCCACATAGCGCTCGCCCAAAATCTCTTTCAAATCCACCGCCACCGTATACTGTGCAGGGTTAGGACCTTCAAACAACGGACCCGATAGGGTAAATTCAACATCTTTCAGTGAATAGGTCGTTTTATCGCCACCACCACCGCAGGCAGTCATGAGGGTTAAAGCCAATGCGGCCGTGAATTGAAGTAGTTTTTTCATCTCGGCAAACTAAAGCCGAACAAGGCTCTCGATCATAAATATTGATAAAATCCATATCTAGGTCACACAAAAGAAACTCAACATTCTGCACAACAGCGAAACCAATCATACTTTTGGGTTGTTGTTAAAGGATATGTCGAAAAGAGCCATCGTTGTTGGAGCAGGAATTGCAGGCATCGCCACATCCATTCGTTTGGCCAAACAAGGATTTTCGGTAGATGTTTTCGAGGCCAGCCCACAGCCCGGTGGCAAGCTGAGCTCCTTTGAAACCGAGGGATATCGCTTCGATGGCGGACCGTCGTTATTTACGCTGGCGCACTTGGTGGATGAGTTGTTCATTCTGTGCGATGAAGACCCCAAAGCCCATTTCAACTATCAGCAACTCGATACCATCTGCCACTACTTTTACGAAGATGGCACCCGCTTTCAGGCCCACAAATCATGGGACGATTTTTCCGCATCCTTGGAAGGCATCGCCACTGAATCTGAGCGATTGGCCCTAAAAAAACAGCTCAACAAAGCCGCTTTTCGCTACAACACCACCGCGCCGTTGTTCATCGAACAGAGCCTGCACAAAATCAAAAACTACTTCAATTTCAAGACCCTCAAAGGGTTGTTTTACGCGCCCAAATTGAACTTGTTTCAATCGATGGACCGCGAAAACCGCACCGTTGTTGGCAACAAATACTTGGTGCAATACCTCAACCGATTTGCTACTTATAACGGGAGCGACCCCTACCGTGCGCCGGCCTTGCTCAACATGATTCCCCATTTGGAACAGCAACTCGGTTCCTACTACCCCGATGGGGGCATGGTCAGCATTCCCCAATCCTTGTATCAGTTGGCATTGAGACAGGGTGTAGTATTTCACTTCAACAACGCCGTGCAAGAGATCATCGCCCCGAAAAAACGGGTGGAAGGAATTCGGGTGCTCAACAAAACCCAACAACAA
>SXYY01000018.1 GCA_005788145.1 Bacteroidota bacterium
CAAAGCTGCGAAGACCAAGTGATCGGTCCACCCTTGATTGCCCCCATGGGGGATGACCGCGTGGCTGTGTTGTGCGAAGGCAATTTCATGTGGGGGAATGCCAAACTCGATGTGATTTCGACGGATTCATCGGGTACAAAAATTTGGAACAATGCGTTTGAAGCCGTCAACAACAAGCCCATCGGCGATGTGTTGCAAAGCGGGTTGGTGGCGGGTAACAACCTGTTTTTGGCAGTCAATAACAGCGGAAAGGTCTTGGCAGTGGACCCGAAATCGCTCAAACAAACGAAATCGAACAATAACCTAAAATCGCCCCGAAACCTGCTGATGGTGGGTGATCAACTGTGGGTGAGCGACCTGTATGCCAATAAAATCAGCGTCTTGGATACATCGAACCTAAAAACGGTGAAAGAAATTGCAATGCCTGGGTGGACGGAAACCATGGTGCGTTGGGGCGATTATGTTGCTGTGGCTGCCTACAAGGGAGAAGTATTGCTGCTCAATCCATCAACCCATGCCGTTGAACGCACGTTAAAAGTGGATTCTGGGGCATTGTATCTGGCGGTGGATGCGGCACTGCAGCTATGGGTTGGGTGCTCCTACAATGGAAAATCGTCGTTATCGGCCTATGCTTTGGGACAAATTGATATCACGCAAGTGGCAAATTGGTCGATGCAAGGCGACCTCGGCAGTATTCAGCTGTCGCGCAATGGCGGAACCCTTTTCGTATCGCGCAAAAACAAACTCTATTCGTTTCGTGCGGATGCCCAATCCGAAGCCAATATGTCGGTTTTGATTGAGCCAGAAGTGGCCCAACTCTATGGTTATTATTATGATGCGGTATCGAATACTTTCTATTTCGCTGATGCCAAAGACTATGTGAGCAACGGTTCAGTTGTGCGATATCCGATGGATGATTTGTCGAAAAAGTCGGTGCTGACAACCGGTGTGAACCCCTCCGGCTTTGTGCGTTTGCCCTAAGTTAGTTTTACTATCTTTGGGGGCGAGAAATGAAGTGGAACTTTCTGAAGTTGAAAAAGGTTGACATCCTGTTGCTGCGGTCTTATGTGGGTCCGTTTGCTGTCACTTTTTTCCTCAGCATGTTTCTCTTTTTGATGCAATTTCTTTGGAAATACATCGATGAGTTGGTGGGAAAAGGGATTTCCACCGACATATTGGCAAAGTTGATTTTTTATTCATTGGCCGATTTGGTGCCCATGGCGATGCCGTTGACCATCATGGTGGCGGGCTTGATGACTTTCGGGAATTTGAGTGAGAGTTTCGAGTTGGTGGCGATGAAAAGCAATGGCATTTCGTTGTTGCGCGCGCTGAGGCCGATCTTCATCTTAATGTGCTGCTTGGCAGTCATGAATTTCCTCTTTTTGAACTATGTGATTCCCAAGGCCAAGCTGGAACAAGCGGGTCTGATGATTGATGTGCGACAGAAAAAACCCACATTCAATTTGGCGGAGGGGGTGTTCTATCACAACATCGAGGGGTTTGCCATTCGCGTGGGCAAAAAAGAAGCCGATAACCAGACGGTTCGCGACGTGTTGATTTACGAATACAAAAAGGACGATAGCAAGCGATTGAATGTGTTGCGGGCAGAATGGGGGACCATGATATTGAGTCCCGACCAAACGGTATTGAATTTTACGTTGTACAAAGGGGTTCGTTACGAAGAAATGACTACGGCGCCGGAGTATCGCAAAACGCACCCGTTTAACCAGATGTATTTTGAGAAACAGCGGATGCAAATTGATCTTTCGAGCCTGGATTTTACCTTTTCCGACAGGGATTTGATTGCAAGCGATTACCGTTTGCAGAATGTTTCGCAGTTGTTGAAAGTGATAGACACTTTTGAGATGAAGTGTGTGATGTTGCGTTCAGACAATTCCAAATACTTGGGTAAGTATATTCATGCACCGGGTGTGATGACCCAGGATACAACGATGCAGCAATATCGCAGGAATTCGGTGGCTTTTGCACCGTTGAAGGAGTCGCAAATGATCAAAAATTACCCGCAGGAACAACGCGCGACCATCGTGGCGGCTGCGGTGAATCATGCGCGTTCTGTGAAGGGCACAGAGGAAGGGCTTTTCACCAGTTTGGAATTCGAGGAAACCGATGTGGATTTGTATCGCAGTGAGCTGCACAAGAAGTTTGCCTTTTCCATTTTGGTGATATTGTTGTTTTTGATTTCGGCCCCGTTGGGTGCAATCATACGCAAGGGGGGAATAGGAATGCCGTTGGTGATTTCAGTGATATTGTTTGTGCTCTTTTATGCGGTGAATTTAACGGGTGAAAAAATGGGCAAGGAGGGGATTGTGCCCGTTTGGATTGGCAGTTGGATGAGTTCGATGCTGTTATTTCCAATTGGGTTGGTGATCACTTACCGGGCAAGCATAGACAAGAGTTTTCAGGGTAGTAATCCGTTGATGAATGCGGTGAAGGGTTGGAAGTTGAAATGGCAGAACCGCAAAAGCAGCGCAAAGAACCAGATATCATGAAGTTGTTGGTGATAGGGAACCGGGTGCCATGGCCGCTGCATGATGGTGGGGCGATAGCCACTTACGGGATGTTGAGATCGCTGGCCGAGAATGGGGCGGAGGTACATTTTTTTACTTTTAATACGAAAAAGCACTTTGCGGAAATCGCAACGATAGAGAAGTATTTTGGATTTTGTAAGGTCTATTTGCAGCCGTTGGATGCGGGGGTAAGAGTGGGGAAGGCTTTGTTGAATTTGTTGACGGGTGGGAGTTACCACATGGAGCGATACGATGACGGGAGGGCGGCATTGGCCTTGGGTGAGTTGATGGATTCGGAGGGGTTTGATGTTGTTTTGGTTGAAGGACTGTATTCGGTGCCAGTGTACCTGCGGGCGGTTTCCGCCCGCAGGTACAGTACGCCTGCGGCGTACCGCGCCCACAATTTGGAATACCAAATTTGGGCGCGCCTGGCTACCGCCACCGCCAACCCCCTCAAAAAATGGTACCTGCAACTCCAAGCCAAACGCCTGCAGAAATTTGAACAACACACATGGTCCACCTTTCAAGCCATTGTACCCATCGTTAAAACCGATGCCCACGCCATCAAACAGTACCTGGAAGGCATAAAATCGACATCTCAAACAGAAAAATCCACCCCAACCACCCAGTTTCATACCTACCAACCCGGCATCGCCATAGAAAGGCCCTTCGCCTTCATTCACAAACCCCTGTCGCTCTTCCATATCGGCTCCATGGAATGGCAAGCAAATGAACAAGGCGTCATTTGGTTCTTGCAAAAAGTTTGGCCACTGCTGCTGGTGAAATACCCCCAAGCACAGTTCCATCTGGCAGGGAAAGCATTGTCTAAATCCGACCCGCGCTTTTTTCAAACCGGCGTCATTAACCACGGAGAAGTGCCCGATGCCGAAGATTTTATGCAACAACACGGTATCATGATCGTTCCCCTTCAGGCCGGATCCGGCATCCGAATCAAAACCTTGGAAGCCATGGCACTGGGTGTCCCCGTAGTATCCACCACCGTTGGAGCACAAGGATTAGAAATCACCCAATCCCAAGAACTCATACTGGCCGATCAGCCCGCCGATTTTGCCCAGGCCATCGCTCACTTGCTCGGAAACCCTGCCATCGCCCAGCAACAAACCACCGCCGCCAGAGTCTATGTAGAACAATACCATAACCTCAAACGGAATACTGCCGAATTGCTTGGTTTTTTGCGGGAATGTGTCAATTTATGAGTTGTGATACGTCATTTTGAAGTGAGGGATACCCGCTTCGAAAAATCGCTCGCCTTGGGCCTTGAACCCATATTTCTCGTAGAATCCCATGGCATGTTCTTGCGCGTGCAAATAAATATTCCCTACAGAAAAATTGAACGTCGGCGATAGCGACTCCAAACAGTGTAACAGCAAAGCCGCGCCCGCGCCCGTACCACGAAATTCTTTCAATACGGCAAATCGCTCCAACTTGAGTCCGTAATCGGTCCTTCGGTATCGGCAAGTACCAACGACAATTCCCTGTTGCGTGGCCAAAAAATGTTGGCTCGTTGTTTCGTATTGATCGTATTCCTCGTCGGGAGGACATGCCTGCTCAATCACAAAAACAATGCGCCGAATATCAAAAGCTTTGGCCATATCCTGTGGGTTTGCAATAGGTTTTACCTGTATCACGAGAAAAAAGGTTAAATTTGCGTCAAAATTAATACAAAAAAATACGAAATGGCTCAATCTCAAATTCAATCCTTGCTCGGTTCTCAAGCGGAATACTTGCTGAATCACAACTGTAAAACCATCAATCAGTCGATGATTCACGCGCCCGGTGCCGACTTCGTAGACCGCATTTTTGCTCAAACAAACCGCAGCCCACAGGTGTTGAAGAGTTTGCAACAGTTGTATGGAAACGGACGCTTGGCGAATTCAGGATATTTGAGCATCTTGCCCGTAGATCAAGGTATTGAGCACAGTGCAGGATCTTCGTTTGCACCAAACCCCATCTATTTCGATTCAGAAAACATCATCAAATTGGCCATCGAAGGTGGGTGTAATGCCGTTGCTTCTACCTACGGTGTTTTGGCGATGCACGCACGCAAATACGCACACAAAATTCCGTTTATCGTAAAAATCAACCACAACGAATTTTTGTCTTACCCCAATAAGTTTGACCAAATCATGTTTGGTTCGGTAGACGATGCTTGGAACATGGGTGCAACTGCCATAGGTGCCACCATTTATTTCGGAAGTCCCGAAAGTGGTCGTCAGATTGTTGAGGTAGCCCAAGCCTTTGAGCGTGCCCACGAATTGGGTATGGCAACGATTTTGTGGTGCTACACCCGCAACAATGGATTCAAAGTGGACGGTGTTGATTATCATGCCAGTGCCGATTTGAGCGGTCAAGCCAACCATTTGGGTGTAACCATCCAAGCGGATATCATCAAGCAAAAATTGCCCGTGAACAACGGTGGATACAATGCAACCAAGCATGGTAAAACCCATGCCAAAGTATACAGTGAACTGAGCTCTGAGCATCCCATCGATCTTACCCGTTATCAATTGGCAAACTGCTATATGGGCAGAGCCGGTTTGATTAACTCTGGGGGTGAATCAAAAGGTCAGGGCGACATGGAAGAAGCCGTATTCACAGCCGTTGTGAACAAGCGCGCAGGTGGATCCGGTTTGATCTTGGGTCGCAAAGCATTCCAAAAACCCATGAACGAAGGTGTTCAATTGTTGAATACTGTTCAAGATGTGTATTTGGATAGCAGCATCACTTTGGCTTAATTTGCTTCCATGAATCTCGATTTCGAAGACGACGACGATCTCGCCGGCGACGGTCCAAAATGGTATCAGCGTACCTGGAGCGGTATCCTTACTAAAACCAAGGATAAAAAGCCCACCCCTGATGGCCTATGGGAGAAGTGCAAGCGATGCAAAGAAGTGGCTCCAACCAAAGATTGGATCGTAAACCAGTACGTTTGTCCGTCTTGCAAATACCATGAGCGCATCGGTTCGATGGAATATTTTGATATCCTGTTCGATGATAACAATTTCACAGAAATCAATGCCAACTTGAGCAGCGGCGATCCACTGTCGTTCAATGATTCTGCCCCATATGTTGATCGAATTGTAGTTGCTCAGCGCAAAACAGGCCTGAAAGACGCAGTGAGAACGGCCCACGGAAATATCAACGGTCAGCCTTTGATGGTGGCTTGTATGGATTTTAACTTCATCGGCGGCTCAATGGGTAGCGTTGTGGGAGAGAAAATTGCCCGTGCCATTGACTATTCTTTGGCCACGAGAACCCCCTTTATGATGATTTCGAAATCGGGTGGTGCTCGGATGATGGAGGCTGCATTTTCATTGATGCAAATGGCCAAGACCAGTGCAAAATTGGCATTGCTGGATCGCGCAGGTATTCCTTATATCTCTTTGCTAACCAACCCAACCACCGGCGGTGTAACAGCCTCCTTTGCCATGTTGGGCGATTTGAATATCGCTGAGCCTGAAGCACTCATTGGCTTCGCGGGGCCGCGCGTGATCAGAGAAACCATCGGCCGCGATTTGCCCAAAGGGTTCCAAAGTTCTGAGTTCTTGGTTGAACATGGATTTTTGGATTTTATCGTAAATCGCAACGAATTGAAAAAGAAAGTATCAACTTTGCTTCAGATCATTTGGAGCCAGAAACAAAACTAAACACTATGAACTTCCCAGATAATTTAAAGTACACCAAAGACCACGAATGGGTTATGGTGGATGGCGATGTAGCCACAATTGGTATCACCGACTTTGCTCAAAGTGAATTGGGCGATATCGTTTTCGTTGACATTTCTTCACAGGGCGACAGTTTGGGCGCACACGAGGTTTTTGGTACAGTAGAAGCCGTTAAGACAGTGAGCGACTTGTACATGCCAGTAGGTGGTGAAGTGATTGAAGTGAACGGAGATTTGGACGCTGCTCCAGAATCTGTAAACAGCGATCCTTATGGTGCTGGTTGGATGGTGAAAGTAAAAATGAGCAACCCAGCTGAAGTGGATGGTTTGATGAGCCATGGCGATTACGTTGCCATGGTGGGTTAGAATATTATGATTACATACCTAAATAAGTACAAGAAAACAATAGCAGTTCTTGTACTTATTTTATTTTTTTGCTTATCCCCAATACCAAAAACTGCCACAAGTTTCCAGTTTTCAGGTAAATTAGGGCTGGATAAATGGTTTCATTTTTTTATTTATTACTTCCTCTATTTGGTTTGGGCCTCTGAAAACAAGAGGATCGCTGAAAGAGTTTTCCTATTTGTAGTTCTAAGTATTCTATTTGGTATAACTATTGAGATATTACAGGATGTTACCTCATTTGGGAGGAGTGCGGAGTTAGCGGATTTTTTTGCAGACTTTTCGGGGATATTATTCGGATATTTTATCTCAAATCGGAAGAAATCTCTGTATTAATTGCACTGCAATCCCTTGACATAATCCTCGATGATGCGTATTTCCCCAGCCAAGTCGCTACCATAAAAACCAGCAAAGTCAGCTGCGCTTACATTGTTGCTGTAATACGCCAAATATTGACCCGCCAATGGCATGTATGACCAATGCCAAGCTTCTGCCTCGTAACCCGTTAAGCGGCCAGTGCTTCTCGGAGAATATACTTCGCAAAATCCGTACTCCCTGGCATGTTTTCTCAGCCATGTAATCTCTGCCAAGCCCCGGCCCATCTTGAAATAACCGGGCTCCAATGAATTGATGTCGATGTCGGTTCCCCAGTGATGACGGCTGCTGCCGGGCATACTGCTGTACAATAGAATGTGCTTTGCATTTTCAATGCCCTTGCCAAAGCGATTCACATTGCCCATCCATTTGCGGTCCCAAATCGCCTTTTGTTCCCAAAAATTTCGCGTTCCTGAAATGATTTTCAAATCGATCCCCGCCGTCATCGCAGCCCTGCGCATTCGTTGAAAGGCCTCGATCACCTCTTTCTGTAAATACATGGGCTTGCTGCAAATCATTGGCGGAACATTGGCAAATCGCACATGGGTTTGGGCCGAGAATTTACCCATTACAAAGTCTTTGGATACGTGGCTGTCGTTTTGTGCTTCAAGAATGTGAGCAGGTTGGTTCGTTGAAACCACCGCATCCAAATCCAAGGCAGCGCGTTGTTGTCCTTCAAAACCAAGGAGGCATATGGCAGCAAACCCCAAAATCAAACCAAACTTGCCGCGATTCATGTAGGCAAAGTAACAACATTTTAAATGCATGCCCGTAAATTCGTAAATCATGAGGTTACAAGAATTTCGCAAAGGGGGACTGATGATTTCCATGTTCGTATTGTTCACAATACAGGCTTTTTCGCAACAATCGGCGATGGAGCACGGTGCTACAGCCCGTTGGCAATGGGAATTGAAGCGATTGGCAGATCCTGAAACCGGCCAAATTCCCTCGAACATGCGTCAGCGCGAATTGAATTTTGTATCCACTTTGCCCAAAAATACCGACGTGAATCCCATCGCCCGAACGGCCACTGGTTGGAAACACAGGGGGCCCTATTTTATTGGTGGAAGAACCCGCGCAATTGGCATTGATGTGGCTGACACTCAGCGCATTTTGGCTGGGTCTGTTTCTGGCGGTGTATGGCTCACAACCGACGGGGGAAAAACTTGGAATGCAGCGCAAAAAACCAACGAACTTCGATCGACCACTTGCTTGATTCAAGATGTTCGTCCCAACCACCAACACATTTGGTACATGGGAACAGGGGAGGCATACGGACAGAGTGCCGGTGCGCGTGGTGCGTATTATTTGGGTGATGGATTGTTCGTTTCTGAAGATTCAGGCAAAAATTGGTCGCCCATTGCCAGTACTGCCGCCGGCAACCCCGTATCGTTTTCAACGGGTTGGCAGCTGGTATGGAACCTCGCCCTAGACCACAGCGCACACGATACTGTACAAGAAATGTATGCCGCATGTTACAACCAGGTGCAACGCAGCTTCAATGGCGGGAAAACATGGACCAATCTCCTTGCTGGGGGTTATTTTACCGATGTGGCCGTGAGTAGCAAAGGGGTAGTGTATGCGACCTCCAGTTCGGAAGGACAAAAGAAAGGTATGTTTCGCGGAGCAGACAATGGCGCCTTGGTGAACATCAACCCATCGTTTTTAAGAACTACCTATAAGCGCATCGTCATTGGGGTTGATCCCAACAATGAGAATGTGGTGTATTTTCTGCTCAATACGGACAACTTTGGGAAGTCGCTTGCGAATTTTCGCGGTGAAGTAGAGTGGAATGCGTTGTATCGATATACCTACCTCGGTGGCGATGGCACCGGTGATTCCGGCGTTTGGGAAGATCTTTCAGCGAATTTACCCGCGGGTTCTGCGTTTGATCGATGGAATGTACAAGGTAGCTACGATATGCTGGTGAAGGTACGCCCCGGCAACTCCCAACATGTTTTCATCGGTGGAACAAACCTATATCTATCCACTGCCGCTTTTTCAGATTCAACCCATACACAGAAAATTGGCGGATATAAACTCAATGCCAAATGGCCCGATGTGGGCGTTTACCCCAATCATCATCCCGACCAGCACAATTTGGTGTTTTATCCGAACGATAGCAACAAATTCCTCAGCGCCAACGATGGTGGCGTTTTTCGCTCCACGAACATCGGTGCGGTGCCATTCGTTTGGGAATCTCTAAACAACGGGTACTTGACCACGCAGTTCTATACGGTTGCATTGGACCACGCAACACCCCAAAGTCCACTGTTGGTGGCAGGTGCCCAAGACAATTGCCAGGTGATGACGGTGTCAGATGCATCCAATGCCACATGGACAGAAACTTACTTTGGTGATGGATCCTATTGTGCCGTGGAAGACGGTGCCAAGTTGTTTTATTTTTCCAAGCAGCAAGGCAAAATGATCAAGGCGACAGTCGATGCCAAAGGGAATCGCACGGCTTATGCCAGAATAGATCCCATTGGTGGGTCTAAGTATTTGTTTATCAATCCGTATGTGCTTGATCCTGTAGATAACAACATCATATATCTGGCTGGTGGTAAATACCTTTGGCGCAACAACCAATTGCGAAGCATTCCGCTCCTCAACAACAACGATAGCATCACCCAAGGTTGGCTCAGGGGGAGTGATTCTGTGGTGATTCGCAATGAATTTGTATCGGCTTTGGGTGCGAGTATTCAGCCGGCGCATCGATTGTATTATGGCACCACATTGAAGCGATTGTACCGGGTTGATAGTGCTCATCTGAGCGCCAATTTGAAACCCAAAGATATCACGGCAACGGCATTCCCATCGGCCTACATTGGTTGCGTGGCGGTTGATCCCAGAAATGCCGATAAAGTGATGGTTTCATTCAGTAATTACAATGTGTACAGCATATTTTCTTCGGAGGATGGCGGTAAAACATGGGCGAAATCGGCGGGAAACTTGGAGCAGTTTGGTACGGGTTTGGGCGATGGTCCTTCGGTTCGTTGGCTATCAATTTTGCCAGTTGATGATGGTACGGTGTATTTGGCAGCAACCAGTGCGGGATTTTTCGCCACAGATACCCTGCAAGGATTGAATACCAAATGGGTACAACAAGCCAGTGGTGAAATTGGCAACATGGTCTGTGATATGTTTGATGTAAGACCCAGTGATGGAACCATCGCGTTGGCCACCCACGGCAACGGAATTTACACAGCGAACATTGTCAAGAAGGGCGATATCTTGAATGCCGATAACATTGAAAAATTATCGGTTTTGAAAGCGATGATCTCCCCAAATCCTGCTTCAAACCAGATAAAAATCACCGGGAACTATGCAGGTATGGAAAAAAATGTTACACAAAATCAACTTTTAGCCCAAAGCAATGTCACCTTGGTTGACCCCCTCGGGAGAACGATAAAAACACAGCCGTTTACCGCATCAAACTTCTTGCCCAACAAGGGGTTTGAGGTTGAATTATCCCTAGAAAATGTCCCAGAAGGTTGCTATTATGTTCGCATGAAAGTGGGCAAAGCGTTGAAAACCTTGCCGGTTTTCGTGACATCCATCAGATAAACTGTGGTTGGATATCCTATCTTTGTGAATACGCATGAACCAAATACGCTTTGAAGGCAGAAATGCCCTGTTCTTTTCTACGTTGCGTGCGCGAATCGACGCATACTTCACAGATAACAATATCAAGTCCTCAGGGAATTGGAAATTGTATAGTAAAACCATCATTTTGGGTCTTTCCCTGTTGGCTTTGTATGTAACATTGGTATTCTTTACACCAGGTACGGTCTTAGCCGTTGCTCTGTGCATGTTGTTGGGTGTGAATTTCGCAACCATTGGCTTCAATGTGATGCATGATGGCGCCCATGGCAGTTACTCGAGCAAGCCTTGGGTAAATAAAATGATGGCCCATAGCTTGAACTTGATGGGGGGCAACGCCTTTTTTTGGAATCAAAAGCACAATGTAGCGCATCATTCATTCACCAACATCGAAGGTGCCGATGAAGATATCGATATCAGCCCTTACATGCGCGTGAGTGAGTTCCAACCCAAGTACTGGTTTCATCGCTTTCAACATATTTACGGTTTGTTGCTGTATTGTGTTACCTATTTGATGTGGATTTTTTACCAAGATTTCGTGAAATATTTCACAGGCAAAGTAGGCGATCGCGACATGAAAGTAAAGTTTACGGCCATGGATCACTTGACCTTCTGGGTAACGAAATTGGGTTATATCGCTGTGTTTATTGGTTTTCCCATTTACTACGTAGGACTTGCTCCAACGCTGTTGGGTTACACGGTTGTGAGTATGACCACAGGGTTCGTGATTGCTGTTGTGTTTCAGTTGGCACACGTTGTAGAAGATGTTACGTTCGTTGAAAAAACATCGCCTGTGACTTCGGTGGAGGCAGATTGGGCTACACACCAAATCCAAACAACTGCGAATTTTGGTACTAAGAGCAAATTTTTGGCTTGGATGTTGGGTGGTTTGAATTTTCAGGTTGAACACCACTTGTTCCCCAAAATATCCCACATTCATTACCCTAAGTTGAACCAAATTGTGCGTGAAACCTGCGAGGAATTTAAGATTACCTACAAAGAATTCCCAACCATGTTGAGCGCTGTCCACTCTCATTTGCTTCACCTGAAGCATATAGGAGCGTAATACGCCAATGAAAAGTTCTTACGGTCCGTTTGCGGTCAAAGTCAGCACACTGCGCAGCGATTACTCTGTGGTGGTCAATGCGCAAGGATCCGTATTAAAAACACATTTGCAAGGCGAGTTTGCTGCATGGCCTACGGAGGTTGCACAATTACTTGCGAATGACCTAAATGCTTTGCCACAGCACGCAGATCTGCGTGAGAGTTTGGTATATT
Organism: Bacteroidota bacterium; assembly: GCA_005788145.1. GTDB lineage: Bacteria > Bacteroidota > Bacteroidia > NS11-12g > UBA955 > UBA955. The sequence goes on from SXYY01000018.1 coordinate 11,872, forward strand.
GTTTACTGAGCACATTTTGCGAAGAAAAGCAGCCCCAGTTCGAGTTGTTTGTGGAGGATGATCTTCAGTGGGATGCGGCCTATCGCTTGTCTGAAGACGATGAAATCGCAGCGTTACAATACGAAAGCATCGCGCCACTTGTTCGTTTTTTGAAAGACGATTGGATAACCCTGCCCGAGAATACTTGTCAGAATGTTGAGGAGATGCGCGAGGCGGATATCGACTTTGTACCCGGAGAGATTGTCAATTGTTTCATGGACTTTACCCAAGGATTCAACCAATACCAGAAGTATGCCGTGGAATTGTTGCAGAGCATTTTCGGTGGGATTCACCTGTCCATGATATTGTTGTGGGTGTCTCGGAAAGTTTCATCCGAAGACCTCATGAAATCTTCTCTGTTTTTAAGTTGTACAAAAGAGGATTTAGAAAGCCGCAAATTCAGCAAATCGGAGAGGGACGATATCGAATCCTTTTCCGCCAAATTGGATGCCTTGAAGCAAGCTTTATACTTACTAAAATCAAGAGATTAAGGTTGCACAACCACGGATGCCGTGCTCATGCCTCGTTCGGTTTCAATCCGCGCAAAATACACTGTTAATCCTGCTTGCTGCTGATGGGTAAATTCACCAAAGTGAAGTACAGTTGTATTCGATGGTTGGGAGAGGTTCTCCGCGTAAACGATTTGTCCAGATGTATTGAACACCACCAAGCGCTTGATGGGGCTATCCGAAGTGATTGTTGTTTGATCCTTGGCAGGGTTTGGATAGCATTGTACACTGGTTAGGGTGGGTTTGACGGTTTGTTTTAATCCAGCGAAATTGTCGTCGAGCCACAAATCTTCCAAAAATATTTGACTGTTTGGGTTACTGGCATTTTGGAAAGTAGAATCGGTCAAGTAAACCCCCACCGTTGCTTTTGATGGTGTGAGTGTGAAACGACTGTCCCAAACGATGTCCTCTGCAAATAACATGTAGTTTCCTGGAACGGTGCTTTTGGAATCTTGTGAAAACATACCCGATCCTACGAGTGTATCTGCATGGAAAAAATTCACCATCACCGTGGCTCTGTCGCCACCCGTCAGCGATCCTTTCCAATATCCACGAATGCTGTTGTATCGCTTGGATACCGCGAATGAAGGAGTACCCATGTCGGCATACGATAAGTTGGTATCTCGTGTTACCATCCAAGCTGGAATGATTTCTGTGCCACTGGATGTATTGATACTTCGCTGTTTCAACAATGCCGCGAGCCCTGTGCGTGAATCGGTAGAACTCAAAATATACTCCTGTAAGCCGTTCATTTTGCCAACGCGCTCTTCGTAGGCATCCAAAGAAGTCAACCACTGATTGGGCTTTCGAACGAGCAAATTGCCCCAAGACTCGATACTCAAGTTTCCATCAGCGGATGTCTGTCCTCCTGGAAATGAAATGTCGTAGATTGCTATACTCCCATTGCTATTGGGTGCGATGCGTCTTAAACTACTGGCGATGTAAACAAAGCCTGAATCAGCAACAACACCGGCAGTGGGATAGGAATAGGTCAGTGGCACTGTGATGCTGTTGTCCCCGGTACCGGTTGCATCAGGTAAAATATAAAATTCTTGCAAGACCATTGGAATGGGGTCTGTGCCCTTTGTGAATCCCACAATGATCATCGCAGTATCATTGCCCAACTTTTCGCTGTTGTAGTTGATTTTGATGCTTCCTGGTGTACCTGAAATGCTGAAACCGCCTGTCAATGGATCTGGGTACTTTGATCCAACATTCATGGCAAAACTCACCGTTTTTGATGCTACGTCATTGCTCAGTCGAAAACCAACCACATTGCCCAAGGTTTTGGAAATGTCTTTGGATGTGTTGCCAATCATCATCCACTTGTTGGGTACCTCGTAGGACTGTGTGTTCCAATTGTTAAATCCCGCATTGGGAATGGGGTTTTGGGCCAAGGCGATGTTGGCCAAACATACAAATATGGTAATTGAGAAATGGTTTTTTTTAGTCATTGGGCTTGTTTGCTATGAGATTTGAAAAATAATGACATGTTGATTCAGCAAAAAGCCCCTGAATATTTGTGGTTTCACAACATTCAGGGGCTTATGAAAAGTACTTGATTAATGGGCGATGACCGTTGAAATTGTCTGTACGCCACTGGCGTTTTTCAATACGATCCGGTAATTCCCTTCGCTCCAGTTGGCGGTCTCAACATAAGTGAGTTTGTCGCCTTGCCCGTTCGCAATGATTTGACCGGTTGTGTTGTAAACAGTATACATTGTGCCGCCGGACAAGTCCAAATAGAATCCATGGTCGGCCGGGTTGGGATAGGAGCTACCCTGTAGTCCTTGAATTGCTGTTTTTCCGCGGGTCTTCAATACTTTCACAGTGTAGCAATACACTGTAGAACAGGTTCCTGTTGAATCATAAGCGGTTAAACAAACCGTATAAGTTCCTGATGCCGAGAACTGGTGAATCGGTGTTTTGTCCTTGCTATTGGCAGTGCTATCACCGAAACTCCACAAGAATGACTTAGCACCTGTACTGGTGTTCTTTACATACATTTTACCGTTACTTGAAACGCTATCCACTTGGAAGCTCGCCTTCGCGTTGCAGCAATCTACTTTTACAGATGTACAAATCAAAGTGTCGCAAGCTTTGCAAGAATCGTAGTATTTGATACAAACATTGTACGTTCCATTGGTTGTGAAAGTATGGGTTGCGGTTCTTGCTTTGTAAGTGGTTGATCCGCCACTATTACCAACAACAATGGTGTATTTGATGCAGTTGCCACCATTCAAGTTCATGTTTTTGCCTTCAAAGAAGTAGGTGTTACAAGCTGTTTTGTTGCTGTAACTCAGAGTTGCCCCGGCAGCAGCCCAGTTGCATTTGGTAACATTGCCCGAACCAACTGTAACAACAATCTTTCTGCAGATATAGACAAAACACTTCTTTTTGGTGTCGTAGATCTTCAAACAAACTTCATATGTACCAGCCTTTTTGTATACATGCGTTGCATCTTTCCCCGTTGAGGTAGTGCCATCGCCCCAATTCCAAAAGTATGTAGTGCCAGTGCCTGTGTTGGATGTGGCAAAAAACTTCCAGGTGGTATCGTTGGTCTTTTTCCAAGTCATGCCGCCGATGATGCCGCATGGATTGCCAACCGTAACGGTTTTACAAATCTTAATCTTACACTTGCCAGTTTTGTCGGTAATGGTTAAACAAACTGTATACGTGCCTGCTTTCGCGTATTCATGGTAAGGATCGATGCCCTTGCCAGTTTTGCCATCGCCAAAGTCCCAAGAATAGGTATACCCTTTATTGCTGCTCGCTTTGAAACGGAACTTTCCGCCTGTATTAACGAAACCAAATTCACCTTTTAAATCGCAAGGTGTTCCGCAACTTACTTTGATTTCTCTGCAGAATGTAGCGGTGCATGTTTTCCCAGTAGAATCTATCCAAGTGGCGGTGACACATACTTTGTAGACACCCTCCGACAAATAACTCTTTACTGGGTCAACGCCAGTCCCTGTGGTTTTGTCTCCGAAATTCCAAGTGAATTTCGCGCCAGCTTGGTTTGAAGTGGCTTTGAATTTTACTTTTTTACAATCGGTTGAGAAGCTGAATTCGGTGGTTAATTTACAATCACAAGAAACCACAGTAATGGTTTTACAGACGCTTGTATCAAATTTTTTGCATGAATTGTACAACCTGCCACAAACCGTGTAGGTACCAGCGGCAGGGAAGGTGTAAGTAACCTTGGTGCCATAGGCATAGGCAGTGGTGCCGTTGCCTGTAATGGCCCATTTGAATTGCGCACAGGAATCGGCCAACAAAGTACCCTCTGCGCCAAAAGTGCCTGTTAAACACTGACTTGTGACTCCCGTGGCCAATCTCACTTTGGTTTGGGCTTTCACCGTCATCGCCGTTGAGCCCAACAGAACAAAAGCGACAATTTGTAAAAGTTTTTTCATGGTTTTATACCCGTATTTCAAAAATAGACCGAAAAGTTAAACAAATCGTTGTCCGACAATCAATTTTAACCCAAACTCATGTTGTTTGTGACTTCCTGATGACGTCAAATATTGAAATTAATCACGCTGTGCTCAATTTGTTGCAGGTTGTTACTATTGCAACTCAAACGTGTGACATCCCTCGGGATTCGTTAATTTCCAGCGTAATTTTTGGTCATTGTATTGTAGCATTAGGAAATGCGACTGGGTCGACAATTGCTCGTAAAGTGCTCGATTACAGAGGGTGATTTGACGCGACTTCCCTTTGATTTGAGATTCAAAATAGCACCACACGGCCTCCTCCTCAAACTCATATCCTATCATCAACAATGGTAAAGGCTTGCTGCCCCATTTCACTTGTAATTTTGGTTGTAGATAGGCGTTTAACGCTTTTGTGTCCTCCGGACGTTTCAATGCCAAATTCACTTTCTGACCAGATTCCCTATAAATGGCATCCTGAACATCGTCCACAAATAACTTGCAGCTGACCCCAACTTCCTTATTGGGATGTATAAAAATCTCAGTTAAACCCACATGATACGGGTGATACGATGTCAATGTTATCGACAACATCAACATTGCAGTTAATAATATCGTCCATGATAATTTTGGAACAATGTCCTTTCTTTGCACGCTTCAAAGTTACTCATCGCATGGAAGATTTTACATTTTGGTTGGAAATGGGCCTGTCGCACATCCTCGATTGGCAAGGTTACGACCACATGCTGTTTTTACTGGCACTGTGTTGCGTTTTTACCTTTGGCGATAAACGATGGATTTGGTTGGTGTCGGCATTTACCATCGGACATTCCATCTCCTTGGCATTGAGTGTGTTGAATGTTGTTCGATTGCCCTCTTCCTGGATTGAAGCCCTGATCCCAGCAACCATCGCATTCTCCTGTGTACAGCATTTGTGGCCACTGTTAAAACCCGGCAAACAGGGTTTGGAAGAAAAATCGGTGCTTCCTACCGTGTTGGGTTTCGGACTCATTCACGGACTTGGGTTTTCCAATTTTCTCCGTTCGATGTTGGGCAGTGAAACATCCATTGCATTTCCCCTGTTTTCATTCCATGTAGGGTTGGAGATTGGACAAATACTCATCATTTTGGTGGTTTTATCGGTCACTACCGCCATGGACCGGCTCCTGCAAATCCGTGAAAACAAGCGCATTATTCTGTTGACGAGCCCAGTATTGTTGTTATCGCTTTGGATGCTGTTTGAGCGACTGATGACCATCTAATTATTCCATTCTCCTGAAGGATAATCCCTTAGCCCAATGTTGCCGCCATTTGGGGGGATTTCCTTATTTTTGTTGACTTCGACATTTGTAATGAACCCCTGTAAATCGAACCACGTGAAAAGTTTGTTGGCTTCAACAGCCTTCTTCGTCGCTGCCATCGCGCCCAGCATCGCCCAGAATTTGCAAAACAACCCCACCTCAAACCATGGCAACAAATTTGAGCAGTTGGGCACCATTTTGCCCGATGCCAATACCTACCGAACTGCTTCGGGTGCGCCTGGACATGAATACTGGCAACAACGGGCGGATTACCAAATCCAGGCTACTTTGGATGAGAAGAAGCAGTATTTGCATGGCGAAGAAACCATCACCTATTTCAACAATTCTCCCGATGGATTGACCTACTTGTGGTTGCAACTCGATGAAAATGAGCACAATCCCAATGGCGAAAACAACTACTTCAATGAAAGTGGCAAAAGTTTGCCGCTGACACCTGCGCAGATTGATGGCATGGACGTGAAAGCCCGTTTGGCGGGTTACGGCGTGAATATTTTGAGCGTGACCGATGCAGGAGGAAATGCGCTGCCTTACACCATCAACCAAACGATGATGCGGGTGGATTTGCCGAAAGTACTTGCCAGCAAACAGAAATATGTATTCAAGGTGAAGTGGAATTACAAAATCCCGGAGCGCATGAAAATCGGCGGCAGGGGCGGATACGAGTATTTTCCCAAAGACGGTAACCACATTTTCACCATTTCACAGTGGTATCCCAGAATGTGTGTTTACAGCGATTACCAAGGATGGAATCACAAACAGTTTACCGGAAGGGGAGAGTTTAGTTTGATTTTTGGCAATTTCGATGTGAAAATGACCGTTCCGGCCGATCACGTCATCGCAGCGACCGGCGAATGTCAGAACTACAGCGATGTGCTTACTTCTGCCCAGTTACAACGTTGGAATCAAGTACTGAAAACGCCTGTGCCCAATGGAAGTACTGTGTTAGAGCCCACAGAAATCGTGACGTTGGAAGAAGCCAAATACCGCGAGCAGCACCGCGATACCGTTCAAACCAAAACTTGGCACTACAAAGCCACCAATGTGCGCGACTTCGCCTGGGGCTCATCGCGCAAGTTTGTTTGGGATGCCATGCCCGAATTCGTGCAAGGCAAGCGCATTCAATGCATGAGCTACTACGGAAAAGAAGCCTACGGACTCTATCGCAAATATTCCACCAAAGTGGTAGCCCATACCATCAAAACCTACAGCAAATACACCACGCCCTATCAGTACCCGGTGGCCATCAGCGTAGAGGCCTCCAGCGGAATGGAATATCCCATGATCTGCTTCAACTACGGCAGAACCGATGAAGATGGTACCTACAGCTCACGCACCAAATACGGCATGATCGGGGTGATTATTCATGAAGTGGGACACAATTTCTTCCCCATGATCATCAACTCAGACGAGCGGAATTGGTCCTGGATGGATGAAGGCTTGAACACGTTTGTACAGTTCCTCACCGAACAAGAATTCGACAACAATTACCCTTCACAGCGCGGACCGGCCCACAAAATCGTGGATTACATGAAGATGCCCAAAGAACAATTGGAGCCCATCATGACCAACTCGGAGAACATCATCAACTTCGGTCCCAACGCCTACGCCAAACCCGCAACTGGCTTGAATATTTTGCGCGAGACCATCATGGGACGTGAACTGTTCGACTACGCCTTCAAAGAATATTGCAACCGTTGGGCCTACAAGCATCCTGCCCCCGCCGATTTCTTCCGCACCATGGAAGACGCTTCTGGGGTGGATTTGGATTGGTTCTGGCGCGCTTGGTTCTTCGATATTCAACCTGTAGATATTTCGATGGACTCTGTATTGGCTTACCGTCCGTTTGCACCTGAATCGATGCCTGTAAAACTCGATTCCACCCTGCGCATCGGTCGCGGTCGCGGTTTGGGTATGGGCAATGGCAAAGGCCGTAACGGTGTAGCCAATCTCTCTGCCGCTGAATTTCAGCATGTGAGCAAACTGCGCAACAAAGTCTCGGGTATACAATTTGCCGTTGATCGAGATACTTCCCTGCGCGATTTCTATTACTATTACAATCCTGCCAAGGATACTGTGGGCAGTGCCGTGAGAGCCGCATTGGCCGCACAAGGACAGCCCAAGCAAGAATCTGTGGTGCGCGATCTCTACAAAGATTTCACGCTGCTAACACCCGAAGAGATGAAGCCCTACGAGAATGCTTATATGTATGAAATTTCATTCAGCAACAAAGGTGGATTTGTGATGCCCATCATTCTGCAATGGAATTACACAGACGGTACTTCAGAGGTGGATTACATCCACGCCTACATTTGGCGTAAAAATGAGCAAAAAGTAACCAAGAATTTCCTCAAGCGCAAAGAAGTGGCGAGCATTGTATTGGATCCGTTCAAAGAGACGTCCGACATTGATGAAAGCAACCACACTTGGCCTCGCACAGCGGAACCCACGCGTTTTGAAATCTTCAAAAACAAACCCGTGCCCGCGAACGAACAAGTGGAAATGACACCCATGAAGCGCGCATTGCGCAACAAATAAAGGGTTGATTGCCCCACTCCCAGAAGGCTAGAGCCTTCCAGCGATAATTTCATCCACCACGTTGGGATCCAACAGGGTGGTGGTATCTCCCAGCGAAGCCAACTCTCCCTCCGCGATTTTGCGCAGAATTCGACGCATGATTTTGCCAGAACGCGTTTTGGGTAACCCAGAAACTATTTGAATTTTATCGGCCTTGGCAATGGCTCCGATGGTTTTGCTCACCATGTCGTTGATGCCCTTGCTCAAAGTGTTTCGATCACTGACATCGCCCTGGTAAATCACAAATGCATAAATTCCTTGGCCTTTGATGTCGTGCGGATACCCCACAATCGCACTTTCCACAACACCGGGGTACAAATTGATGGCATTTTCCACCTCGGCTGTTCCGATACGGTGCCCGCTTACGTTCAGTACATCGTCGACCCGACCGGTGATCCGATAAAACCCATTTTCATCGCGTAGGGCGCCATCGCCGGTAAAATAGAGACCGGGATAGGTGCTGAAATACGTTTGTTTGCATCGTTCGTGATCGCCCCATGTCGTGCGCAAAATCCCCGGCCAAGGCCTGCGGATGCACAAATTGCCGGAGACATTGTTGCCCAAAATCTCGACGCCCTGTTCATCGACAAGCAGGGGTTCCACGCCGGGCAAGGGTAGTGTGGCATAGGTGGGTTTGCTTGGGGTAACACCCGCCAGGTTGGTAATCAGCACCCCGCCAGTTTCGGTTTGCCACCAAGTATCCACGATTTCGCACCGACCTTTTCCTACCTTTTCATGGTACCAATGCCAAGCCTCTGCGTTGATGGGTTCACCCACAGTGCCCAAAACCTTGAGTGATGGCATGGCATGACGATTAACCCACTCGTCGCCCGCACCCATCAAACTGCGAATCGCCGTAGGCGCTGTATATAGGATGTCCACGTGATGCTTTTCCA
>SXYY01000092.1 GCA_005788145.1 Bacteroidota bacterium
TCACCAATATTAACAAAATTGGTTTCACGGGTTAGGGTAAAGGGTTCAAGTCCAGAAAGACGAAATAAATTGGGAGAAGGCTGGTTCACGATTCCACAAATTTCGGTAAAATGGGATGAACTTAATCGCCCATTGTGAATAAGCGTCTACTTTACACCAAGAAAATCGACCTTTTTACAACAAACTTGGCCATTTGGTTGGATTGTTTTCGTGCATCATCTGGTAAATGGTGCTGAAAACGGTATCCACGGAAGGCTTACTGAAGTAATCGCCATCGCTACCGTAAGCGGGTCTGTGCTCATTGGCCGTAATGGTAACGGGTTTGCTATCGAGATATTGGTAGCCGCCTTGTTCCTCAAGCACTTGCTGCATCATGTATGACGTTGCACCACCCGGAACATCTTCGTCCAGGAACACGATGCGGTTGGTTGATTTGAGACTCTCCACGATGCTGTGGTTGATATCGAAGGGCAACAAGGTTTGCACATCGATTAATTCAACGCGGATGCCTTGTTCAGCAAGCAAATCGCAGGCTTCTTGGGCAATTCTGCAACATGAACCGTACGTTACCAGGGTGATATCTTCTCCAAAGCGGAGTACGTCGGGCTTACCAAATGGAACGGTAAACTCACCAATGTTGGCGGGCAATTTTTCTTTGATGCGATAACCGTTCAAGCATTCCACCACCAACGCGGGTTCATCGGCGCGCAACAAGGTGTTGTACATACCGGCGGCTTGGGTCATGTTCCTGGGTACACACACGTGCATTCCTCGGACGGCATGGATGATCATGCCCATCGGACTTCCGGAGTGCCAAATACCCTCTAAACGATGTCCGCGCGTACGAATAATGATGGGTGTTTTTTGTCCACCCTTGGTGCGGTACTGCATGGTGGCAATATCATCGCTCATGGGTTCGAGTGCGTATAGCAGGTAGTCTAGGTATTGGATTTCGGCGATGGGTCTCAACCCACGCATAGCGGCTCCGATACCTTCGCCGATGATACTCCACTCACGGATGCCTTTATCGGTCACCCGCAACTCGCCGTATTTTTCTTGCATGCCCGAGAAACCTTGGTTCACATCACCAATTTTTCCTACGTCTTCACCGAAGGCAAAAACACGGGGATCGCGTTCAAGGTTGGCATCGAAACAGGCCCTAACTACTTGGTGTCCATCAACGACCTCATCGGTGTATTGGGCAGGTACTTCGGGTACATTTAATACAGATGATTCGCTCTGACTGTATACATGGCTGCTGTATCGTCTGCCGTTAATGGCATTGAATGCATTGAGGTAATCGAGCAGGGGTTTGCGTGCATCTACGCTTGCGTTGACGGTCAGACGCAGTGCCTTGTGAATGGCAACACCCATATCGCGGCGGATAGGGTCTTTGGCGTCACTTAGTGATTGGGCGATGCTGGCCAATTCGGGCGATAAACCACTCGATGCCAATTGCTGCAGGAGGGAGATCAATCCTGAAACTTCTGATTTTATGGGCTGCAGGTAATCGGTCCATGCCTGTTTTTGGGCTTGTTTTACAGCTTCAAGGGCTTTCTCTTCAAGGGCAGTTAGGGTGGTTTCATCGGCAATGTTTTGCTCAATCATCCACTGACGCATTTGGGCGATGCCATCGAATTCAGTTTCCCATTCCAGGCGTTCTTTGCTCTTGTATCGCTCGTGGCTTCCGGAGGTAGAATGGCCCTGGGGTTGGGTTACTTCGGTCACATGGACCAAAACGGGGGTATGTTTTTCGCGACAGATATCGGCCGCTTGTTTGTATACTTTACACAGTTCGGGGTAGTTCCATCCGCGGGCAGTGAGAAGTTCTAATCCTTGTCCTTCTTCGTTGGATTGGAAACCGCGCATCAGGGCTGCGATATTTTCTTTGGCGGTCTGGTATTTTGCAGGAACAGAGATGCCGTAACCATCATCCCATAGGCTCATCAACATCGGCACTTGCATGACGCAAGCGGCGTTCATGACTTCCCAAAAGATGCCTTCCGAGGAAGAGGCGTTTCCGATGGTTCCGAAGGCGATTTCATTGCCTTTGTTTGAAAAATCGGAGAAGGCATGCAAATCGGGGTTTTGGCGATACAATTTTGATGCTACTGCCAAGCCCAGTAGACGTGGCATTTGTCCGGCCGTAGGCGATATATCCGCGCTACTATTGAAGCGGTCGGTTTGAGGTAACCAATTCCCGTTGTCATCCAGCAATCGTGTGGCGAAATGCCCATTCATCGAGCGGCCACCACTGGCGGGTTCTTTTTCTGTGTCAGGGATGGCATACAACTGCGCAAAAAATGCATGTATACTGCTGATGCCTTTGGCAAACATGAAGGTTTGATCGCGGTAATAACCACTGCGCCAATCGCCGTGTTGGAATACTTTGGCCATGGCAATTTGGGCGATTTCTTTACCGTCACCAAAGATGCCAAACTTCGCTTTACCCGTAAGTACCTCTTTTCGTCCTATCAAACTGGCTTGGCGACTTTCAAAAGCAATGCGATAATCGTTAAGAACTTCTTGCACAAAGGCCTCTTTGCTCATTTCTGCGGGTTGTTTTGCTACCTCTTGCATGCAACTGCAAAGATAGGGAAAATAGAATTGGCACTATATCATCTGGCATTGGCTTTTGATGACCTCTCTATGCTAACTTTGTCTGTCCATGCCTGCCTTCGAGCTCACTTCGCCATTTCAGCCCACCGGGGATCAACCAGATGCCATCAAACAGTTGGTTGAAGGATTGAATTCTGGGGTGAAGGCCCAGACTTTACTTGGGGTAACGGGTTCAGGAAAGACATTTACCATGGCGAATGTGATTGCACAGACGCAGCGACCAACCCTGGTATTGAGTCACAACAAGACATTGGTTTCGCAGTTGTATGGTGAATTCAAGCAATTTTTCCCCAACAATGCGGTCGAGTATTTTGTGAGTTATTACGATTATTACCAGCCCGAGGCCTATATCCCAACCACAAATACCTACATCGAAAAGGATTTGAACATCAACGACGAGATCGAAAAACTGCGCTTAAAAACGGTTTCTAGTTTGTTGAGCGGTCGACGCGATATCATTGTGGTTGCAAGCGTGAGTTGTATTTACGGTGCGGGAAACCCATCGGATTTTGAGCAGACCATTATTCGCATCAGTAAAGGACAGGTAATCACACGAAATACCTTGTTGTTTAAGCTGGTTGAGAGTTTGTATAGCCGAACCACGGCTGATTTTAATCGCGGCACTTTTCGGGTGAAGGGCGATACGGTAGATGTGCATTTGGCTTACAACGATTTTGCCTACAGGGTGTCGTTTTTTGGTGATGAAATTGATGAAATCATCAGCTTTGACCCAGTGAGTGGACGGAAGATTGAAGGGCATGAAGATGTGGCCATTTATCCTGCGAATTTGTATGTAAGTCCGAGAGATCGTTTGAAGGACATCATCTATCAGATTCAGGATGATTTGGTGTTGCAGTTGGAATATTTCCGGGAGCAGGGCCGATTCTTGGAAGCGAAGCGATTGGAAGAGCGGGTGAATTTCGATTTAGAAATGATCCGAGAGTTGGGCTATTGCAATGGTATCGAAAATTACTCGCGGTATTTCGACCGTCGGGGTCCGGGTGATCGACCTTTCTGTTTGCTCGATTATTTTCCCAAGGATTTTTTGTTGGTGGTGGATGAAAGCCATGTGTCGATGCCCCAGATTCGTGCGATGTACGGTGGTGATCGAAGCAGAAAAGTGAATTTGGTGGATTTCGGATTCCGATTACCAGCGGCGATGGACAACCGACCGCTCAAGTTTGAGGAGTTTTACCAAGTGGTGAATCAGGCGGTGTATGTGAGTGCAACACCGGCTCAGTTCGAAATAGAGGAGAGCGAAGGTGTGTTGGTGGAACAGTTGATTAGACCAACGGGCCTATTGGATCCCCAAATATTGATTCGGCCTTTGGCCAATCAAGTGGATGATTTGATCGAGGAAATTGACAATCGCATCAAGATGAAGGACAGGGTCTTGGTGACGACGTTAACCAAGCGAATGGCGGAGGAACTGACCAAATATTTGATGCGTTTGGGCGTGAAGGTCGACTATATACACAGCGAGGTGAAGACCTTGGATCGGGTCGAGATTTTGAGGAATTTGCGCATGGGTGTGATTGATGTATTGATTGGTGTGAATTTGTTAAGAGAGGGTCTGGATTTGCCGGAAGTGAGTTTGGTGGCCATCATGGATGCAGATAAAGAAGGATTTTTACGGAGTCAGACGGCGTTGGTTCAAACAATCGGACGTGCTGCGCGTAACGACCGCGGTTTAGTCATCATGTATGCGGATAAAATCACGGAGAGCATGCGAAAGACCATCGAAGAGACGGATCGAAGGCGAGAGAAGCAGGTGATTTATAACACCAAGCATGGCATTGTTCCAAAAACAGTTTTGAAAAGCACCGATGAGATTTTCAAACAAACTGGCGTGGCTGATGCCAAATACGGCGATATAGAGTTGGGTAGCGGTGTGAATTACAACATGCCAGAATCGCGCATCAATATGGCAGCTGACCCTGTGGTGGCCTACATGGATAAAATGGGCATTGAGAAGATGATCGTTCGGACAGAGAAAGACATGTTAAGAGCAGCCAAGGAAATGGAGTTCATGGAAGCCGCGCGATTGCGCGATGAATTGGAAGCCCTGAGAAACAGGCTCAAAGAATTGGCCTAACAATAAGTCGAGGTAGATGCTGTAATGGATTGTTCAAAAAATCCCAGTTAGGGTATTTTTACCGAGGCCGAAGCAACGGCACTCATGCAGAAAAACCCACCCAAAGCGGTTTTCTTTTTGGGGTTGAGAGAAGTGATGTTGGTGAAAATATTTGCCGGAGGTGTGGCAAATAAGCCGCCGTTTTGGTTTTCACTGACCACGAGATTGAACCAAGCGAAAGCAAGTCCATTGATGGAGTGGATTTCGATGCGCACATTTTCCCCCGTTTTGAACGACCTCAAAAAATCATTCACGCCATTGTATCGCACCGGATAGATGAAAAGTTCACCGTCTTGTCCTCTGGAGGTATTACCCATATCCGCCGAGATGTTCAATTGTGAAATACTATTGAGGAAGGAATCGTTGCGGAAGGTTTTAATCCAATAAAAATCGCCGGGCCCCTTGCGGTCGTTCGCCATGAGTTCTACATATTTCCCGGTTGTGTTGATTGGCGGTCCATTGCCTTCTACATCCACCAAGCGGATTGAATCGATGGTGGTCGTTGGGTTGAGGGGGGAAAAACTCACCAGGGTATCGTTGTCTACGACGACCAAAAGTGCGTAATCATGTCCAACCGTAAAAGTATCACCCGATGTTGCATTTGGTACAAATTGGTATTTGCCTTGACTGCTATGTTGGAATACAAACAATTTGGGCAATGCCGAAGATTGATCAATGATGGCAACTTGGGCATTTGTGATAGCGGGTTCTGATCCGCTTGAGTCAAAGTATCCAATGGAACGGGTAAGTTTGATGGTTTGGGTATCGAGCTGGTTGTTGACAAACGCATCGACAACAATTTTGGGACTTTTTTGGATGACATCTACTTGTATAACGTCTTCGCATCCCGTGGAAAGTAGGCCGATACTAAGGGCGACAAGACCATTGAATATGATTGATTTGCTGAATTTCATGGGGTGATAATTAGAATTTGAAGTTGTAGGAAACGGATGGGATGGCGCTGCCGATAACACTGTAGCGGATGGCTTCATTTTGTCCCTTCCCCTGATAATTGGTGGCGAAATAAATGCTGAATGGATTGCGTCTGTTGTATACATTGTAGCAAGAGAACACCCAATTGCTTTCAAACTTTTTGGATTTTTTGCGGTGGTAGGTTACACTCAGATCGAGGCGATGGTAATCGGGGTTTCGCACATTGTTTCTGGCATTGGATCCGGCATCGGGAATCACATATCCTTGGACGGTATATTGTCCTGTGTAGAAGGTGGCCGGCGTGCCGGTACTGAAGACGAAGTTGGCGGCGCACTCCCATTTCTCATTGATTTTGTACTGACTCACAACATACAAGTTATGAAGTCGGTCGAATCGATTGGCATACCATTCATCGTTGTTGATGCCTAAAACTTTGCGCTCAGAGCGCGAGAGGGTGTAACTAATCCAGCCTGTTAAATTACCGGAGGATTTCTTGATATAGGCTTCTAATCCGTAGGCTCTTCCGATGCCTGTGAGCAAATCCGCTTCAAGTAACTCATTTAAGAGTAAGCTGGCACCGTCAATGTAATCAACTTGGTTTTGGAGTGTTTTGTAGTATCCTTCGATGCTGGTTTCAAATTCGTGTTTTCCGTTGAAATTTTTGAAATAACCCAGGGCGATTTGGTCCGCAATTTCGGGTTTGATGTTGTTGGTTGTGGGCTGCCAAACATCGAAAGGCACTGATGCTGCTGTGTTTGAGATCAAGTGGAGATTTTGCACCATTCGGTTGAAACCCCCTTTGATGGAACTGCTACTATTGAGTTGGTATTTGAAGCCGAGGCGGGGTTCTGGGTTGATATAATTGGCAACGATATCGCCATTTTGGGTAGAATACATACTATCTAGTATGCCTTGTTTACCAGGTTCTCGGTTAAATAGATACACTTTACCTGGACCTAAATACATGAACTGACTTAGTCGTATGCCTGCACGGATTGAGAATTTACCGTTCGCATTCCAATCATCGGAGATGTATACGGCGTTCTCAAGGGCATACCGATCAGGTAAACCAAACTTCAAATTGAGGGTAGCAGACTTGGCAATGGCCTCGCCGGGAATAAATCGATAGTGGGTGATCTGTCCACCAAAAGCCAAAGTGTTTTTGGGATTTAGAAAGTAGTTGAAATCGACCTTAGCGCTGTTGTTGACGATGTTGCTTTTCCAATTAAAAGTTACATCGCGGTTCATGAACTCGAGGTTGTAGCGGTAACGACTGTAGTAATAGGTAAAATTGGAGAACAATTTCTTATTGAATACGTGGTTCCAGCGGGCGGTTACGGTAGAATTACCCCACTTAACACCGAACAGTCCAGCCGCCTTGAAAACATCATCGCCGATATAGGTAGAGATGAATATGTTGTCGCGCTTGTAGCTGTAGTTCGCTTTTGCAGTGAGGTCGTAGAAGTAGAATTGGCTACCTGCGAGGTTATCGGGCAGAAATGGCTTTGCGAGCACATCAATGTAGGACCGGCGACCAGAAACCATGAAACTTGATTTTGCGGGTGTTTTCCTTGGTTTGAGTAAGTTTTTGGATTCGGGCAGGGCGAGCGGACCTTCGACGGTGAGTCGAGAGAATATGCTTCCAATGCCACCATTGGTTTGATAGCTACGCTTGTTACCATCGCGGGATTTTACATCCAAGGTAGAGCTCAGTCGACCCCCATAGTTTGCGGGGATTCCGCCTTTCACGAGCTCGACATCTTTCACGGCGTCTGGATTGAATATCGAAAAGAAACCAAACAGGTGGGCGGAATTGAAGACGGGTGCTTCGTCCATGAGTACGAGGTTTTGGTCTATGCTTCCACCCCGGACGTTAAAGCCCGACGCACCTTCACCAACCGTGGTCACTCCTGGGAGTAATTGGATGCTCTTGATGACATCGGCTTCCCCCAGAAATGCGGGGATTTTTTTGATGGTTTGTCCGTTGATGTTTTGGGTTGATATATCTAGTGATTTGACATTGTTGTTCCGTTTTGATCGAATGGTTACGGTGCCCATTCCTTCTACATCGGGGGATAACAGAATGTTGTATTCAAGGTTGTTGGTGATATCCAACTGGGTAGCGAGTGGCGCATAGGAGGGTGCTGTTACGATAAGGGTATGCTTGCCTGCTGGAACTGTCAGTGAGTAGAATCCGTATCCGTTGGTGGTGGATCGAAGTTCTGTGGGCGTGTATTTTACGCCGGTGATGGTAACAGTGATTTGTGCCTTGGTGATGGTTTCACGGGAACTGGAATCTTTAACATATCCAGAAAGGGTGAAATTTTGAGCAAGAACAATATTGAATGTGCTGAAAAGCAGGAAAATTAGGATGCGGTGCATTGCGGTTACAAAGGTACTTGTAGGAGTAACAAACGAACTGCTCATTTGTCGATGAAAGACCAAGATTAGAGGGAAATTGATGATTGGATTCCAGAGAAAAGGCACCCAATGGGTGCCTTTTCTCTGGAATTATACGAACCGACGTTGGTTAGGCCCTGTCTTTCATGTGTACGAAGGCACGTTGGGTTTCGCCGGTATAAATTTGGCGAGGACGTGCGATGGGTTGTTTTTCTTTGCGCATTTCTTGCCATTGGCTGATCCAACCTGGAAGGCGGCCCATAGAGAACAACACTGTGAAGAAATCGGTGGGGAATCCCATGGCGCGGTAAATGATTCCAGAGTAGAAATCCACGTTGGGGAACAATTTACGCTCAATGAAGTAAGAATCGGTAAGTGCACTTTCTTCCAACTGTTTGGCAATTTCCAATACAGGGTCGTTCACACCCAACTTCGCCAATACATCGTCGCAAGCCTTTTTGATGATTTTTGCACGTGGGTCGAAGTTTTTATATACGCGGTGACCGAATCCCATCAAACGGAAAGGATCGTTCTTGTCTTTGGCTTTGTTGATCCATTTTTGAACATCTCCACCATCGTTTTGGATTTGCTCCAACATTTCCAATACTTCTTGGTTGGCACCGCCATGCAAAGGACCCCACAAGGCCGAAATACCCGCAGATATGCTGCTGTAAAGATTTGATTGTGAACTACCCACCACGCGTACGGTACTGGCACTACAGTTCTGTTCGTGATCGGCGTGTAGGATAAGCAACTTATTCATTGCGCCCACGAGTACAGGGTCTGGCTCGTACTCAGGCATGGTTACCTGTCCAAAGGTCATATTCAAATAATTGGCCACATAGTCCAAACTGTTCTTGGGATAAACGGTGGGATGACCATTGCGTTTTTTGTAGATCATCGCACAGATGGTTGGCATCTTGGCCATCAAACGAATGATGGTTCTGTTGATGGCTTCTTCTGGACGGTGGGGGTTCAAGGCTTTGGGGTAATATAAACCCAATGCGGCAACCATGCTAGACAACTGACCCATGGGATGAGATCCGGTTGGAAAGGAATTGAACATGGCGAGAAGTCCTTCATTGGCCAACGTGTGTTCTTTAATTGTTTCCGTAAATTCTGCGTATTCTGCAGCGTTGGGCAATTTTCCATAGAGCAACAAATATGAAACTTCCAGGAAAGAGGCGTGTTCGGCCAAATCTTCAATGGAGTATCCGCGGTGGTGAAGAATACCTTCCTCCCCATCCAAGAAAGTGATTGCGCTCTTCGTGGAGCCCGTATTTTTGAAACCGATATCCAAGGTGATGTGGCCTGTCAGGTCACGTAACTTGCTGATATCTATGGCTTTTTCGCCTTCGGTACCTGTGATAACTGGAAATTCAAATTCTTTACCTTCTACGATGAGTTTTACTGATTCGGACATGGATATTTGTTAATGCGGATTAGCCTACTGCGAATATAATCAATCACCCGAGAACCGCCAAGGTTGGTGGACAACTCGGACAATTCGTTACAATTGGTTCGTAAACACCCTCAGGTAAAAATTGCTTTGGGATTACCAGATATTTCATCAAATCCCTTCGCCGTCAATTGGAAACGTGTTTTTCGGATCTTGTCAACGTCAAAATTGCCCATCACTTGGTTGTTGCTTCCAATGGCTTTGATGTAGCGATAGTGATGCAATTGACGGATGATGTCGATCACAACATTGACAGCCAAACTGGTATCTTCAACCACAGTAAGTGGTGTTTCAGCGTGTATGAGGCAAAGCAACACTTTGCGTTCGTCGTCGCCGATTTCAAACATCAGTCAAATTTTTCAGGACGCATTTGCGGGAAGAACAGTACTTCTTGGATGCTCTGTTGGTTGGTGAGCATCATGGTAAGCCTGTCGATACCCACACCCAATCCACTGCTTGGGGGCATGGCATATTCCAATGCTCTCACAAAATCGTGGTCATAGGCCATTGCTTCTTCATCGCCCCTTGCTGCCAATTTCAGTTGGTCCTCAAATCGTTCGCGCTGATCAATGGGGTCGTTCAACTCAGTGTAGGCGTTGGCGATTTCTTTGCCGTTGACAAACAGTTCGAAGCGCTCAACCAATCCTGGCTTGGAGCGGTGTTTTTTGGTGAGCGGACTCATTTCGATGGGGTAATCGGTGATAAAGGTGGGTTGTATCAAATGCTTTTCAGCACAGGCACCGAAAATCTCATCAATTAATTTGGCTACACCCATTTGGGCAGTGACTTCGCAACCCAACTTTTTCGCTTCAGCACCCAATTCCGCTTCGCTTTTGCCTTCAATGTCGATGTTTCCATACTTCTTGATGGCTTCGGCCATGGTTAGGCGGGCATAAGGCTTGGCAAAGGAGATTTGGTTCTCGCCCAGGGTAACTGTGGAATTGCCTGTAACATCCACTGCACATCGCTCCAACATCGTTTCAACGAAATCCATCATCCAATAATAGTCTTTGTAGGCCACATAGATTTCCAAACCGGTAAATTCGGGGTTATGGGTTCTATCGATGCCTTCGTTGCGGAAATTTTTTGCAAATTCATAGACGCCGTCGAATCCACCCACAATCAAGCGCTTGAGGTATAACTCGTTTGCGATGCGCAAGTAAAGGGGAATATCCAGGGCATTGTGGTGGGTCATGAACGGGCGTGCCGTTGCGCCACCATGAACGGTTTGTAAAATGGGGGTTTCAACTTCGAGGTAACCCTGTTCATTGAAAGTATTGCGCAAGCTTTGAATCACTTTTGTGCGCTTGATAAATGTTTCGCGGATTTGGGGATTGACCACCAAGTCCACGTAGCGCATGCGGTAGCGCGCTTCGGGATCTGTGAACGCGTCGTAGACATTCCCATCGGCATCTTGCTTGGGCAAGGGAAGTGGGTTCAAGCACTTCGATAGCAACATCAATTCGGTTACATGGACAGAAAGTTCACCGGTTTGGGTGGTGAATACATGTCCTTTCACACCAATGATATCTCCGATGTCGAGCAGTTTCTTGAATACAGTATTGTAGAGGTCTTTGTTTTCGTCTGGACAGATTTCGTCGCGGTTCACGTAGATCTGCATCCGTCCGCTTGAGTCTTGCAAATCGGCAAATGCGGCCTTACCCATGATGCGACGGGTCATCAAGCGACCGGCCAAAACAACTTCTTTCCATTTTTGATCCTCGCTGCTTTCGGTATAATGCGACCGAATATCTGCGGCCAGGCAATTCACTGGATACAGTGCTGCTGGGTAGGGATCGATGCCCATGGCTCTGAGTTGTTCGAGCGATTGGCGTCGGAGTATTTGTTGTTCGTTAAGGTTGGTTTCCATGCGATTTGGCTTGCAAAATTAGCCAAAATTCGCGATATTATTGGGGAGAATCCGAATCCTCGGTGTTGTTGCTTGGGCTATTTGCAGTGAATGCTCTTTCCACTTCTTCTTTGGAGAAAAAGGTATTCTGTCCAAGCACCATGATTGCAACACCCACCGTGATGCAGGCATCCGCGAAATTCCAAATGGGCGAAAAGAAGACAAAAAACTGTCCACCCCAGATGGGCAACCATTTGGGTAGGTGTCCTTCCCACATGGGAGCATAGAACATGTCTACGACTTGGCCTTCAAACCATCCACCGAGGTAGTGGTTGGTATCGGCATACAAAACACCATAGAAAACAGAATCAATGATGTTTCCCATCGCTCCAGACAGTACCA
>SXYY01000093.1 GCA_005788145.1 Bacteroidota bacterium
TGACACGATCAGAAGAAGTTCAAGTGCCAAAAATCTTGGGTAAAATCAATATCGGTGGTAAAAAGCCGAAAGCGGAAACCAAAAAAATAGAAACAGCACCCGCTTTAGAAGCCACGCCGGCAGTTGAAAAAATAAAAGCAAAATCTCCCGTCATCGAAACTGAAGTGGAAACCACCGCCGCAGTGGTTAATTCACCTATTGCAGCAGAAATCCCCACTGCTACTGCAACCAAAGAGGTAACAGACAACGAAGAAGACATCGAAAAAATCGATACCAAATTCGAGATGCTATCTGGTCCGAAAGTACTCCGAAAGATAAACCTGCCAACCCTAACCCCAACTGGGGTTAAGTCACTGGCTGGTGAAGCACGTGATGATCTGCGTGAAAAGCGCAAACGCAAACGCAAAGTGGCAGGCACCGAAAAAGTGGCTGTGCAAGAGCGAGTAAAGCAAGATCAAACTGATACTGCTGCCAATACCGATAATCGCACAGCGCCAAAAGCTGAGATTACCAAAGAAGCCGTTCAGCAAAAAGTAAGAAACACCATGGGTCAAATGGGCAATGCCGGTAAGACCCGTGGAATGAAGCAAAAAATCAAGCAGAAAAACAAGGAAAACCGGGCCAACGATCGCAGAGAAACCACCCTCCGCAAAGAAAAGGAGAGCAAAATCCTGAAGGTAACCGAATTCTTGACCGCCAACGAATTGGCAACCATGATGAATACCAGCGTAACGCAGGTAATCTCATCGTGCTTCATGTTGGGCTTGATCGTTTCAATTAACCAACGTTTGGATGCTGAAACCATCCAAATTGTATCGGATAACTTCGGTTTCGAAGTAGAATTTGTGGATGCAGAATCTCAAATCGAAGCCGCCGACAACGAAATGGACGATGAAGCAGACTTGCTGCCTCGCGCACCAATCGTTACGGTCATGGGTCACGTTGACCACGGAAAAACTTCATTGCTCGATTATGTGCGCAAAGCCAACGTTATCGCGGGTGAAGCAGGTGGAATTACCCAGCACATCGGTGCCTATGAAGTAACCCTGGCGGATGGTAAGAAAATCACGTTCTTGGATACTCCCGGACACGAAGCGTTTACCGCGATGCGTGCAAGGGGTGCCAAAGTAACGGATTTGGCCATCATCGTGATTGCAGCTGACGACTCTGTAATGCCCCAGACCCGTGAAGCCATCGCCCACGCCCAAGCAGCCGGCGTACCGATGGTATTCGCATTCAATAAAATTGATAAAGAAGGCGCCAACGCCGACAAAATCCGTGAACAACTCTCTGCCATGAACATCTTGGTAGAAGATTGGGGCGGTAAATACCAGTGTCAAGAAATCTCAGCCAAAAAAGGCCTGAACGTAGACAAATTGCTTGAAAAAGTACTTTTGGAAGCGGAAATGATGGACCTCAAAGCCAATCCAAACCGCAAAGCCAAAGGAACTGTAATCGAAGCCACCCAAGAAAAAGGCCGCGGTATTGTATGTAGCATGCTCGTACAAACCGGTACCTTGCATATTGGTGACCACGTGGTAGTCGGACCTTACTACGCCAAAGTGCGTGCATTGTTCAACGAGCGCGGTGGTAAAATCGACCAAGCGCCCCCAAGTACACCTGTGAAAATGCTCGGATTCTCTGATGCACCAACCGCCGGTGATGCCTATGTGGTGTTTGACGATGAAAGCGAAGCAAAATCATTGGCAAACAAACGCCTTCAATTGGTTCGCGAACAAGGTATTCGTACCAAGCGCCACATTACATTGGATGAAATCGGACGTCGTTTGGCCGTAGGAAACTTCAAAGAATTGAAGTTGATCGTAAAAGGTGACGTGGATGGTTCTGTAGAAGCGTTGTCGGATTCGTTGTTGAAATTGACCACGGAAGAAATCGCGGTGAACGTAATTCACAGCGGTGTAGGTCAAATCACCGAGAGCGATGTATTGTTGGCCTCAGCCTCTGATGCAATCATTGTGGGATTCCAGGTTCGTCCTTCAGCCAAAGCAAAACAAATCGCCGAAAACGAAGAAATCGATATCCGTACCTATTCGGTTATCTACCAAGCCATCGACGAAATCAAAGCTGCGATGGAAGGTATGTTGAGTCCTGAAGTGGTAGAAAAAGTCATCGGTAACGTGGAAATCCGCGAAGTGTTCAAAATTTCCAAGGTGGGTACCATCGCCGGTTGTTATGTAACCTCAGGTTTGATCGAAAGGAAAGCCAAGTTGCGTGTTGTGCGCGATGGCGTTGTAATCCATACCGGAGAATTGGCTTCGTTGAAGCGTTTCAAAGACGATGTAAAAGAAGTTGCTAAGGGCTATGAATGTGGTCTTCAGGTGGAACGATTCAATGATATCGAAGTAGGAGATTACCTCGAAATCTTCAAAACTGAAGAGGTAAAGCGAAAACTGTAATTTTTGGTACAGACTTTGCTTTATACACAAAAAATTAACACCATGAAAAAAACATTGACTCTTTTGGCCGCCGTTTTGGCTTTTGTGACCACCAGCTTCGCACAAACAGAAGATGGTATCAAATGGGAAAAGAAATCACACGACTTTGGTTCTATTAAAATGGGTCCCAAAGCCGAAGTAACCTTCCGATTCACCAACACAACCAAAGCGCCTGTGGTAATCACTGCTGCCAACCCTTCTTGCGGTTGCACTGCTTCTGATTACACCAAAACCCCCATTATGCCCGGCAAAGTAGGTGAAGTAACCGCTAGCTATGGCACCGATGGTCGCCCAGGATTCTTCCAAAAGTCAATAAAAGTGAGTTTCGATAACGGTACCTCCACCGATCTAATCATCAGCGGAACCGTAAACTCTGAAACTGCGCCTGCACCAAAGAATAACGAATTGAAGTAATGAGACTGATTATTGCTTGCACCCTGTTTTTTATTGCCATCACAAGCAATCAGGCCATTGCGCAAGTGGTAACCAGTCCCAATGCCGTTACCACCAAAAGCAGCAATGCCAGCATCAAATTTGAAAATACTTCACACAGTTTTGGCAACATCATCGAAGGCCAAATTGCCCGTTACGATTTCAAATTTGCGAACACCGGTACCGAGCCTTTGATCCTATCAAACGTTTCGGCTAGCTGTGGTTGCACCACGCCCAAATGGCCCCGCGAAGCTATCGCCCCTGGCAAATCAGCCGTCATTACTGCTGAATACAATAGCCAAGGTCGACCCGGAACCTTCACCAAGTCCATTTTTGTGAAAAGCAATGGCGGTGATGTTACCCTCACCATTTCTGGCAATGTGGTAAAAGAGCCCGAGCAACCTCGCTCTCCCATTATTATACGATAATCTTCAAAAGACTGGCTACGCCAGTCTTTTTTTTGCCCCGTGCAACACATCCTCCTTCGCAGCAGTCTAACCATCACCCCAACAACAACCGAACCGTTGCCATGAAAAAAATCCTCATCGCCACACTCCTTTGCCTCAATACACTCGCGTCCGTTTTCGCACAGCAGCCCCTCACAAAACCTGTTGAAGTGCTCGGATCCACCGTGGTAGAAGTCAATGCCAATTCGGGCGATATGGTAGAAGTGGTCTTCGCCGTGCGCAACAACTCCCTCGACGATTTTTACATCGCACAAATCCAAACCGATTGTCACTGCATCTCGGCTGTTTTTCCCAGTATGGTAAAACACCTTACCACAGACTCTGTGACGGTGGTTCTCAATACCAACAATGTACCCCCTGGAACCTTCGTGAAAAAAGCCTACCTCGAAACGCCCGATGACAAAGTCATTGAACTCGTTCTTCAAGGCAACCTCAAAGTGGTGAAGCCCATCACCAAGCCAGGCACACGTCCCATCATCTATAAACCCGTTCACATACGATTGCACAATAACCAAAGTAACCTTCCCCAAGTACAATGGCTCAAGACAGCCCACGACTTCGGCTATGTTAAATCGCCTGAACCTGCCAAAACCGAATTCGCCCTTCAAAACCTCGGTCCCGGTGTCATTGAAATCAAAAGCGTAGAACCCGGCTGTAGTTGTACGATATCCGACTATACCAAAGGTCCGATAGCTGCAAACCAAACCGCCACCGTAACCGCCGCGTTCACCACCAAAGGGGCTTTCGGATATTTCAAGAAGTTCATCAAAGTGGAACTTACCGATGGTAGAATCTACCAACTGGCCATTACCGGCAACGTGGATCCGATGTAATCAAATCGGCAAACACAAAGTCCCACCCGTGTGCAAGAAAATCACCGGGTAAATACCCTGCTCATTGGGCTTAATTTCCCCTTTCGCTTTTTCCGATTGAAGCCAATCATTGAGTGCGTAAACCGCCTTGCCGGTATACACCCAATCAAGTGGAACATTGTTGCGGGCAACCACGTGCTCAATAAATGCATATAAATCGGCATCGCCCTTGGCATAACCGCCAAACTCATAACCCGCTACAAAATTCAGCCTTTCAGAGATCCCTTGCTCAGCGGCAAATTCCATCTGTTCGGCCAAATTCTTCAGCACCAACACGGCGTGAATCTCCGCCCTTGAGCAATACTGATTGAGGGCTTTCCTCAACCCCAGAGCGGTGGTGGCGGTAGCGCTGGCGTGAAATAGATGCTCAAACGGAACCCCTTTGTTTTGCCATAAATTCACCAATGCCTCAAAACCCACGAATCCGGCCTCCCCTTTGCCCCCTTCGGCAACGACATACACATCGTTTTCCGTGAGTCCCTGCTGCTGTAATACAGCGTCCAAGGCCGCCTGTTTGTCGCGATACAGACTGCGCGAAACCCCAAGCAACGTCATTCCCGCCTCCCTAGCCACCTGCAAATAGTGATTATCAAGCGGTTCATCACCCCGCAATATCCCAATGCTACGGAAATCCATCAACTGTGCAGCCACCGCGGTTGCCACCAAATGATTGCTATAAGCACCGCCAAACGTCACCAAAATGCGTTTTCCCTCCGTTTCCATGCGATGCAAATGTCCCACCAACTTCCGCCACTTGTTGCCCGAAATGATGGGATGAATCAGGTCGTCGCGCTGAATCCAAACATCCCCCGCTGGCAAGTGGAACACTTGCAGCGGGGGATCTAACTGCAACTGGGCCGCAATGGCTGCGCTCAGTTCACTCATCGGCCCGAACCCCCCGTGAGTGGCAAGCCCAACAACTCCCGCAAACTTCTTGCGGCCACCGAATGGTAACCGGGCTCGGCCTGTAAAAATATCTCCGTGGCCATCTCCTTGCCTTGGGCAAATGCCGGCTCATATTTCCCATCCTTCACCACGTATTGCGCCAACAACGCCTCGTAAATGGGCATCAAAAACTTCCTACGTCCCACCTTCAACAAAAAATCATGCATCGCTTGGTAGGCAGGTCTATAATCGCTCTGAATCGACAGCACAAACCAATCGCAGGCAATCTCCGCATTCTGTGTTTGGGTAAAATGAAAACGGGCATCCAAACCAGCCATCTCATCGCGCGATAACCTTCCGGGCGATCCATCAGCACGCGTATGAAACTTCCGCAGCAGGTGCAGCCAATGGTGCGTGGTAAACCCGCTGGTATCGATCACCGAGGCATCGCAAGGAATAGAACTTCCCGCATGCAGAGGCTCACCGCTGGCAAAATACTTGGAAACTTGCTGCTCTACCCGCTCAAACTCCTTGCTCTCCACTTTTGGAAACCCGCCCACCACTTGGGGGTTGGGCAAACCCTCGCCATCAACCCAAGCGAAAACCAACGGCTCAAAATCACGCCAGGTCGGCAAAGGACGCAAGCCATTCCCGGTCACCGGGCTCTTTGAAGACGATGATCCAAGTTCCTTACCCGCAGCCTTCAGCTGCTTCTCGTGAAAAGCCTTCAAATCGGCCAAAAACAGGTCGGTGGTCACCGTGCCAAACGCGTATTTGCGAAAATGACCGTTCAAAAATTCGTCAAACGCCGCTCTGCCATACAATTGCTCCAACATCATCAGAAAGAAACGACCCTTCTCGTAAGCGATATCCGTGAGGCCCTCATCCGGATCGCGATCGCCCAAATGCAAGCGCAAATGAGAATCTTCCGGGGCTTCCTTTAGCATCCAACCCAAGGTTTTATCGAGTTCTCCCTTGCCCAACACCCGCAGCATATCGGCATAATTTTTACCATACAATTGCTCCATGATACGCGATTCCACATACACCGTAAACCCTTCGTTGAGCCAAAAATCGTCCCAGGTGCGATTGGTTACCAGGTTTCCGCTCCAGCTATGAGCCAATTCATGGGCAAGCAAACTCACCAAACTTCTATCCCCCGCGATGATGGTGGGCGTGGCAAACGTCACCACCGGATTTTCCATGCCCCCAAACGGGAAACTCGGCGGCAGCACCAGCACATTGTAATCGCCCCAAGCATATTCGCCAAACATTTCGCCGGCGGCATCCACCATTTTTTGGAGGTCGGCAAATTCCCAAGCCGCTTTTTGTAGTAACTTGTGTTCGGCGTAAACCCCGGTATTTTTTCCGAGCGATTTGTATCCAAACGAGCCTACGGCAATGGCCATGAGGTAGCTGGGGATGGGTTTTTTCTGTTCGAAGCGATGCACTTTGTTGTTCGATACGATATCACCCTCCGGGTTTCCGAGTTTCACGGCACTCATCACCACGTTGAAATCGGTGGGATTGATATCCGGATCTTCTACTCCGATGCAATCTGTTATGCTTGTTCTGCTGCCATTTGCGCCAACTGTTGCGGCGCCTGCGGCGCCGCACACCACCCTCACCTCCGAAGTATAAGTGAACCGAACGCTGGGTTTGTCCTGCAGCGGGATCCACGTGCGGGCGAGAATGGCCTGACTCTGACTAAACAAAAATGGATGAGTCTGATCGTAGGTTTGTGCGGGCGACAGCCATTGAAGCGCCCCGGCCGAAGGCCGGGTCTTGTAGTGAATCACAATCTTCGATTGTGACCGCGGAACCTCAATCTCCAGAGGTTTTCCAAACAACAACGTATCAGCAGAACCACTGCTCACCTCAAAAAGCAACCCCTTCGCCCCGTTCCTTAACATACCCGATTTTTTATCAAAACTCCCCCCTGCATATACCCCCAACACATCCATGTCGCGGTGATCCAACAACAAAATATGATTCCCTGTAATCGGATTGAAATGATACGGTGGCACTGTTCCAGGCTTGCGATTATCACGCAAATACGCATGCACCAACGAATATTCTACCCAACCCTCGATGGTCTTATCGGCAAAATTCACCGCCAAACGCATATCCATGTGGGTAATCAAAAACTCCCCATCGTTCGCATAACTATGATGAATCAACGCCTGACTGCCCTCACCAAAATAAGGTGATCTACCCCCACAAGCCCGCACATCGCCCATACCAAAAACCAGTAAAAGCAACCCCACAAATCCATGCAATTTTTCCATTTCCAACAAAAATACAATGCAAACCCTATCTTTGTGGCATCATTCGGGGTGCCTCTATCAGAGCGCTGAGATTATACCCGCCAACTTGATCAGGATAATGCCTGCGCAGGGAAATGTCACCGCCCCATCGGCAGTGCTCCGGATGAAAAAACCATTCATCCATGAAAAAAAACCTCCTTTTCACCCTGCTGTTCATCCTACTGGGACCCGCTTTCAACAACCTATCGGCACAGCAAACCAATGCCAATAGCCCTGCAGCAAACA
>SXYY01000019.1 GCA_005788145.1 Bacteroidota bacterium
TATGAAGATGATGACTTATTGGTGGTGAACAAAGTGGCAGGCATGGTGGTGCACCCCGGGCATAACAACTATTCTGGCACCTTGGTCAATGCGTTGGTTTACCATTTTGGACAGCTTCCCACAAAAGACCAATACCACAGACCGGGACTTGTGCATCGCATCGATAAAGACACCTCTGGATTATTGGTCATCGGCAAGACCGATTTTGCCCTATCGCACCTGGGTAAACAATTCTACGACCACAGCATTCACCGCAGGTATTGGGCGCTGGTATGGGGCGAACCCAAACCCAAGGATGGCACCATTCGCAGTTATTTGAACCGCGATCCATCAGACCGCAGGAGATCTAAGTGTTTTGACTCAGAAGAAGAAGGCAAATTGGCCATATCTCACTACAAAACCTTGGAGAATTTTTACTTCGCTTCACTGGTTCAGTGCGAATTGGAAACAGGAAGAACCCACCAAATACGTGCCCACTTTGCAAGCATCAAACACCCCTTGTTTTCTGATGAATTGTACGGCGGTTTGGAAATTCGGAAAGGTTCTGCACTGCCCAAATTCAAGCCGTTTATTGAAAATTGCTTCACCATCATGCCACGCCAAGCATTGCATGCCAAAGAGCTCGGATTCATCCATCCAACCACCGGCGAAAAAATGTTCTTCAGCAGCGAACTGCCCGATGATTTCAGTACGGTCCTCAACAAAATCAGGAAGTATACCCAAGCGGCGCCAGCAATGGAGGCCGATGATGAATAATGGTAACCGATAATTGGGAGCGGAGACCATTCATAAGCGAGGAAAACCGGGATGAAGATGGCCAAAGGCCATGGTTCATTATTCGTATTTTAAAATAATTTCAGCACTGCGGGGTACTGACTGACAGGTAAGTACATACCCTTCAGTAATTTCTGCATCGCTCAAACCTTCGCGCTCCAGCATGTGCATTTTACCGGCCAAGACTTTGGCGCGACAAGTGGTACACACCCCAACTGTGCAACTGTATGGAGGATCAATGCCTTGTTTCATCGCAGCATTCAAAATCGTGGTGTTTTGATCACAGGTTACGGTATGCGTTTTTCCGTATACCGTCAAAGTTACCTGCGCTACGCCATTGAAATCGGTGCTCTGCGCGGGTTTTTCATCCGCGGCACTCTTGCTTGTAGGCGCTGCAAAATACTCTGTATTCACGCGATCTCCTGAAATACCCAAATTCCGCAAACCGTCTTTGATCACCTCCATCATTGGACCCGGTCCGCAAATGAAATATTGGTATTGATCAAACGAACCGCCGATTTTGGACTTCACGATGGATTGCACCTTGTCTACATTCAGCATTCCCTTTAAACCAAAATAGGTGAGTGGTGCTGTGTCGTAGTTGTGATGAACCTTGAAACGACCATTGCTCGCCTTTTCCATGTCGGACAGGGTTTGTTTAAAAATCACTGAATCTGGATTTCTGTTGGCATACACCAAAGTCACCTCGCTGTTGGGCTCATCGGCCAAAACTGCTTTGGCAATACCCAGAACAGGCGTGATACCACTACCTCCACCAAACAGCACATAATGTGCAGCACGGGAGGCATCGGGCACAACGGTAAACTTACCCATTGGCGGCATCACGGACATCACATCTCCTTCCTTGATTTCCGCGTTCAAATAATTACTCATTTTACCGCCATCGACCCTTTTCACGGTTACAGCAGGCATTGCATCAACACCTGAATAGGTGCACAATGAGTATGAACGACGAACTTTCTCACCCTCCATCTCAACTTCAAAAGTCAAATACTGTCCTGCTGTGTAAGTAAAAGTATCTTTCAGGTTTTCAGGAATTTCGAAGTACAAAGTGGTGGCATCCGCGGTTTCACGAACCAATTTCTTCACGGTTAAGGGGAAAAATCCTTCTGTCATATCTAGTGCAAATTTAACGCTGTTGCGCCTACATGAACACAATTAATCTGAATTGGTTCAGCATTTCACCGAAAATCACATCAAACGCTGATAAGCGCGCCACCAACGGTCTGGCATTTCATCGGCACACACTTGCTCATAATCTCGGTACGAACACCCAATGAAAAACGTGCGTGCATCATACGGGTGTGGAATTTCCATCCACCAACGATTGCTCTTCCTGCTCTTGTAGAATACAATTTCATGTCCCGTAGAACTCAGCCGGTTCCGGTAAATCAAAAAATCGGTTGAATCATGGGTGGGATGATCGTGGTAGCGACTGGTGAAACCATCCACAAAATACCATACCATTTGCGACAATAAATCCACAGTGGCTTCATCCTGCGCGTCGGGTTTTAACCCATAGAAAAAGGCCGACGATAACTGATTGGAAATCCCGGCATATCGCGAAATTCTGGCTGCTTCCTCTGCATACAGTCCGTTGGGCGATCCCAAAATTGTGGATGGAGCATCACAGCGACGAATCGCATTCAAATCAAATTGTAGCATGTGCGCGCTGCGCAAAATAGGCTCTGTTTCCTCAATCGCATCCCGAACCTCTCCCAAACGATGGTTTTCAAAATACATCTTCTCCAGCAATGCTGCTGTGCTCTCGGAAATATAGTAGGCTTGCGTACCCAAAAAATCAATGTTGAACAAATTTGAAGGCTTCTCCACCAAAATCGAACGCAAAGGCGTTCCCTCTTCCATGTCAATACCTGGCGTTACCTGAACAATTTCAACGGGTGTTTCATGCTGTCGGTAGGCTTTGTAATGACCATACATCAGTCCTGAACCGCCACCAACCACAACCACGTGTATCCCCATTCCCAGCAATTCACCCATGGCTTCACTCAGCGCAAACTGTCGCTGTGTTTCATCTTCGGTCTCTACCAAATTTCCCAAATCGGCCATCACCAAATCGCCAAATCGCCATTGCAATCGATAAAAGGATTTGCGGAAAGCATCGGCCTCCGGACCATTGCCAATCAAAGCCAGCTTGGTTTTCTTCAATTTGGGGAAAGATTTCCCATGAACCAACAGCTTACCACCAACCGTTTCTTTGCGATCGCGGTGTGGGGCCCAAACCGACTCATCAATGGAAGTAAAAAATGCGTCCAACATGCAACACGAAATTCAAACAAGCTGGCTCGTCTGACAAATCAATGAATCCACATGACTATAATAGTGGAATCGCAAAATGCCACCGCCTAACGGCGGCGGCATTTAGGGCACCAAAGAAGTCTCTACCCAATCATAAGAACCCAATGCACCGACCGCATCATTGCTCCAATTGGAGAATAACAACACTGGTTCCGCAAATGGATTGTCTGAAATTTGCAAATCGCGCAGGTATCGCTCCTTGTAACCCTCATCCATCACCCAAAAAGTACCAACAACTTCTCTCAATGTCAATGGATCTGTGGCATTATTGCTACCACCTCCACCAAAGCCACCCATGAAAATGCGGTCATTGAACAAATAGCGCAGCGTATCACTGGTTTTTCCCTCGGCGATGCCTTCGTTGCTAAAAAACAATTCCGTACCATAAAAATCACCCAATCCATCTTCCAAGACCAATTCAAATTTGGGCGCGTAGTAGAATCCATTCAGTGTGGTGCCCGACTTCAATTCCAAACCCACATTGACCTCTTGTCCACCCCAATCATTGGTTGCCAACTTTCCGATTCGATACTCACCAATTTTCAGATCGGTCTCCTTCAATGCCGGTGGAACCTTGGTCTTTGACCAATGAACCGTTCCGTCTTTCAAGATTACATCCACCCGATACTCATGCCCGTTCACGATTGGCAATGCAAACGCCCGAATGCGGTACAACATAATGGAAGAATCAAAAGGCAACAACACCGATTTGTTGGCTGTTAAATCTGTGACAGTCACCCTCGCATCACCAATTCTTGGAATTTCGCTGGTTTGCTTACCGAAATACGGCATCGTATGACCCAACTCAACCGTAATGTTTTGATCTTTGGGCGACAAATAACAGGTAATGGCAGTTCGTTTGTTGTAGGTTGGTAAATCAACCTCCGCGTCTTGATCGTAACAACCTGTGGTTGCCACCAACAGCAACCCCAATATCCAATGGAAATAATACTTTTTCATGTGCTTGATTAACGAAATTTAAAGGTCCAACTCAAAGAAGGAATCATGGGAAACAAAGTAGCCTTTTTCAAGGTTCTCACTGTGCCCGCATCATTCAATTGTCCGTAGTAAAAGAAGGGATTGAATCGATTGTATGCATTGTAAAAACTCAATTCCCAAGTTTGAATACCCCGTGTTTTTTCCTTCCTAAACTGTAAACCCACATCCAAACGGTGATATGCCTCCATTCTGAAACTGTTGCGCTTGCCATAATCAATCAACTCATTGTTGAAAAACCCACTCGCCGCATCCCAAACCTCAGGAAAAGAACCCATGTAATGGCCGGATCCACGCAAATACCCCTGTGGCATGGTGATCGCATTGCCCGTGCCATAAACCCAAGTGGCCGATGCCGTAAACATCTTATTCAAACGATAAATACAGACGATTGAAGCATCGTGTCTGCGATCGTACTTCGCATAGTATTTCATCCCTTGGTTCACAGCATCAAATTGCAGTTGTGTCCAACTCAACGTATACCCAATCCAACCACTCAACTTACCCACCTGTTTTTGCAAGAACACCTCTGCGCCATAGCTCCAGCCCAATCCGCTAGTGACCTGATTCTCCCAAGCTTTATCATTGGTGGGAACGCCTGGGTTAAAAAAGTCATCGCCCAACAAAAACGATGCCCCCTCTTTGTAAGTGATCACATTGGTCATGGTCTTGTAATACCCCTCCACACTCAACGAATAACCCTTATTAAAATCCTTGGCAATACCGGCGGCCAATTGCTGACTCTGCATGGGCTTCACATTCGCCGTCGCAGGCACCCACAAATCCGTCGGCAAACCAATGCCCGTGCTACTCAACAAGTGAATGTATTGATTCATCAACGCATAACTGCCCTTCAATGCCAAATCCTTGCGGATGTTGTAAGCCAAACTCATCCTTGGCTCAGGATTGATAAGCTGTTTGCCATCCACCACATAGTGACTCACCCGCATCCCCGGATAAAAATTCCAAGCGCCCTCCCGCCACTGATCCTCCACATACACCCCACTTTCGTAGGTATTGATCACTTTGATTTTGCGGTTAAAATTGAAATTCGAGCCCACCTTCAACACGATGGCGCTGGGGCTGAACTGATGGTTAATCGTTGAAAAACCGGCCCTCACCATGTGCTTCGGATTTGGGCGATAATCTACATCGTATTTCACACCGTAATCATTGATGGTGCTGGAATAACCCAACTCGAACTGACTGGTGTCATTCTCCTTTTGCAAAATATTGATGCTCAAATCATAATGGCTGTATATCAAAGCGGCATTGGCAAATGTGCGGGGATTGAATTGATGATTCCAACGACCCGTCAAAGTGCTGTTGCCCCAACCAAAATTGGTCTTAAACTGGGATTGATTCTGTTTGTCGTTCAGGTAAAACTTATCGCGACCAAAATAGCCCGACACATACAATTTGTCTTTGTTAGATAAAATGTAATTGGCCTTGGCATTCATGTCGTAGAAGTAATATCCCGCATTGGCTCCGTTGGTACTGGCCATGATCAACGGCTGCACCAAGGCATCCAGATAAGTCCGCCTGCCAGATACCATGAAGGAACTTTTGCCTTTGACGATGGGACCTTCGAAAACGGCCCTAGAACTGATTATCCCAATACCCACCTCACCGGCGAATTTTTTGTTGTTTCCCTCCTTCATGTTCATGTCGATCACACTAGACAAACGTCCGCCATACCGCGATGGGAATCCACCTTTGACCAGTTCCACACTCCGCAAGGCATCACCATTGAACAGCGAAAAGAAGCCAAACAAATGACTGGCATTATACACAATGGCCTCATCCAATACAATCAAATTCTGATCGGGTCCACCACCGCGAACATAGATGCCCGATTGTCCTTCACCTCCCTTTTGCACCCCCGGCATCAACTGAATCACCTTCATCACATCTTTTTCACCCAACAAAGCCGGAATGTCCTTGATTTGCTGAACAGGAATATCAATTCTGCTCATATCGGCCCGATCGGCAATCGTGGTCTTTTTTGCACGAATTTCCACCGCACCCATCGACTCCACCGTTTGCGTAGCCGCCAATTCTATGTTCACAGCCGTGTCCGATTTGGCTGACCAATACAAACTATCGGTATCAAAGCCCGGAAAACGGAAGTACACCCATTGTGCCTGTCCTTTTGCCAATGTGATTGAAAAGAAACCATAGCTGTTCGATAAAGTTCGACTGTTGTTTGGCGCAGCTGCAACCACCACGTTGCCCAACATTTCACCGCTGCTCTTTTCGCGGAGATAGCCGCTAATACTCGCTTTTTGTGGAGGGGTTTGGGCTTGAAGCACCGTGGTAAACAAACCAATCACCAAACACCCGATTCTACACAAATGATATTGGAATCGACAATTCATAAAGTTACAAATTTAGGGAAGCGCAAGAGCATTGACGCTGATAATCGCCGACAGTTCGACGAAATAACCGATTAAATGGCCACCGGTGCTTTGATACCGGGGTGCGGATCGTAGCCTTCCAGCGTGAAGTCCTCGAAAGTAAAATCGAACAAATCCTTCACCTCAGGGTTCAATTTCATGGTTGGATAGGGCCTTGGTTCTCGTGACAATTGCAGTTGAACCTGCTCCATGTGATTGCTGTAAATGTGGGCATCACCGAAAGTGTGAACAAAATCGCCCGGCTGTAAACCGCATACTTGGGCCATCATCAATGTAAGCAAAGCATAACTGGCGATATTGAAAGGAACTCCCAAAAACAAATCGGCACTGCGTTGGTACAATTGACAGCTCAACTTTCCGTTGGCCACGTAAAACTGAAACATCGTGTGGCAAGGCATCAACGCCATCTGCTTAATTTCACCCACATTCCATGCATTCACCAAAATCCGACGGCTGTCGGGACTGTTTTTGATGAGCGATAAAGCCTCCGAAATTTGGTCAATCACGCTGCCGTCTTTTGCTTCCCAGGAACGCCATTGTTTGCCGTAAACAGGACCCAAATTACCTTCCGCATCGGCCCACTCATCCCAAATGCTCACCCCGTGTTCTTTGAGGTAGGCGATGTTGGTTTCCCCCTTTAAAAACCAAAGAAGTTCGTAGATGATACTCTTTAAATGTACCTTTTTTGTGGTGATTAACGGAAATCCTTGCTGCAAATCAAAACGCAATTGTCCGCCAAAAACACTCACTGTACCCGTTCTGGTACGATCCGATTTGTGATCGCCGTGGGCCAAAACATGCCGCAAAAAATCTTCGTATACAAATGCTGAACTCATGG
Source organism: Bacteroidota bacterium (assembly GCA_005788145.1). Classification (GTDB taxonomy): domain Bacteria; phylum Bacteroidota; class Bacteroidia; order NS11-12g; family UBA955; genus UBA955. Next base: position 7,366 of record SXYY01000019.1, read on the forward strand.
GTTGATAAGGGGTTGCACAAAATTAACCGATTCACCCGGTTATGTTCACCGCGTACAAGAATATTCTCCAAAAACATTTCAACAACTCGCACGAATTGCATCGCCCAAAGACCTTACAAGCGTTAAATTGACACTTATTGCTTGGGTTGGTGTCCAAAATCCCCGAAAAACTCCACAAGAATTGATAAAATCAGCAGGCAAAATACCTTGTAGAAGTAAAAAACGCTTAAGTTTGCAAGTCAATACGATTATGGCAGAAGTTGTTAGATTACCCAAGATGAGCGACACCATGACAGACGGTGTCATCGTTAAGTGGAACTACAAAGTAGGTGATTCCGTAAAAAGCGGAGACATTTTGGCTGAGGTTGAAACCGATAAAGCCACGATGGACATGGAAGTATACGCCAAAGGTACCATCCTTCACTTGGCTTTGAACGAGGGCGATGCTACGCCAGTCGATAGCATCATTGCCGTTGTGGGTAACCCTGGTGAGGATTTCCAATCCCTATTGGGCTCAGCGCCTGCAGCACCTGCTCCAGCGGCAGTAACTGCACCCGTTGAAACATCTGCACCCGCCCCAGCAGCCGCCGCAACACCCGTTGTAGCACCCGCAGAACCTGCTCCGGTGGCTTCCAACAATACAGACGAGCGCTTAAAAGCCAGTCCTTTGGCCAAGAAGTTGGCCGAAGAAAAAGGCATTGATATTCATCAAATTCAAGGAAGTGGTGAAAATGGTAGAATTGTCAAAAAAGACATCGAAACTTTCACCCCATCTGCAACAGCAAAAACTGCAACCGTTTCAGCAGCACCAACGGGGGCTGAGAGCTTCCACGAGGTGAATGTATCACAGATGCGCAAAACCATCGCCGCGCGCCTTGGTGAAAGCAAATTCTCTGCACCCCACTTCTATCTCACCTTGGAGATCAACATGGACAAAGCCACACAAGCCCGCGAGCAAATGAATACCGTGAGCGATGTGAAAATTTCCATGAACGATTTGGTGATTAAAGCCGCTGCCGCTGCGTTGCGTAAAAATCCCAATATCAACTCAAGTTGGTTGGGTACAAAAATCCGCTACAACCACCATATCCACATTGGCGTGGCCATGGCTGTAGAAGATGGATTGTTGGTACCGGTCGTTCGCTTTGCCGACAACAAATCGTTGAGCCAAATCAGCAGTGAAGTGAAGGAATACGGCAAAAAGGCCAAAGAAAAGAAGTTGCAACCCCAAGATTGGACAGGCAATACCTTTACGATTAGCAACTTGGGCATGTTCGGCATTGATGAATTCACTGCCATCATCAACCCACCCGATGCCTGCATATTGGCGGTGGGAACCGTGAAAGACACAGTGGGTGTAGTTAATGGCGAAATAAAACCGGTGAAAACCATGAAGGTGACCCTGAGCTGTGACCACCGCGTTGTGGATGGTGCCATGGGAGCCCAGTTCCTCAAAACACTCAAAGAATTCTTAGAAGAGCCCTATCGATTGTTGGTATAATAAAATCAAAGGGCTGCAATCGCAGCCCTTTTTTATGCGATGAAAATTAAATTTAACCACATACAAGACCTCTCCGATGCGAGGTATGCCGCCGCTGCCATGTCGGAATGGATCGGCTTTCGCGTTGGCGAAATACCCCTGGCCAGCGTGCAAGAAATCATTGGCTGGTGCGCCGGACCCAAGGTTACCCTGGAGATCTACAACAAGGACCTCAAGGAAACCGCCATCAGCTGGTGCGATATCCTTCCTGTAGAAGCCATTGAGTGCAAAGCAGAAGATTTGGCATTTTGGCAAGAGGCACTGCCAAACCCCAGCTATGAATGGATCGCCGCTGACACGCAGTATGCTACCGTACACAGTCAACCCCCCATCACCATCACCTTGGTGGACCCAAAATTGACATCGCCACAAACCATCAAAGAACTCCAACCCGAAGCGATCTCACTGAATTGTGAAAAAGAAACTGTGGTGGGCATGAAAAATTACGACCTTTGGAATGATCTCCTTGAAACCCTAGACATTTGGTAACCATGAAATACACCTTCCCCTTTGCCATGATTGGCTGCATCGCCATGGGCTTTGCTGCTTGCTCCAACAACCCAGAAGGAGCTTTTAATGAATCTGAAAAACACACACAGGATTCCTTGGACTCTTTGAGTAACGAAGCCCTGTTTCAAGATCTCTACCAAGATTCAACAACTGGCGATACAACCACAGCCAAACCCGGTGATGTAACCACAGAAACCCTGCCCGCTACATCCCCAGACAACACCCCTTTGCAACCCCAACATCGATGAGAATTGCTGTTGTTGGTGCCACAGGATTGGTGGGCACAAAAATGCTTCAGGTACTTGCCGAACGCAATTTCCCTATCACCGAATTGCTCCCCACTGCATCGGAGAGAAGTGTGGGCAAAATCATCCATTTTCAAGGAAAAGAATATCCCATCATCTCCCTGCAACAAGCGGTAGATGCCAAACCCCATATCGCCATCTTCAGCGCGGGTGGGAGCATGAGCACAGAATGGGCACCCAAATTTGCGGCGAACAATACCTTCGTGATCGACAATTCCAGTGCGTGGCGCATGGATCCTTCTGTACCGTTGGTGGTGCCTGAAGTCAACCCAGACGCCATTCAACCCCATCACAGAATCATCGCCAACCCCAACTGCTCTACCATCCAAATGGTTGTGGCACTCAAACCCCTGCACAATGCCTATCAACTGCTGCGCGTGGTGGTGAGTACTTACCAAAGCGTTACCGGAACTGGCCAAAAAGGGGTTACCCAACTGCTCAATGAACGCGCCAATATCAATGGCGACACCGTTTACCCCCATCCCATCGATTTGAATGCCCTGCCACACATCGATGTGTTCATGGACAATGGCTACACCAAAGAAGAATGGAAAATGATGGTGGAAACACGCAAAATCATGGACCTTCCCCAACTGAATATCACGGCAACCACCGTGCGTATTCCTGCCATGGGCGGACATTCGGAGAGCGTCAATGCATCCTTCGCACATCCCTTCGATTTGGAAGAAGTGAAAGTCCAACTGAGCCAAGCGCCCGGGGTTACCTTGCAAGACAATCCCGCTGAAAATCTCTATCCCATGCCCATCACTTGCCACGACAAAGACGATGTGTTTGTGGGTAGAATCCGACGGGATGACAGCGCACCCAATACCCTCAACATGTGGGTGGTATCAGACAATCTGCGAAAGGGGGCTGCCACAAATGCCATTCAAATTGCCGAATTGTTGCTACAGAAAAACTGGGCACGGGAACAATTTGCCCATTGAGTTGTTAGTCGTATCATGCTGGCCAACGATACACACGATACCACTGAAGAATCGACCCAAGACAACAGGCCGCTGGTGTTGAAAGACGCCCTATTTCAAGGCGAAGCGCACAGTGCGCCCTATGCCCTGAGTGTTAGTTCGCCCAAAATCGAACCCATCGACAAGCGAATGCTGGTGGCCAATGCCCATGAAAGCATGCAGCACCAGGCCGAACAGCAAATTTCGATGTTGAAAAAACAGGCCGAACTGCTCATGAAACAAGCCAAAGCCATCGAAGAACGCCTGGCCCTCTCGCACGCCATTTACAAAGCCGATATCAATTTTGAGCCCGTGATCCACGGCATCTATCACGTTTACCAAAAAGACGATGGCACCCAAGTGCTCAGCATGGTTGCGCCCTACGAATGGGGTAAAAATGCGCCGTACACCTTTTTGAATACTGTGCGATTGCTGGCTGATCGCACCTGGGAAATCCTCGCCTAAGGCAGGATTGAACGCGCCACCCCTTAATGCTGCTCTGAACGCCACTGATCCACGGCCTTGCGCACCGATCCGGCCGATAACAATAGCGACTTAGCCTCTGCTTCAGGCAAACCCGTTTCGTCCATCACCATGGTTGTACCCCTGGCAATCAACTTGTGGTTGGTTAACTGCATGTCGATCATTTTGTTGTCCTTCACATGCCCCAACCGAATCATCACACTCGTGGTAATCATATTCAACACCATCTTCGTTGCAGTACCCGCTTTCATCCGGGTGCTTCCTGTAACAAATTCGGGTCCGGTTTCAACTTCTACACACACATCACAAACTGAACGCATCTGGCTTTCCTTGTTGCAAACCACACCGCCGGTGGCGATGCCCAAAGATTGACACTTTCTCAACGCCCCAATGACATACGGTGTGCGGCCGGAAGCCGCGATGCCAATCACCACATCTTTGGTGTTGATACCATAGGATTCCAAATCGCGGAAGCCTTGTTCTTCGTCGTCCTCAGCAAATTCCACCGCTTTGCGAATGGCCCCATCGCCTCCGGCGATGATGCCTATCACTTTATCAAACGGAACACCGTAGGTAGGCGGACATTCACTGGCGTCCACAATCCCTAACCGACCGCTGGTTCCCGCACCCATGTAAAACAACCGGCCGCCATTCTGCAAGCGTGAAAAAACCAATTCACACAACGCCGCAATGTGGCTCGCTTCGCTCGCCACCCGCCCATGCAACAAAGCATCCTCTTGGTTGATGCCCTGCACCAACGACAAAAAATCCAACGACTCTAAATTCCGGTGATGTGAACTCGATTCAGTCTGCATTACGCAAAAGTATCCTTTTGGTAGCGACTCCCCAAAAACGATAGCCACTCATTGTATACCGACTCCGGCATCACACGCGGAAACTTCGCCTGTCCGCCCAACTTCCCCCGTTGATCCATGAAATCCAAAAAATCCGACTCCGGCATCCAAAACAATTCCATCCGCTTCAACACATGCTGTCGCTCCGTGGCATAATCATCATTGAGTTCCACCAACGCCTCATCCAAAATGCGCTGCGCCTGCGCCGCATCCGGCTTTGCTACCCCATTGGGGTATGCCAAAAACCACCGATGACCCATCTCACCCGCCTCATGCTTCAAACCCCTGACCGTAAATTCGGGTATCGGAAAGCCCAACGACTGACCCAATACCTTGGTGGCACGGTTCATGTTCTCCACCGACAAATGCTCACCGCACAAACTCAAGTATTGCTTGGTTCTACCCGTGATTTTGATCTCACACGCATCTAAATCGGTAAACTGAATCACATCGCCAATCAAATATCGCCAAGCACCGGCACAAGTGGTAATCAATATCGCATAGCTCACCCCAGCCTCAACTTGATCGATATCCAACGCCACTGCACCCGCCAGAATATCGCCCGAATCGCTGAAATTTTGCTGATTAAATGGCACAAACTCAAAGTACATTTTGTTGCGAAAAACCAATCCCATCCCCTCACTGCTCAATTTGGTTTGGTTAGCAATGAAACCCTCGCTGGCCAGATAGGTTTCGAAATAGTAAATGGGCCGACCCAACATCGCATCAATCTGGTCCTTGTATGGCGTCACTGATACCGCACCCCAAGTGTACACACTCAGGTGCGGCCAAATTTCATGGATGTGCTTCAAATTGTATCGCGCAATGATTCGCTCAAACAACATTTTTACCCAAGCTGGTCCACCAGCCACCATCGCTACATCCCATTTTGGCGCCTCATTCACCATGATTTCCAACTTCTGATGCCAGTCTTTCTGTTTTTTGATTTCCTCTGTGGGCTTGGCAAAACGCTCTATCCAATAGGGCAAATTCAAGGTGGTAATGCCACTCAAATCCCCCGAATATTTCTGTCCGTCAAAATTCAAATCCGTACTTCCACCAATCATCAAGTAGTCTTTGGTGAAAAAATCCTTGGGTACATCGGTCTTAGCGATGGCAAACAACTGCCTCCGACTCGCCCTGGCAATCGATTTCAATTGATCTTGGGTCACCGGAATGTACTTGCTTGCACCTTGGGTGGTTCCCGAACTCAACGCAAAATATTTCGTGCTACCCGGCCAGGTTACATTGTCTTCCCCACTGTATTCCCTCTGCCACCAACCATGCATGCCTTCGTAATCGGTGATGGGTACATTTTTTTTGAATTGGGCGATGGTGTCTTCTGCTATCAAGAGCGATTCAAACTGATGCAACTTGCCAAATTGGGTATCGCGGGCGTGGAACAACATTTTCTTCAACGTTCTGTCCTGCCACTTTTTGGCACGAGCCCGTTTCAAAATCAACACATCGGTCACGTTCTTCGCTCGCTCAAACAGGGGAACTAAAAAACTTTTGTGTGATGCCATCTCCTTATTTCGAACTCCTATGTTACAAAAATTACGCCACGCTTACGCCACGACAAAATAATTGTTGACCTTTGCAAGCAAGATGGCAGACGGATTGATGAATGAAATTAGGGACAAATGGTTGCGTGTGGTGGCCTTTGTGGAAGAGAATTTTGAGAAAAAACCAGATCTCAATGCCATTTTGTTCTTGATTGGCATCCGTGAATTGGGGGAGCTGCGCGACAAACCCTTCACCAAAGAAGAGAAGGTGCACCTGATGCACATCGCCACCTGCAAAATATTGAGTTACAGCGGATATTATGAGCAAGTGGGATTCGACAAAAACGGTTGGCCCGCTTGGGAGAATAAAACCCCGCTACCCAACTTGGGATACCTTGAACAAGAAAGCCTCATGCGTCAGCACATTGTTGAATATTTTGAAAGTGAAGAAATCATCCAATTCCAATAATCAAACCCAAAGCGTAATATTGAAATCATGTTGAAGAAGAATCGAATCAACCTAGGCTTAGGCTTCGTCCTTACCACCGCGATGATTGCCGTTTTTGCTTGCAATTCATCAACCGAAACTGCGTCGGCCCCAGACTCAACCCAGGCCAAAAACAATGCAACCGCCAGCGAGGATTACAGCGATAGTACAGCCCCTGACAATTGGACGCGGGTATCGATCAAAACCACGGTGGGCGATATGGTTTTGGCACTCAATCCCGAACAGAAGAAGCACAGCGAAAACTTCATCAAACTCGTCAATCAAGGTTTCTATAATGGTGTTTTGTTTCACCGCGTGATCAAAGATTTCATGGTGCAAAGTGGCGACCCAAAATCCAAAGGTGCTGCCCCCAATGTTCAATTGGGCGATGGCGGTCCGGGTTACACCGTCCCCAATGAAATCAAAAGCGAATACAGGCATTTCAGAGGCGCGCTCTCCGCTGCCCGTCAGAGCGACGAAATGAACCCCATGAAAAACAGCTCGGGTTCCCAATTTTTTATCGTTACAGGTACCCAAGTTGGAGAAGCCCAGTACAAACAAGCCCTCGAAACCATCGCTTTTGAAATTTTCCGCAAAGATCCCGCCAACGCCGAAACCGTGCGCAACGGGCAAATCATGAGTCAGAGCGGCAACATGGCTGGCCTGCGTGCCATTGAACTTCAGGTACAGGAAGGAATGAAACCCATCATCGATAAGTTGTATGCGGAAATACCCGAAATCGACAAAAAACGCTATGCAAATTGGGGCGGTGCACCCAACCTCGACAACAACTACACCGTTTTTGGAAAATTGGTGTCAGGCTACCACGTGCTATCAGCCATCGAATCACAACCCACCAACATGCAGGATCGTCCAACCAGAGACATTAGCATCATCGAGGCCAAGGTCTTGAAATAATTTGGACACTGAGGGAAAATTTCGTATATTTGCAAAACTTTTCCAATTAACCTTAGGAAGGGGACAAGCCAAAAGCAGTCCCCTTTTTTGTTGACTATGGCAAACGTAATACAGAAACTCACCGCCCTCATCGAACAGGAAGCACCCGCTTTAGGATTGTTCTTGGTGGCCCAAACTACGGGTCCTGCCAAGTTATTTCAGTTCTATGTAGACAGTGAAGAACCCCTATCCATGAAAACTTTGTCCGATTTCACCCGTCACATCTCCGAAAAGATCGACGAGGAAGATTCAGACTTGAGCGAAGAGGCCTTCACCTTTGAGATTTCATCGCCCGGCGCCGAACGCCCATTGACCAACCGCAAACAGTACACCAAACACGTTGGTCGGTCGTTTGAGTTCCAACTTACCGACAAGCTACTGAGTGGCAAATTGTTGGAAATCAAGGAAGGCGATGTGTTCATTATTACAGAAATCGTCAAGGAAAAAGGAAAAAAAGCCATCGAGGTAACCCACGAGGTTCCCTTTTCACTTATTCAATCTGCAACCATCATAATCAGCTTCAAATAATATGAAAGTCAAGGCAAAAGATCTCGGCATCAACCTTGTGGAGAGTTTCTCCGAATTTAAGGAGTTCAAAAACATCGATCGCGCTACCATGATGCGCGTACTTGAAGACGTTTTCCGCAACATTCTGAAAAAGAAATATGGAAACGATGCCAACTTCGACATCATCATCAACACCGAAACCGGTGACATCGAAATGTACCACCTCCGCCTCATCGTTGAGGAAGGTGAAGTGGAAGACCCAAACTTGCAAATCGCCCTTGCAGAGGCCCAAACATTGGAGCCAGATTACGCAGTAGGTGAAGATTGCATTCAACAGGTATTCCTCGATGACTTCGGTCGCCGCAGCATTTTGAACGCCCGCCAAGCCCTCATGAGTCGCATCATCGAGTTGGAAAAAGACGAGTTGTTCAAGAAATACAAAGACAAACGCGGTGAAATCATCACCGGCGAAGTATACAATGTATGGAAACGTGAAATCATGGTTCTGGACGATGAAGGCAATGAGTTGTCGCTTCCTAAAGAGCATATGATTCCCCGCGATATGTACAAAAAAGGCGATACGCTTCGCGCTGTGATTCACGAAGTAGAGATGGACAAAGGATCTCCAAAGATTGTATTGTCACGTACCTCTCCTGAGTTCTTGGAGCGATTGTTCGAATTGGAAGTTCCCGAAATCTTGGATGGTTTGATCACCATCAAAAAGGTTGTTCGCGAACCAGGCGAGCGCGCCAAAGTGGCTGTAGAAAGCTACGACGACCGCATCGATCCAGTAGGTGCCTGCGTAGGGGTGAAGGGTGCACGTATCCACGGCATTGTTCGTGAATTGCGCAACGAAAACATCGACGTAATCAATTACACCACCAATACCAACTTGTACATCCAACGTTCATTGCAACCAGCCACCATCTCTCGCATCGAATTGAACAATGAGAAAAGAACGGCTGATGTGTTCTTGGATGCCGACCAAGTTTCCTTGGCGATTGGTAAAGGCGGACACAACATCAAATTGGCAGGCAAGTTAACAGGATACCAAATTGAAGTATACAGAATGTCTGTTACCACCAACGACGAGGACGATGTGGATTTGGACGAATTCTTGGACGAAATCGATACTTGGATCATCGAAGAATTCAAGAAAATTGGCTTGGATTCAGCCAAGTCTGTCATCAACACGACGGTGGAGGATTTGATGCGCAGAACCGAGTTAGAAGAAGAAACCATCATTGAAATACAGAAGATTCTAAGAACAGAATTCGAAGATTAACATAGCAAGCAAAGCCCTACAGACCCCAAAGATGTAGGGCTTTGATTTAAACCGCCCCTTTTCACCCCATTGAATCGGAGCAAACCTTTGGATTTATTGACAATAGAACTAATTTTGAAAGAAAATATGGCGGAATACCGTTTAGCAAAAGTAGCCACCGAGTTGAATCGAAGCTTCCAAGTACTTGCCGATGTGCTCAATCAGCGAGGCTTCGATGTAATGCCCAAACCCACCACGAAAATCACCGAAGACATGTATCAAGCATTGCTTCGCGAATTTTCCGCGGACAAGGCTGCAAAAGACGAGGCGAAGCTGTTGAAAACCAACCGCGATAACAAGACTATACCCCCAACTTCAACGGTACCTTTAGCCAATACTACTGCGCCAACACCGCCTCCCTTGCTAGAGCCTGAAGTGAAGGCAACACAACCCGCAACCGAAAAGGTTGTGACACGATCAGAAGAAGTTCAAGTGCCAAAAATCTTGGGTAAAATCAATATCGGTGGTAAAAAGCCGAAAGCGGAAACCAAAAAAATAGAAACAGCACCCGCTTTAGAAGCCACGCCGGCAGTTGAAAAAATAAAAGCAA
>SXYY01000094.1 GCA_005788145.1 Bacteroidota bacterium
ACGTATTGTTTTTCTGCCGCTTCGATTTTGGCCAATTCCTTTTCGTTGATGGCATCGGCCTGTTTGTTGTGGGTGGTTAGGGTAATCCAACCGGGCTCATCGGGTTGGAAATCGGGTTGAATCCGTTCAGCCAAATTTTCGTAATCCCAGCTTTCCATTTGGTTGCTGCGGATTTGATTTAGCAAATTGATGAAACCCCGATCGCTCTGACGATAGATGGTTTTAAGCTCAATGGTCAGCATCTCCAGTGCAGTAAAGCACTTGGCGGAGAAGAAAAATTCGGTGTTGTAATACTGGTAGATGAGTCCGCGCTCCATTTCCGTAACAACCGGCGGAAGCTGCATCAAATCGCCAATCAGCAACAGTTGAACGCCACCGAAGGGTTTGGAACTGCTTCTCGCGAACCGCAAAGCATGGTCAATGGCATCGAACAAATCGGCCCGAACCATGGAAATCTCGTCGATTACCAACAACTCCAACGACTGAAAAATATCACGCTTTACTTTGTTGTAGTGGAAGTGCTCGCGAATCATCACGGCATTGTTGGCGACATTGGGGTCTACCGTGTCGTTGGTAGGCACGAAAGCCCGTGTGGGTAGGCCAAACATGCTGTGTATGGTGCTCCCGCCTGCGTTGATTGCTGCAACACCGGTAGGGGCCACAACCACAGTTTTCTTGGTGGTGTTGAGGAGCAAGTTTTTCAGGAATGTGGTTTTTCCTGTTCCCGCCTTACCCGTGAGAAACAAATGCTGATTGGTGTCGTTTACAAACGAATAAGCGAGCGATGCTTCGTCGTTAACCTGGGTTGCTGGAGACTTGGTCATTAATACGCGATTAGTCTGTCCAAAGTGTCACGCAGTCTATGCCATGGCAAAAAGTGGTCTTCCAATGATTTGGCCAATGGAACGGGTGTATCCAAACTGCCCAAGCGCTGAACGGGGGCATCGAGGTGTTCAAAGCAATTTTCTGAAATCCAAGCAGCAATGTCCGATGCTATACTGCCGGTAAGGGTATCTTCGGTGAGGACCAAGACTTTTCCCGTTTGTTTCACCTCCTGTGCAACCGTGGATTGATCCCACGGCAACAAGGTTCTGAGGTCTATCACCCGGCCATTGAGGTTGTTTTCATGGATGCATTCCAGCGCTTTGTGCACCCCCCATCCGTAGGTAATGATGCAAAAATCATCGCCATGGTTGTGGACATGTGCTTGTCCTTCCTCAATCAGGTAGGGCGATGTGGGGACTGCGCCGCTCACACTGCGGTAGAGCAATTTGTGCTCAAAGAACAAAACGGGATTTGGGTCGTCGAGTGCCCGCAACAACAATCCTTTGGCATCGTATGGGTTGCTTGGATAGTAGATTTTTAATCCGGGGGTGTGGTAAAACCAAGCTTCCGTACTTTGGCTATGAAAAGGTCCCGCTTGCACGCCTGCGCCCGTTGGCATTCTTACCACAACATCGGCAATTTGCCCCCAGCGATAGTGACTCTTGGCCAAGTTGTTCACAATTTGGTTGAATCCGCAGGTGACAAAGTCGGAAAATTGCATCTCTACAACGGCTTTGTGCTTGGCAATGCTCAATCCATAACCGGCCCCCAAAATTGAACTCTCGGTGATGGGGGTGTTTCGCACGCGGTCTTTGCCAAATTTCTCCACGAAGCCTTCGGTGATTTTAAAAACGCCTCCGTATTCAGCCACGTCCTGTCCCATGATCACGAGCGATGGATGCTGTTCCATGCCCTGTTCTAGGCCTTCTTTGATTGCATCAACCAACCGCAACTCTCGATCGCCGGTTTCAATATCGGCGGCATGCGGCAATGCATTGTTGGGTTGGTAGGGGGCGTAAATGTCTGTGATTTCCTCCTCGGTATTGGGTGTGACTTCCTCTTCCGCAAAAGTGGTATCCAAGCCCGTTTCGATTTCTTCCAAGAATTCTTTTCGATAGGCATCGATGAAGTCTTGGTTGAGAACGCCTTGCTCAATGAGGTAGTTTTCGTAATTGCTGAGCGGGTCTTTTTTGCCCCATTCTTCGAAAAGGTGGGTGGGTACATATTTCACCCCTGATGCTTCCTCATGGCCGCGCATTCTGAATGTGAGGGCTTCAAAGATGATCGGACGGGGATTCTTTCGGAGTTCTTCGGCCCAATGGTTTGCCGCATGGTATACTTCAAGTATGTTGTTGCCGTCGACTTGAACGGCTTCCATGCCATAGCCAATGCCCTTATCGATGAATTGTTTGCAGCGAAATTGTTCGTTAGAGGGGGTGCTGAGTCCGTAACCGTTGTTCTCAATGAGAAAGATCACGGGCAATTGCCAAACGGCAGCCACATTGAGGGCTTCGTGAAAATCCCCTTCTGAAGTGCCACCATCCCCTGAAAAAGCGACAGAGATTTTCTTTCTGTTGTTGAGTTTGTGTGCAAGAGAGACCCCATTGGCAACACCTAGCATCGCCCCGAGATGGGAAATCATGCCCACAATGGCGTATTCGTTGGTGCCAAAATGAAAACTGCGCTCACGTCCCTTACTGAATCCTGATTTTTTTCCTTGCCATTGGGCGAACAATTTGCCAAAGGGAATACCCCGTGAAGTAAAAACACCCAGGTTGCGGTGCAAAGGCATGATATACTCGTCAGAATCCAACGCCATGGTCATGCCCACAGAGATTGCCTCCTGTCCAATACCGCTAAACCATTTGCCTACCTTGCCCTGGCGAAGTAAAACCAGCATTTTTTCTTCAATCATGCGTGGTTTCAGTATGCCGCGGTATAGTTGCAGCAACTCGGTATCGCTGAGATCCTTTCGATTAAATTTCACAGTGGCTCACAATTGGGGTCTAGAATTTCAAAATTACGAAGCAAAAGTGGCCTAAAATGCGGTCGCTGTAGGAGTTATACGCATAATTCTCACATTTTTACATTTTTCTTTGCAACCATTTCTCTTTTGTGCGTCATAATACCGAAGCTACTTGCTAAACAACGATGATATCATAGCCGGATGTGTCAACAAAGACCGAATCGCCCAGAAAGCTCTTTACGAGAAATACGGTGCCAAGATGTTCGGTTTTTGTCTGAGATACTCAAACAGCCGCGCTGATGCTCAGGACTTGTTACAAGATGGCTTCATCAAGGTCTTTGACAGCATTACTTCCTTAAAAGATCCTTCACAGTTGGAAGGTTGGATGAGTCGGGTTTTTATCAACTTGGCACTTTCTAGGTTTCGGAAAACATCGCGCGGTCCCATTCATGTGGATGTGGTTGACGTGGTGGATGAATCCACAGGCGCCCTCGAGGTTTCGCCGGATTCCATGGAAATCGAGGATGTGTTACAATGTTTGATGTCTCTCCCAGAGAATTATCGCATGGTAATCAATTTGTACGCCATCGATAAATTGTCGCACAAAGAGATTGCAGAATCACTCGGTACCACCATCTCCAATAGTAAAAGTCTTTTGTATAGGGCACGTGTGTTGTTAAAAGAATTGGTTGAACAACAAAGAATCAAGGACACTGGAAAACAGTAACAAACATATCGACAATTGGTTAAGCCAGCAATTCGAGGATTTTACCCCGAATCCCGACGCTGGATTATGGCAGTCGATAGACGCTGCCCTTGACCGCAAAGAACGCCGGAGCAAATTCATATGGTATTGGTTGGCTGCCGGCGTTCTCTTGTCAGTGTTAGGCGTTGGCGCAGTTCAGTGGAATCTCAAGAATACAAATCATCCAGCGAAACCTGTCGTGGCTCAGACCCAAACAGAATCGCCAGTCGTGCAAGGTCATTCCAAGACGGAAGCCACACCATCAGCAAAATCGCAGCAGCAATCCAATCGTTCTTTGGCGTTGGAATCTCCTGTAGTGGAAAAATCAACCGCTCAGGGTGGTGTGATAACCCAAAATAGACCAACAATTTCATCTCGCAATAAATTGTCGACCTTCAATAATGAAATGTCTTCAAGCAATTTGGAAACGCCCATTGGGGAAGAGCTGAAT
>SXYY01000095.1 GCA_005788145.1 Bacteroidota bacterium
AAAGGGTTTGTTGTTCGAATTCCAGCGTGTAAGTCCGATGTTGTTGCCGAATTTTAGTTTGTCGGATACCCGATATTCATTGTTTGAACGAATCGATACACGTTCATAGTTATTGTCGTTTAGAATCCCGTTTTCATTGTAGTAATTCACGGAGAACAGGTAGGATGTAGCTTCGGTCCCCCCAGAAATGCTGAGGTTGTGGTTGTTCATGTTTCCCGGCCGTGTGATGGCGTCGTACCAATTGGTTTCGCCCGTTATGTCGGATGGCAACACGGCGAATGTCCCAGCGGCTTCATTGGAGTATCTGGAGAATGTGCCGGGTCGGGCCATGGCGATTTTGTTCGACATCATTTTTACGCCAGCGTAGCCATCGTAGTTGAGTTTGGGCTTGCCCATGCCTCCGCGTTTTGTGGTAATGAGAATAACCCCATTGGCTGCACGTACCCCATAAATCGCGGTAGACGATGCGTCTTTGAGCACATCAATGGTAAGGATGTCGGCGGTGTTGATGTTTCTGATATCGTCGGTGATAATACCATCCACCACGTAAAGGGGTTCTGCGCCTCCGATCACGGATCCCGTTCCACGAATTCTTACGTTGGGTGATGAGCCAGGTGCGCCCGAATTGGTGATTTGCACGCCGGCCATTTTGGATTGAAGCGCTTGTGAGGCAGTGAGCACCGGTTGTTGCATGATCTCTGCGCCTTTGATGGATGCGATGGATCCCGTGAGGTCTTTTTTCTTGGCGGTAGCATATCCAATGACAACCGCTTCTTCCATGGGCTTTTCGATGCTGTCTTGGGTGGATTTTGGTTCAGCGTTCGTCGCGCTTTGGGCATTCATATGGCCAAGGGTTGCGGTGGTCAAACCGAGCAAGAGTAGGTGTTTTTTCATCGATTCAACAAGTGTTCTATTCGTTTTTTAACTAGGTTGAGCCTAGCGCATCGCAATTTATGTAATTGTCAATTATACAACATCTAAAAATTGAAAAATACCCATAATTTAGAAAAAATATAAATAAACGGTATCCGAAATTGATGGGTAATTTCTTGTGCTTAGGCAACGAATCACGGTTTGGTTTTTCTTCAATGCTGTTGGGTTTGGCGGTTCGGTTTGTCCATTTCACAATAAAATTTTGTAGATTTGGCATCATGGTGAAATCCGTTTTTCGATTGATGGGCTTGCTGTTGACCTTTTTGGCGATGCCATTTTTACGGGCTCAGGTGCCACAAGCAGGACAGCACGCACATCCCGTACTGAAGAATCCCCAGCTGGTGATTTTTGCTGAGGAATCAAAGCCGGAATTTGAAAGTTGGTCGGCCGTGGTCCAAAAATTGGGAAAGTACAGCACGGATTCCCGCTGGGTCGTATACAGTGCGCTGGATGATGAATTGGGCATGACCCATTATCGCGTTCGACATGAATTCAATGGCGTGACAGCCCATCTTTCCATGGGGATATTGCACACAAAACAAGGCAAATTGGTCTCTTTGAACGGTGATTTTGTCTCAGAAAATCAGTTTTCGGGTAAAGTGATCCTGAATGTGGACCAAGCGAGGGAACGCGCGTTGCAATTTTTACCAGCAGAAAAATATTATTGGCAAGATCCGCAACAAAACAAAGCATTACAACTGGCGACCGGCGTGAAGGATACCAGCTATTATCCGATGGGAACGCTGAGTTACTGTCCGAAAGACTTCAACCTCGCAGGCAATCATCGCTTGGGATATCGATTTGATGTGTTGGCCAGTGAACCTTTGGCGGGCAAATCGATTTGGGTGGATGCGGAAACCGGTGAAATTTTGGCCAGTAGCGATTTGATTTTACATACCGATGTCAAAGCCACGGCAGTAACGAAATACAGCGGAACGAAAACCATTACGGTGGATAGTTTATCGGCCACATCGTACCGCTTGCGTGAATCGGGTCGGGGAAAGGGAATCGAAACCTACGACATGAAGAAAGGCACAAATTATTCGTCGGCGGTTGATTTCACGGATGCGGATAAGACATGGAACAATGTGAATGCCGCGAAGGACGAGGTAGCCACCGATGCCCATTGGGGATCTGAGATGACCTATGATTATTTCAATGGGGAGCATGGTAGAAATAGTTTCGATAACAACGGGGCAAAGATTTTGAGTTATATCCATTACGGCAGTAACTACAATAATGCGTTTTGGAATGGTAGCGTGATGACATACGGCGACGGCGATGGAACCACCTTTACTCCGCTGACGGCATTGGATGTTTGTGGACATGAAATCGCCCATGCGGTAACGACCAATACCGCTGCATTGGTCTATTCCTACGAGAGCGGGGCTTTGAATGAGAGTTTTAGCGATGTTTTTGGGCAGTCGATTGAAATTTGGGCAAGGCCCACAAAGTGGAATTGGAAGATTGGTGAAGACATGACACCTTCTGGGAAGGGTATAAGAAATATGGCGGATCCGAGTGCCGCGGGATATAGTCAGCCCAAATTTTACAAGGGGAACAAGTGGTATACAGGTACCGGAGATAATGGTGGAGTACATTATAATAGTGGCGTTCAGAATTATTGGTATTATTTGTTGGCGGAGGGAATCTCGGGTACAAATGAAAAAGGTTGGAATTTCTCTGTAGACTCTCTGGGGTTGGCGAAGGCGGGGAAGATTGCGTATCGGAATTTGAGTGTCTATTTAACGAGCAGTGCCCAATATGCCGATGCGCGGACATTCAGTATAATGTCTGCGGCGGATTTATTTGGTCAGTGTAGCAACGAAGTGATTCAAGTTACAAATGCTTGGTGGGTTTGCGGTGTGGGGAATAAATATGATTCTGGCTATGTAAAAGCCAATTTTACGGGAGATACACTCTCATGCAAGTCGGGTGTGGCGATGAAATTTTTGAATCGATCTGAGAATTTTAAGAGCAGTATGTGGTCGTTTGGAGATGGAAACAGCAGTTTGACGACGAACCCTTCCAATGTGTATGGCGCTTATGGAAAATACAATGTAAAGTTGGTGGTAGAGTCCTGTTTCAAGGGACTTAAGGATTCTGTGACAAAGGTGCAATACGTAAAGATCGACAGTACGTATGATATCTGTAAGGCCTTTTTGTTGCCGAAATCGGGGAATGACAGTGCCGTTGGCTGTCGGGGTTTTGTATACGACGACGGCGGGGAGGGCAATTACGGGGCGAACAAGGTGGTGCGATTTGATTTGAAATTGCCGGGTGCGGACAGTGTTCGATATCGGTTTAGGGTGTTGGATTACGAGAATGGATATGATTCGGTGGTGGTGTACAAGAACAGTATTGTGGGCGCGAACAGGTTGGGGCGTTTTACGGGCAATGTGTTGCCATTTGGTGGTGTTTGGAGGGTGGAGAAGGCGGATCGATTGATTTTTATTCAGTATTCCGATCCAATGATAGAGGGGAAAGGTTTCAAGGTGGAATATGAGGGGGTGTTTAAGCCGGTGGTGGCGAGTTTGGGTAAGGACACGGTGATCTGTTCGGGTCGGGCCGTGCAGTTGGTTGCGGCCGCCGCAGGCGGCCGCAACACGGGCTATTCCTACAGCTGGACAGGCCCTGGCCTGGCCGGCGGAGGGAATGCCAAATTGGTGACGCCCGCAGCAACCCAGCAATATTCAGTGGCCGTGTGGGATGGCTGTGCAATTAACCCCACCACAGTTTCAAAAACAGTGTATGTGAAGCCCCCGTTGGCCGTGAAAATTCTTCAATCGGATACTGCAGTGTGTATCGGACAAACCATGTATCTTACCGCAAAAGCAACGGGTGGTGATACCGCGGGGTATACCTATCAGTGGTCGAACGGACTTGGAACATCGGCATTGGCAAACATCGTTCTTACAGATACTGTGCAGGTTTCAGTCACTGTATCAGATGGTTGTTCTGTTCTGACTGCCAAAGACTCCATGCGATTGGATACCTACTTGCCATTGATTATGGGGGTGTCGAATGATACAACCGTTTGCATAGGTCAGCATGTTGATTTGTTGGCGACCATCTACGGCGGAAATCGATTGCACGGCGGTGGCGCTTATACGTTGGAATGGAGCAATGGTGTTAAGGCGGGGTCGATCAACGTGTTCCCATCAGTAACAACAAAATATTACGTGGAGGGCAGCGAAGGATGTTCGCCCAATGTCCTGGATTCAGTATTGGTGACCGTTCGGAATCCTTTGTATTTGAGTCCTGTGGCGGACACCACCCTGTGTTACGGACAAACCTATGTGGTTCAGTTGTTGGATACAGGAGGATACGCTCCAACCCGGAAAATTGTATGGGATAGCGCATCGCTCACAGGAAACAACGTGATCGTCAATCCCGTGGCCATCGGAACAACCACCTATCGGGTGCATGTGGAAGATGGCTGTACGGTGGAAAACGATACCATTCAGTTTGCCGTAACGCGTCGATCTCCTTTGTCGGGTAGCATAGCCCTGAGCGATACAATCTTGTGTTTTGGCGATGCCACAGATGTTTTGATGTCGGCCAGTGGGGGAAGAACCTCAACACTAGCTTGGAAATTGGATGGGGTGGCAACCACACAAACCTCTGTAACCGATAACCCTGTCGCAAGCAAAATATACACCTTGTTGGTGGAGGATGGCTGTTCCATTCCTTTTGTCGATACCATTGGTGTTGTGGTGGCCCCTGCGAAGATTCAACTATCGTTGGGTGCACATGACTCGGTGATTTGTGCCGGTGCAAGCTATGGTTTCTTGGAAGTGAATGGCACAGGGGGATTTGCGCCGTTGACCTATTTGTGGGATGATCCTGCCAAGCAAACATCGGCAAAAGCATCGGGGTTGGGAAAGGGGAACTACATCCTTCGCGCAATGGATGCCCAGGGTTGTAAAGACTCTTTGTTCCTGTTTGTCAATGAATTTGTATCGCCAATGAAACCGCTCAAGGATACAGTGATTGCACGCGGAAGCATGGCGAGGTTGTATGCAGCGAATGGACAGCAATGGCGTTGGTCGCCGAAGACGTTCATGATGGGTAGCGACACGCTTTGGAGTGTGAAGGTGAGGCCCACGGATAGCATTCAGTACCATTTACTCGCGTTGGATAGCTTTGGTTGTTTGTTCCGCGATTCGATGTGGGTGCGGGTGGTTGATCCTGAGCTGGTTCGTATCCCGAATATCATCACACCGAACGGCGATGGGGACAACGACTTTTGGGATTTATACGAGTTGGTTGAATACGGACAGCGGAGCGTGAATATCTACAATCGCGCAGGGGAATTGGTGTATTCTATCGGTGCTTACAACAATACATGGAATGGGAAGGACAATCAAGGGTTAGACTTGCCCGTTGGAATCTATTTTTATTATATGAAGCACAACAATACCGGTGAAGAGCACCGCGGGTTTGTTCAAATTATGCGATGATATTTGTACGATGGGTTTAACCGAAGCTTATTACAGGGGATTTGGAAGGGTTTGAGCGGAAAATACATTGGCTGAAAATTTTGACGATTATGTAGTTGAAGTTTGGCAAGCGAGCGAATCTTATAATCGTTTCATTGGAGGGATATAGTTAAAGGGTACTGTGTTTTGGGATGATTTAGCAGGATTAATACTGCTATGTAATATGTTCCAGAATTGAAATCAATCAATTAAACCCCTAACTTTGTTGGGCAAAACGCAACAACCGCATGGCAATCGAAATCAAAGTGCCCGCACCGGGCGAATCAGTCAGTGAAGTAACCATCGCCAATTGGCTAGTAAAAGAAGGTGAATGGGTAGACATGGATGCCCCCTTGGCAGAATTCGAAAGCGACAAAGCCACCTTTGAAGTAAATGCTGAAAAAGCAGGGGTTATCGAAAAGCTTATTGGTAACATCGGTGACACCATTGCCATCAATACCGTAATTGCCGTGATCAATACGGATGCGGAACGACCTGCGAGCGCTGCTCCTAAAACAGAAGCAAAAACAGCCCAGCCTGTCGCCGAAGCTGCGCCTACTAAAGCAGTAGAAAGCAAAGCAGAAACCACCAAAGAAACACCAGCCACAGCCGGGACCCAAACCCACACTACAGATGTGGATTGGTCATTGGTGTCCCCCGTAGCAGCCCAATTATTACAGCAATACAATATTTCGCCAAGTCAAGTGAGAGGTACCGGCGCTGGCGGACGTGTAACCAAAGTTGATGCCCTTGAAGCCATCGTGGCCCTGGGTGGTGTTGCTGTTCAATCCGCTGTTGGGGCCCGTGCGGAGCGTCGTGAAAAAATGTCGAACCTGCGCAAAACCTTGAGTCGCAGACTTGTGGCCGTGAAAAATGAAACAGCCATGCTTACCACTTTCAATGAGGTGAACATGAAGCCCATCATGGATTTGCGTGCACAATACAAAAAGAAATTTGAAGAAACCCATGGCGTTGGTCTCGGTTTTATGAGCTTCTTTACCCGTGCTTGTTGTATCGCCCTTACAGAGTGGAAGGCAGTGAATGCAAGCATCGATGGGGATGAAATTATCTACCACGATTATTGTGATGTTTCTATCGCCGTGAGTGCTCCCAAGGGATTGGTTGTGCCTGTGATTCGGAACGCGGAAAAATTGTCGTTGGACGAAATCGAAAAAGAAGTAAAACGCCTAGCCACCCGTGCCCGCGACAACAAATTGGGCCTTGATGAAATGACCGGCGGTACATTTACCATCACCAATGGTGGGGTTTTTGGTTCGATGATGAGTACGCCCATCATCAACGCGCCACAGAGTGGTATTTTGGGAATGCATAACATTGTTGAGCGTCCTGTGGTTGAGAACGGCCAAATTGTGATTCGCCCCATGATGTATTTGGCACTGAGCTATGATCACAGAATCATTGACGGACGTGAGAGCGTGAGTTTCTTGGTTCGAGTGAAGCAGTTGCTTGAGAATCCTGAGATGATGTTTGATGGCAAGAAGCCGGAAGAACGCGTATTGGGTTTGTAATACAAAAATTATTCTTGGTAGTTTTTTCAACCCTCAAATGGGAAGAAGAAGGCATTTCGCTGTTTTGAGGTGGAACAGTCCTTTAGACAGAACTGGTCTCTAAGATACAGTGATGCACATTTTCGTGCTCGATTTCATGTCTTACCCTCTCCTTGATTGCCTCTTGGTCTTCTGCACTCAGTTTGTTTTCTAACATCAGATGGGCGGTCATGGCATTGCGCGTGGTGCTCAGCGCCCAAATGTGGAGATGATCTACAGCGCTTACTCCTGGGATACTCAGTATTCTCGATTCAACCAATGCGATGTCGATTCCCTCAGGCACACCATCCAAACTTAACCGCAAACTTTGTCGAAATAAATTCAGGGTACCAACCAAAATGACCATACATACCAGTATGCCGAGGATCGGGTCGATCATCGCAACGCCCGTATAGCTAATGAGTAAGCCCCCAATTAAGACAGCAAGACTCACTCCGGCATCTGCCGCCATGTGCAAGTAAGCCGCCCGAGAGTTGAGTTCGTTGTTACTCATGAATAACAGTGCTGTGGCCGTGTTAATAATCACACCAACCCCTGCAACCCAACTCACAACGCTTCCCGATGTGGGCTGTGGATCGATGAATCGGGTATACGCTTCATGTCCCATAGAACTTATGGCAATGAACAACAATACACAGTTTGCCAATGATGCCAAAATGGTGGCCTTGGAAAATCCATAAGTGTATTCCTTTGTGGGTTGCTTCGCAGCCATTTTAAAGGCAAACAAACTAATGATCAGTCCGGCTACATCGCCCAAGTTGTGCCAAGCATCTGCCAAAAGGGATAAGCTGTTGATTTTTATACCATAACCAAATTCTACAACGACAAATACAAAGTTGAGTACAATGCCCGCCAGGAAACGGGGACCCATGTTGTGCTGTGGCGCGCTGTGACTGTGGTTGTGCATGAGAAGAAGTGCAAATTACTGATTTAATACGGGTTTGCACTGCATCAATCCTGGAACCAAATAGATTTTCCCTGTTTGTCGTTCCGTACAACGAAATCGCGTGCGCATTTTCTCCATTTTCTTGAATTGACGTCCATCTTGCGTTTCAAACACCAATCCCATCGGGATTTCCTCCACCAGAACCCACTCCGAACCTTCATCGTATTTCCTCAGTGTTCTCACCAACTGAGCATCGGTGCAACTGCTGGCTTTTGGATTTTTCAGGTATTTGTTGAGCGCTGAGTGAACATCTGTGGGTAATAAATTCTGTTGCACAATGGGCGAACTGACCAATTGAAATTCGCGTTTCCATTCAACGCCATGGGGTGGTACCCGTGGACCTGATTTTTCAAAATTCAATAGATGCGCAACCTCGTGCATGAAGGTAATGAGGAACGCGAAGGGGTTCAAATCGCGGTTGATGGATATCCGATGGCTATTGTCTTCGGTTGGGGGACGGTAATCGCCAAGTTTTGTTAACCGCGGGTTTTTGATGCGAAGCTGGATTTTGTGCTTTTCCATCAAATCGGCTGCATACAACTCACTCCCAGCAGGTAAGTATTTCCGCAATACGGGTATGAGTTGCTCCTTGTTCACGCAGATAATTAAGCCAATTTTTTCAATGCGCGTTCAGCAACCTCCAATCCAATGGAAAGAGAACTTGTTGCGGCCGGACTCGGTGCATTCAAGACATGGATGAATGCGGTGCTTTCTTGAATGTAGAAATCATCGATCAATCCGCCGTCTTTATCGCAAGCCTGGGCGCGAACACCAGCCCCAGCGGGCTCCAAGTCGTCTTCTTGTATGGCAGGAACCAATTGCTGTAATGCTTTGACAAATGCAGGTTTAAAGAATGATCTATGATATTCCCCCAAACCGGTCTTCCAGTATTTGCTTGCCACCTTGCGGAATCCGCCAAAAGAAATGCTCTCCCAGAATTCGCTCCACTTGAAATCGGTTTTCTTGTAGCCTTCGCGTTGGAAAGCGAATACGGCATTTGGTCCTGCTTCAATTTCGCCGCTAATTCTGCGTGTGAAATGTACGCCCAAGAAAGGGAAGTTGGGATCGGGCACAGGGTAAATCAAATTTTTCACCAAATGGGCTTTCTCTGGTTTGATGCTATAATACTCCCCACGGAAAGGGATGATTTTCATGTTTAGTTTCTCCCCGGCCATCGCTGCCACTTTATCGCAATACAAACCTGCGCAGTTAATGACCATCGTTGCTTCGTAGCGCGCTGTCGTGGTGTGGATCACAGCCCCATTTTGTGCAGGAACAATGGCTTCTATTTTCACCGACGTTAGAATCTGTCCGTTGGGATGCGCCTCAATTTTCTCCGCCAATTTTTCCGCAACGGCTTTGTAATCAACGATACCGGTTTGGGGTACAAATACACCCTTGATACCACTGCAATGCGGTTCGTATTGTTTGATTTCTTCTTGACTCAAGAATCGCAGTCCCGACAGTCCATTTTGGATACCGCGCTGATAGAGTGCTTCTAATCCAGTAATTTCTTCCGGTTTGATGGCAACGATAACCTTTCCGCAGAGTTCGTAATCGATATTCTCAGATTTACAAAAATCCAAAAGCATGTCGTATCCACGCAAACAGTTTTTTGCTTTCAAACTGCCAGGCTTGTAGTAAATGCCAGAGTGGATCACTCCGCTATTGTTTCCAGTTTGGTGCTTGGCAACGCGGTCTTCCTTCTCCAAAATGGTCACATTCAAATTCTCATTCAATTGGAGTAGTTGGTATCCCGTTGAAAGTCCAACGATACCCCCGCCAATAATCAATACATCTGTTTTCATGAATCGGTATCACAAAGTTAAGGGCTGCTGCCCATGAATGGCAAGTTTAATATGTGTTGTCCGATACCGCAGTCCGTACATTTTTTCTGTGAGCAATACTGGTGGTGTTGTCCGATCAGCGACTGACTCATTTTGGTCGAAGTGTTTTTAATACCAAGGCAATCTAACTGCTTGGTGATACGGTTGTGTTCTGCAGGAAGTTGCTCCAACAATTCCATCGCCAATGCCGAATGCTGGGGTTTGTGCGACTCAAGACCATAGGCAAACAGGAAGGGAATAAAACCATTGGTGATCACTTGTAATTCATGTTCCCTTCCATTCTGGGTGGCATGGTGGGCACTCATTTTACCAAGTGAAAAGTGATCCGACCAATAATCGGAAGCGGTGGATGAGAAATGATCAATCCAAAAGCGCAATTGGATTTTGGGTGGTTCAAAAAGCATATGTAAATCAGCATCGCAACGGATGAGCCATTCGGAAAATTGAGCCATTCGAATTTGGGGAAAGGCACTCGGTCGGATTTGCTTTGTGTTCCAAAGCGGATTGCTGGGTACGAAGCCATGTTTGAGTTGTAAATAGGCGTAGCGATCGATCAAATCTCTGTGGTAATCATCGAGTGCTATTTCGGGAGTCTGATCGTTGTCTATCGCCATTATTTCTCCGGATCCACACATCAACCATCCCGCTTGTCCGAACAAATAAGCAGTCAGGGTTAATGGGTTTCGATTTCGCATTATAAACGGTTTGTTAAAATGCTGCAGCATGAATTGACTGCCAGATTGATTTGCCTTGCCCATCCACGCAGTAAAAATCAGTTCTAATGCAGTGAACCACCAGTCGCCGTTGTGTTGTTGACGGATGTTGAGCACTTTGGTGGTTTTTTCATGGATCCTTTTGGTTAGTGCGATTTGCAGTTGAGATCGTTTGACTTTTTCATCGCACAGCGATAGTAGTGGTTGACACGGCAATGGGTGGTTGCTTTGGAATTCATCGAGTTTATTTTGATCGATCCGATGTTTTAATTGCAAACACTCAAGGGCTTGGCCGTTTTGGAGATGACAATCCTTGTTGTTCTCAAATACAACGTGAAGCACAGTTTGGTTGTATCGGGTATCTGTGTGATGTTGGTGCGCATACCAATCGGAGGCTTTGGTATGTATTTCAATTGCACCACAAAGGAGCACGCCATCGATGGAAATTTGGGCATGCAGAAAATCCGGACCGTTTTGGTCGTTCCAATCACCCCGATGGTGGATTTGCAATTCTTTGCCCGAATCCGTTTTCAAATGTTGGGGGTAGAAGGCTTGTTGCGCCCAGATGTTCTGCAGTCCAATCTCTTTCACAACACAAAGTTCCGAGGCGAATCAGAATGCGCCAAATCACAAGGTCTCCATTGGCGAACTTTGCAACGCCGAAATCCTGTGTAGTAAAAATCGCAACGATAATCCGTTTTTCAGGGAGTATCCGTTAATTTTGTTCATTCGTCATGAGTATCAGCAAACTTTCCATCGTGATTCCTGCCTACAACGAGGCAAAGACCATTCACCACATTCTAAACAAAGTGGCGGCGGTCGAATTGATTCAAGGTATTCAAAAGGAAGTAATTGTTGTGAATGACTGCAGTACCGACAATACATCAACTGTCTTGCGTGAATATGCGGCGCAGCACCCGGAAATGGGATTGCAGCTGTTTGATCACCCATTCAACAAGGGAAAAGGAGCGGCGCTTCATACGGGTATTGAGAAAGCCACTGGCGATGTGCTGGTGATTCAGGATGCCGATTTGGAATATGATCCCAACGAATTTAACATATTGCTTAAGCCGATCACGGATGGATTTGCGGATGTTGTTTTTGGGAGTCGATTCATGGGTGGAAAGCCCCACAGGATTTTGTTCTTTTGGCATAGTATCGGCAATAAATTCTTGACATTTTTGAGTAACATGCTCACAAATTTGAATTTGACCGATATGGAAACTTGTTACAAAATGTTCCGTACGGAGATGGTTCAATCGCTGAAATTACAAGAAAAGCGGTTTGGATTCGAGCCTGAGGTAACGGCGAAAATTGCGCGTATCCCCGGTGTGAGAATTTATGAGGTGGGGATTAGCTACTACGGAAGAACCTTTGAGGAAGGCAAGAAAATTGGCTGGAAAGATGGCTTTCGCGCCATTTACTGTATTGTGAAATACAACCATAAAAAGGCGTTGAGTTATGTAGTCCTTTTGCTGTTGATCTCAGCAATCATAGCTGCCGCTTATGTTGGCTTGATGGCTTGGGCGATCCTGTAAAGTACAATTCATCATTGATTAGCGAGAGAATGTTTCAGCAACTACAAAAATACCAATGGATTATTGTGTTGTTGATTGCCATCATTGGCGGGGGACTTTGCATGGATGCCGGCCACGAATGGGGCGATGATTTCGCAATGTATCTTCACCAAGCACAATGTTGGATTGATGGGGGTATGCCTTCGTTGCTATCAACAAACAAACTTTGCATGGATGAGTCGGACGGTCTCGTGGGTCCCTATCTCTACCCGCAAGGATATCCCTTGTTTTTGAGTTTTTTCATGCGATTCTTTGGGCTGTTGGGAGTTCAGGGGTTGTCGTTAATCTACTGTTTGAAATGGGCCAATTATGGTGTGTTTTTGATTGTTTTGGTGGCGTACTTGCGGTGGTTGAATCGAGTGTTTGATGGACATTGGGGCAAGATTTTTCTGGCTTTTGTTTTGGTGGCATGGCACCCGAAAATTTGGGAAGCGGCTGATCGATTGACCTCTGATTTGTGGTTTGCCGGCTTAGTGATATTGTTTTTTCAAACGTTGGGTACGCCATTCAAGGGTTGGATTTCGAAATCGCTTACCTTGTCGTTGCTGGTTTTTGTGGCAACGGCTACGCGCAGCAATGGCATATTCTTGATTGGGACTTGGTTTGTTTGGGAATGGTTGGATTACAGAAAAACCGAAAGCGTCGACAACCGTGTGGTTTCCTTGATGATGGGTACCATGGCCGGTTTCTTCGCTTTGTATGCCGATGCAGGCAATGGGTCCAATCACTGGCAATTGCTCAAAGAAATAGATGCCAAAACCATTGTTCACAATTTTGGGGTGTATTTGGAAATGGCAGGGAGTTATCCATATTGGCATCTCGCGACCCTACTGAAGTTGTTGGTGCATCCCTTGTTGTGGTTGGCTGTTTTGGTATTCTGGGTTCTGGTTGTTCTGGGCTTTAGAACCCACAATTCCGAAAAATGGGCAATGGGTGTGTTTGTGTTGCTGAATTTTGGACTTTACATCGTTTGGCCTTCGGTTCAAGGAATGCGGTTTTTGTTTCCATTGTTGCCATTTTTGATGGTCTTTTTTGTTGGTGGGTTGGGCGCAAGTTGGACAAGGGCAGGACTTCCTTGGTTGAACAGACAATCTTGGATTCCTGAGGGTATGAAAAGTGCCAAGTTTGTTGTGGGTTTGGCCGCTGCAGTGGTTTTGGTGCAGGGCAC
>SXYY01000096.1 GCA_005788145.1 Bacteroidota bacterium
AATTTCCTTGGGTCATAGGTCACCGTGAGGATTTTGGAATCCAAATTAAAAATGGCTTTGTAAACGCCTTTTTTATCTAGCGCACCTTCAATGCGGTTTTTGCAATCGCCACAATTGGCCTCAACTGCAAATGAAATGGTGGTCTTTTTAACAGGTTTGGGAGCTGAAAATTTTGTATGAGTCAGATTGGCTGCTCCTGCAATATTGGCGAAACTCAACAGGATCGCCGCGATGATTGAGATAGTTTTTGTTTTCATGATTTTTGTTTTTGTGTTGATTAATTTGTTTTTATCGTATATTAACGATATTCTTAAATTACCCAAACACAAAGCGCGGCCTGATGGGGTCTACAAGGTAAGTCGTCCGGTGGATGTTGCCTTGTAGATCGCACACTTTGTTCATCAACAGTGAAACGTTTTGAAGCGGTATTCAACCCAACCCATGCAGGAACATTCCAATGCACGGTTTTTTCCAATTTGAACTTTACCAACGAAACGGGCAGTGGCAACAACGAAAAGAAATAGGCCTCAGTACAACAATTGGCTGCGGTGTTCAACGATGTCTTACTTTCATCTTTGCTCTTGCAGCAATTATCGGCAAGTTCTTTTTTGACTTGTGTCCCGGTCTCACAATCGCCAGACCAAACATGTACGCCATCCTCGTCGCAAACATGATACGCCATCTGCGCTGCACCACTCGAAAGCAGTACCAAAATCATGGTAAGAATGGACATGAATTTACGCATCCATACAAAGTTAGAGAAATTTCTCTTCCATTGGTGAATTGTTTGTATTATCGCATTTAGAACAGAGATGAGTTGGCGAAATTTATTCAGGGTAAAAACTGATTTTCCCATAAACCATGATTCCGGGTCACTCAAGAGGGTCCTTGGTGTGAGGGATTTAACGTTTTTTGGCATAGCGGCAATAATTGGAGCGGGCATTTTTAGTTCCATTGGTGAAGCATGTGCAAAGGGAGGTCCTGCCAGCGTTTATTTGATTGTTATTTGCGGGATTGCCTGTGCTTTTGCTGCATTGTGTTACGCAGAATTTGCGAGTAGAATACCCGTTTCTGGTAGTGCCTACACTTATGCATATGCCTCCTTCGGCGAGCTGTTTGCTTGGATCATTGGTTGGGCTTTGATCATGGAATATGCAATTGGTAATATTTATGTGGCCTTTTCATGGTCTGGGTATGTGGTTCACTTGTTGGATCAAATCGGTTGGATTCTCCCAAGGTGGTTGGTAACGGATTACTCTACAGCACATGAAACCTATTTGATGGTCAGTGAAAAGATGCAATCTGCCATGAATTCGGGAAAATTTGGTGGTTTGTGGGATGCTGCCAATTTGGGTGGATATAGTTTGGCCGATAAACAGGCGTTCGAAGCGTTTGTAGCAGCTCCTGTGTTGTTTGGATTGCATATTGTATTCGATGCACCTGCCTTGTTAATCAATTTGTTGATTACAGCATTGGTTTTTAGGGGTGTTAAGGAGTCGCGGAATGCATCAAACATCATGGTTGTTTTGAAGTTGATCGCCATCATTCTCGTGATTGCGGTTGGCGTGGCATACATCGACACGAAAAACTACGATCCGTTCATGCCGGAAGGCTTTCAGGGTGTGATGAAGGGTGTATCAGCCCTGTTCTTTACCTACATTGGTTTCGATGCCGTGAGTACGCTGGCCGAGGAATCCAAAAATCCACAGCGCGATTTACCCCGTGGAATGTTTTATTCATTGCTCATCTGTACGATTCTGTATATATTTATCACGCTGGTGCTCACAGGAATGGTTCCTTATAAATCCTTGGCCGTGGGGGATCCTTTGGCCTTTGTATTGGGTGAACGTGGCATTGATTGGTTGGAATATATTGTTTCCATCGTTGCCGTTATCGCAATGGCCAGCGTATTGTTGGTATTTCAAATGGGACAGCCCCGCATTTGGCTAAGCATGAGTAGGGATGGCTTGTTACCCCCCGCGTTTGCCAGAATTCACCCCAAATACAGTACGCCTTCGTATTCAACCATTGTAACGGGACTGATGGTTGGTATTCCCATTTTGTTTACCAACGAACATTTTGTGTTAGACTTCACCAGCATTGGAACCATCTTCGCTTTTGTTTTGGTATGCGGCGGGGTCTTGTTGTTACCACCGAGAAAAGAAGGAGAAGGCAAGGGGTTTCGCATGCCGTATATCAACGGGAAAATTATTTTTCCGGCAATTATCATTGGTTCTATTGTTATTGTGCGATATAACTTTCCAGGATATTTTTCATCGTTGGGTGATGCATCAAAATGGAACACGATGTTTACAGTAGCCCACGGTTTGTATTGGCTGATGTTGTTGGTTTTGTCGGTTTTTACTTTCCTGAAAAATTGGTCATTGATTCCGCTGTTGGGATTGAGCATTTGTGCCTATTTACTCACGGGTATGGAAGCAAATAACTGGTACTGGTTCTTCGGTTGGTTTGGGCTGGGCTTGATTGTTTATTTTTCTTACGGTTATCGCAAAAGCAAACTCGCCAAGGCGTAATATTGTATACGATGATTGATCTACCCCGAAAGGATGTGCCCGAACGCAAGGAAAAAGGGATTGCCGATGTGGTAAAACGGATGAATGATCGCTATCATTTGACCCAAAAGCACAATGAAATTGAATTGGTGAAACATTGGAACGATATCGTTGGCCCGCTCATCGCCAAGCATACCGCAAGTGTCAGCATTAAGGGAAAAACACTGTATGCAACCTTTGATCAAGCAACGCTGAAAAACGAAATGTTCTTACAACGGGAAGTTATCTTGCAAAAAGTGAATGAAAAAATGGGCGAGGGGTTTATCGAAAAGATCTTTATTGGTTAGTACCCGCCTTTTTTGTGCGCTCTCGCTGCGCCAATGCCATTTCAATACTGACATTGAGTTCAAAACCCACGATAATCGTCAGTACGTTGATATAAATCAAAATCATCAAAGCAATAATGGCACCGATTGAGCCATAAACTTTGTTGTAAGTATTGAAGTTGTTGACGTACATCCCAAAGGCCAAAGTTGAAATGCCACCCAGCACGGTTGCCGTAATACTTCCGGCACTCAGGAATCGCCAACGCTTGGTATTCGACGGACCAAAGTAATAGATGCTTGAAATCCCAATCTGAAACAAAGCGGCCAACACCAAATACTCCAGCAACAAAATAATGAAAGCGTAAACGTTGGCAAGGGGCCAATCGTGTTCTGTGATATAGGCCACACTTTGGAAGGCCCATGTTAGCAGCAGCAAGGCGATGATGATCAACAAACTGATCCAAAAGGTCATGAACACCGCTTTTCCCCTTACCTGTAGCCAATTTTTCTTTTTTGCAAATGGCAATCGACGGTTGAAAGAATTGATGAGCAAGTGGAACGCATTTGAGGCGAAGTAAATGGTGGTGATAAATCCAAAAGAAAGCAATCCCGAATTCTGTTTATTCAAAATCTCAAGGATGGTTTCTTGGATTTCGCGAAAGGTCTGTTTGGGTAGTACCCTAGACAGTTCCTGAATAAATTGGGTTTTTAGTCCATTTAATGGCAAATAACCAATCAATGTGAGCAGAAAGATGATGGCAGGGAACAACGCCAAAAAGAAGTTGAAACTCAAGCTCGATGCCCGCGTGTTAAGGTTCTCCATGAACATCGAACGGAAAAAGTACTTTCCAACATTGTAAATACTCTCTCCTTGCAATGCTTTTAAGCGCGTTCTCTTCAAATACAGAATAAAGGGATGCTCTTTTTCTGTATCGCCGGGTTGGGGTTCATTGCTGTTGAAAAAATCCTCGTCCGACAGCCCCTCATCTGCCGCGGAATCAGGTCGATTTTTTATGGATTTGTAATACCCCATGGAATTCGTTCAACAAAGAAGCGTTAAAATTCGTATTTATCGATAATTTCTTGGGGCACTTTTACGGGTCTTAAGTCAGATTTTCTCGCGTAAAACATTTCTGTCACCGCGGTGCTCAATAATTCACCGTGTTGGTTCAATATGCGATAATGAAATGTACAACGGATGGCCGGTCTTTCAGGAATACTCACCTCAATGCTCAACAGATCATCGTAACGAGCAGCTTTTTTAAACTCAAAACTCATGGATCGCACTGGCATAATCAATCCATTGTCCTCCATCTCTTTGTATGTTATTCCTTTTGCGCGCATTTGCTCCGTTCTTGCCTCTTCCAAATACAATGCGTAAACAGAATGGTGCAAAAAACCCATTTGGTCACATTCTGCATATCGAACCCGTACTTTGTGTGTATATACCATCTTGAAGTTAATATCTTAAAATGAAATTCTTTTTCTCTTGGGATTTTCTAGCAAAAGCCATGCCCATCGCAAACAAATCAATGCCAACGGTGATTTCTTTTTGATGTTGTAATTGTTGCCACAGCAATTGCTGCTCTTGTGTTCGTCTGATGGATGTCATAATGATGCAGCCTTCTTCACCCAAACGCGGTATAGCCCAATCTAAAAGTTGCCAAAATTCAGAAGCATCCAGTGAGTCATTGATGATTAGCATGTCAAGGTTGGCTGGGGGCAATGCGTTCATGGTCTCAATAATCCCTGATGCCTTGCTGTACTGGTTGGAAACAACCGTTTCGTTACAGCCATATTCCGTTAAATTAAATTGCGTAATGTTAAGTAGCTCTTGGTGCTGATCAAACACAAAATAACGCGGAAACGCATGGGGGCCGCGTTGGGCATACAATGGTGTTATTCCCAAGCTACTGCCAATTTCCATGATGTATTGTCCCCGCTGTTTTTCTTGAATCCATCGAAAAAATAGTCTATTGTATTTAGACGATGGAACTATTTTTATCACAACTTTGCTCAGTGATTTTTCCTTTCCGTGAATGTTGATTTTGCGCCGCGATTGTACCATCCTTTTGCGACACATTTCTGCAGACGGCTCAAACAAACAAGGGGATTTACCATACAGAATCTTGTCGGCAAAATGATAAACAAAAGGAGAGTGCACGCCGTGTCGGTTCGTGCTTTGAAACAAATAAATCAGGTAGTCTACGATTCCAAATAGGCCATTGAGGCTCATGATGAAACGCTTTTCAGCATTTTCAACTCTTGCTGAGCTTTGGCAATCATTTCCTTGGCTTTCGCAATGTTATCATCGAACTGCTTGGTGAAACCTTCTGCATTCTTGCTGTGCTTGAAAAACGATTTATTGTTTTCCATCGTCACGATTTCGTCGTTGTACTTCGCGATTTTCTCTTTGATTTTGCGCTCTTCCATTTGCAAGCGTTTTTGACCATCGCCCGATTGTGCCCACTGACTAAAGTGTTCCTTTTGCACGGTATTGCGCTGAGAATTACTAACGGTCCTGAAGCGATTGAAGATTTCATCGGCCAAGCCTTGATAGGTTTTATTCAGTTGCTGATAGGTCTTGCCGGAAACAAATCCTGCATCGTTCCATTGCTTTTGCAAAGCCTTCAACTCTTGGAACAACACCTGGTGATCAATCGTTTCATTGGCTTTCAGTGCTTCCAAGCCCAAAATGACTTCTTTTTTCTTCTGGATGGCACCGCTTTCTTCTGTCTTGCGCTGTTTGAACCACTCATTTTTGCGGGCATAAAAGTGATCAAATGCAGCCCTAAAACGCTTCCAAACGACCTCGTTTTGTTCCTCTGGTACAGGTCCTACGGTTTTCCATTCATCCTGCAGTTTTTGCAATGCATCCGAGGTTTTCATGAATTCGTTCGAATCTTTCAATGCCTCAGCCTTTTCACACAATTCAATTTTGCGCGATAGGTTGTCTTTTTTGCTGGTATTTAAATCTTTGAAAAAGTGCTTGCGCTCACCGTAAAATTGATTCCGGATGGCCTTGAAACGCGTCCATGTCTCTTCATTTTTTTCGGTGGGTACTGGACCAATTTTCTTCCATTCCGCCATCAGATCGTCCAATTCCTTGGCGATTTTCGTCCATTCTTTGGGCTGGGTGGGCAATACGGCGATACTGGTTTCCGCTTTTTCTATGAGTACAACCTTCTTGTCAAGGTTCTTTTGACGCTCTGCATCAATTTGGGTTTGTTGTGCTTTTTTGGCGTCGATGACGATGTCAGAGGCGGCTTTGAAGCGCTTCCAAATGTCATCGGATATTTCTGCGCGAACCGGACCTGTGTTTTTCCAATCTTCGTGGTATTTGTTCAATTGAAGCAAAGCTTTGCGAATATTGGGCTCATCCTTCAAATGTTCAGCACGTTTGATCAAATCGATTTTCAATTCGAGGTTTTTGTCTTTGTCAAGTTCCTTTAATTCATTGAAAACTGAAAGTTGGTTGTAAAATTTGTCGATGTAGAACTTGTAGGAGGTATACAGATCATCGTGAAACTCTTTGGGGATATGTCGGATTTCCCGCCACTGACGCATGTAATCGCGCAAAACATCCAAACTATGATCGTTTTCTTCAGACTCTACCAACGCCTTGATTTTCTCCAATATCAAACGCTTTTGGTTCAAGTTGTACTGTTTTTCTTCTTCAGCGCGCTTGCGCTCTTCCTCTTTTCGTTTTTTAAATGCAGCGATCACCTGGTTCAACGCCATTTTTAACTCATCGGCGGGGGCGACGAAATCGCGGGGATCCTTGCCATCTTCTACCCACTGCCTGATCAATCCTGGTCGTTCTTGGGCCAACAAATCGTCAAACACATTGCGCAATGCTTGTAATTGAAGGTATGCTTTCTTCACATCAATAGAATGCATCAATTCTTTGGCTGCAGCAACCAATTCCTCTTTGCTGAGGTTGGTAAACTGCATTTCCATTGAAATGTCTTCGTTGTTTTGTTCAATCAATTGTTCAGCTACGTTGAGCTGATCGGCATAGCTTTCTGCTACTTTTTCGATTTCGTTTGCCATTGATAAAAGGGTAGAGTATGGGGTAGATTTAAAATTCCAATGTTGATTTCTCCAACAGCATCCACAATGCGGCTTCTGCGGCTTCTGAACCTTTGTTACCCAGCGATCCACCGGCGCGATCAAAAGCTTGTTGTTCTGTATTGGTGGTAATCACACCAAAAATGCAGGGTTTACTATATTTTAGGGCCAACTGTCCAACGCCATCAGTAACAGCGTTGCACACATAATCAAAATGTGGGGTATCGCCTTTGATAACACAACCCAATGTGATCACGGCATCACAACCACATTCGAACAACCACTGCGCAGCCGTTGGGATTTCAAAAGCACCAGGAACCGAGAACTCTACGATCTCCAACGACTGTTGAGCATGGGTCTCAATCAATGTATCCAACGCCCCTTGCTTGAGTATGCTGGTGATGTGATGATTCCACGCAGCTGTAACAATACCAATTCTGTAGTGGTTTTGATCGTAAGAAAAGGAGGGTTGAGGGGAAGAAGAAAGCGATGTAGCCACCGGGAGCCTTATTTGTTCAATTCACCCATCAAGCCTTTGAGGCGATAGATGTACTTTTCTGCCTCTTGACCTTCGCGCGTTGAGCTGTATTTGCTTTCCAAAGTCTCATAGCAACTCAAAGCAGATGCATAATCTTTGTTCAATTCGTAGTGTACAGCCGCTTTTTGGTAATATGTGCTGGTGTATTCGTTTTCACCCAATTTTGCTGCTTTTTCATACAGATCAGCCGCTTTTGACATATCTCCCAATCCACTGTAACAGGCCGCTTTCGCAGCGATGGTTGATGGACCCAAAATGGCATCGCCACCGTTGAAATTACCCAAATAATCCAAAGATTTTTTGTATTCGCCTTTTTTCAAATAGGCCAATCCTGCCACCAAACTGGCTTCTTTGCCTTTCGGGGTCATACCATAATTGTTTGCGATCTCAACGGCCGACATGATTTTGTTGGCTTTGTCACCTTTTAGTACAACATCCAATGAATCTGTTTTGAAATAGTGCCACAACTTGGCAAATTTAACTTCAGCTTCTTTCTCTTGACTTGGCATGTAGAACTGAAACCAGTAAATGGCTCCACCTACAACAGCGATGGCTGCGAAACCAATCATTTGAACACGCTTTTTATTTGCTTCGTATTGAGCCTTTATGCGGGATTGAATGGATGAAATACTCTCTTTGATGTTCATAATAAAAATAAGGAGGCGCGAAGATAAGAAATTTCGTGATTAGTCTGTAATGTATGGGTAGTCGTTTTCTACATATACCTCTGTAAACAACTTAGAAGCATCGGGGTATGCGGAATTTTCAGCAAATTCGACGCTGGCATTTACTTCGGCGATAATGGCATCTTCCATGGCATCAAGTTCTTTCTCAGTTGCATATTTCTTGGCCAAAATGGTCGCCTTAGTTGTTTCCAAGGGGTCCTTGGTTTTGTAATCAGCCACTTCCTCTTTGGTTCGGTAACTCGCAGGATCGCTCATACTGTGACCACGATAACGATAGGTTTTGATTTCTAAGAAAACAGGACCTTTTCCTGAACGCGCATGCTCGCAGGCATTGATAATGGCTTCGTGCACTGTTTCGCACTTCATCCCATCAACCTGGAAACTTGGCATATCATAGCCCAAGCCAATTTTGTAGATGTCCAACAAATTGGTTGTACGCTCAACGCTTGTACCCATGGCGTATTGGTTGTTTTCGCAAATGAATACCACAGGCAGTTTCCATAGCATGGCCATGTTGTAGGCTTCGTGCAATGCACCTTGTCTTGCAGCGCCATCGCCAAAGAAAGTCAAACTTACATTACCCGTGTTGTTGTATTGTTCTGCAAATGCCAAACCGGCACCCATTGGTATTTGTGCACCCACGATACCATGTCCACCCACAAAATTGTGTTCCTTAGAGAACATGTGCATTGAACCGCCTTTACCCCCGGTGCAACCCGTCTCTTTACCGTAAAGTTCAGCCATTACAGCATTTGCACTTACGCCCATTGCAAGCGCATGTCCGTGATCACGATAGGCAGTAATCACTTTGTCACCTGTTTTAATTGCCGTCATCATCCCTGCGGTGATGGCTTCTTGGCCTATGTACAAATGGCAAAAGCCTTTGATTTTTTGCTGTCCGTACAACTGAGCAGCCTTTTCTTCAAATCGACGTTGCAATAAGATGTTTTTGTACCAATTGAGATATTCTTTTTTGCCGAATTTCATTTGTCTTTGATAAAGTAGCGACAAAAATAAAACGAAACCATTGAATCTGAATCATCCTTTGCGCAGTAAGTGCGGAATTAGGGATTAAATCTTCTCCTCAATGTTTTTTACCTTGTCTTTTATCAAGCCTATTTCGCGCTGAATCATGCGGATTGCGGGACCAATATCATTGGTTTCCGTAGTGTTGGGCTCTTCGAATTTGGGATTGATATAATTCACAAATTTCCAAATCTCCAAGATGTCGTCAACTTTCACAGTATAGGGACTATATAAGGTGTTGGTACTACAAAGCAAGAATGTACCGTCCTCTTCAATGCGATTGTAAAGTACTTTAAAAACAATACCCTCGTCTTGGGTAATCACAACATAGGGATGTCCGTTCCTTACCAAGTTCCAATCTTGCACGTATTCGCCGGTTACAAAGGCACCATCAGAAACGGGTGGCATGCTGTCGCCAGAGATAGGGAAGCTGCGGTACTTTCTGTTGGCCGACAAAAATGGTAAATTGAAGGCGGGTAGGGTTTTTATGTAATCAGGATCTGCATAACCGGTGGCGTAACCCGCTTTTGCTTTCAAAGGAATCAACTCAATGTTTTCTTCATTATCAATATTCACTGTCGTCGCCAACACCCGCAATCGCGTTCCTGTTAAATCTAAATCAAACCCTTTTTCCAATTGAGACAATTGTAACTCACTCAGCCTTCCCAAATCGGTGCGAAGTAGTTTGTCGATATTGATTTGGAAGAATTCCGATAAACGAATCAAGATTTGAATGCCTGGCTCCGCTACACCGTTTTCGTAACTGTTATAGGCGGAACGGGTTAGATTCAGGCTTTTCGCCACATCTTCTTGGCTTCTTTTGCGTCGCTTACGCAGGAGTTTGAGGTTTTCTTTAAGGAACATTGTTAAAAATATTGACAATTTTGTGCTTGGTAAATGAACAACAGATTTTTTGCATTGTCAAGTTTTTAGATTTTTTTTTGTCGTTTTTTTTAGCACACATGAAATTGTCAATAAATTGGTGATTGTATGTTGTGATAAGAATTTGTGATTCGTTCAGTTTGACATTACTTTGCCATTATGAACTTTTGGCTAATCAAATCAGAGCCTTTCAAGTACAGTTGGGAAAAATTCACCACGGATCAACAGACGTTTTGGGACGGGGTAAGGAATTACCAAGCGAGAAACAATCTGATGGCCATGGAATTGAGCGATTTGTGTTTATTTTACCACAGCAATGAAGGCAAAGAAGTGGTAGGTGTGGCAGAAGTGGTAAAAACCCATTACCAAGACCCAACAACGGAAGAAACAGCTTGGGTTGTGGTGGATGTGAAACCCGCTTATCAATTAAAACACCCAGTTTCTCTTCAAACCATGAAATCAGATCCTCGGTTAGCCCAAATTGGATTGATTAGACAACCTCGATTGTCGGTCATCGCCCTAACCAAAGACGAATTTGACACTGTAATATCGTTATCCAATGAGCCAACCTAAACTGCTCATCAA
>SXYY01000097.1 GCA_005788145.1 Bacteroidota bacterium
ATCTTTCCCACTGCTTTCAATGCTGGCTGGATAAAAATAATCGGTATCAATTGGGTTGGGTACAACCTGAATGCTATCGCGCAATTGGGATGTCAGCGCGCCGCTCTTCAGCGCCTGATCCTTCAACCACTTACTGGGTGTCACAAACTGTAAATGATCCCCATATGCCTCATAAATCTCCTGTTTGGCGCTGAAGACGCGGCGCGACAAATCCCCCTCCGCCGGAGACTTCAAGTAGTGACAGTTTCCACACTCCGCCTGAAAATGATCACAGCCCCTTGGATGGTAACAACCGCCCGTAAATGGCCACATGTCGTGACAGGTCCATACCACCCGCTTATTCAAAGACAATAAATCCTTCAGTCCATGAAGACTCACGAACCCCTTATTCACCCAATGCAAATGAATCACATCGGCCTCCTGAATGGATTTCCACGCCGAAACATTGACGCCTGTTTTTCCGTGGCTGAAAGCAAATCGCACCGACTTCTCTCGCTCGAACCGCAAAAAATCCAACTTTTCAAAAGCATGCAAGGCAAACGCCCATTTACTTTTCAGCCAACTATTGGCCCAAAGAAAAAAATCGCCTTCCCCACCCTCGAAAACCCAATGCGAACTCTCTACATCCGGCAATTGATCCAGCGCACTGCTCAACCTTTGCGCAGCCACGAACGCCCCACCGGCAGGGGAGGCATTCAAATGAACCACCTTTATATTCTTGCGTTGTTTACTCTGGGGTTTCATGATTGTTTTATTGAATCATTAGCGAGGCCATCAACCTTTGTCTACTGCATCTTCAGCGGTACTCTTCAAACGTCTCGACAGTAAAACGGCCACAATCAAAGCCATCATCATCAAAATGCCACCGCTAAAATAGGGCAGTCCGTAATAATAATGATACAATCCACCGGCAACAATCGGACCCACGGCGCGCGCCAGTGAACCCAGACTCTGCAGCAGGCCCAACATTTGTCCCTGCGATTCAGCCGGCGTATTCAAACTCACCAAGGAATTGATTGCCGGCATCATTAAGCCATTGCCAAAGGCCAACAGCAATATGGCGAAGGCTTGGACCATGTAAAAGGTTTGGGTATTGTCGGCCAATGGAATGATACTCAATCCAGCAGCAACTATCGGACAGCCCATCAAGAGCATTTTGCGAACGCCCCATTTCTTTTGGAACATCCCTATCAAGCCACCCTGGACAATCGCACTGCAAATACCGATGAATCCGAAAATGTTGCCAATACCGTATTCTGTGAGACCGTATTTCTCCTTCCACAAGACACTGGCATTCACTTGCATCATACTAAACGCCGCGATATACAAGAAATTGATCAGGAACAATTCTCCGATCACATCAATGCGCCAAACGGTAACCAATCCTTTGAAGGTAGCCGATACTTTGCGTTTCTCGACCGATTTGGTTTGTAAGCTCTCTGGCAACAGGAACCAAGCCAAAATAAAATTCAGTCCGCAGAGGGCTGCGGTAAAAAATCCCACCCATTGAAGGCCGTGCTCACCCCCATGGTGATAGAGCCACCCGCCAATTGGCGGTCCAAACACAAAACCCAAACCAAAGGCTGCACCAATGATGCCCATGCGCTTGGCGCGATCTGCGGGTGCGGTAATGTCCGCTATGTAGGCTTGTGCCGCAGATATATTGGCACTGCCAAAACCGGATATCACCCGAGAAAACAACAAAAAACCGAAGTTTGCGCTGATTCCAAAGAGGTAGTATCCGATGATGTTCACGAACACACTCATCAGTATGATGGGCCTCCGTCCGATTCGATCCGACCAAGCCCCAAAAATGGGTGCGAACAAAAACTGTATGATGGAAAAAGATCCTGCAACAACGCCCACAGCCACATCGGGATTGAATGGCATGCCAGAAGTAGCCGCCAATGTCTTTGCCAAATTGGGCAAAATGGGAATCACAATACCAAAGCCCAAAAGGTCGATGAATATGGTCAGGAACAGAATCAGTATTCTCTTGTCTTTCATTTGCTTTGTGTTTCTCTCGCTATTTTTTTGGCAATCCAACTCTCATTCAAAGGAATCCAGCCCGCGCTTCTCAAATCACCCAGGGTGGGTGCCAACATGTTCACAACGGAGGTATCGAGATGAACTTCGCCCTGTTGAACGGCTGCTAGGAGCGAATGTTGGTTAAAGATGCGAAGGTCGTCTTCAAACCACGCCCAAATCAAGGTTCGTTGAAAAAAATCCAAACCGTTTTTTTCTTGTTGCAATTGTAGCAACTTAAAAACCTTATCGATACTGCACCCCGAGGGTGGCTCTTTTGATTCATCCACAGCAACCACCAAAACACTGTGAAACAGCAACCCAAATCCCGCCAGCAAATCTTTGCCATGGGCTTGCCATCCCGACACAAATTCTGCCATTTCTATTTCTAGATTGGATGCCTCCAACGGGGTCAAAACCCTTTGGGCACCAAACATCCATACGCGAGAAGCATCGGGCATTGAGGGCAAAAGGTCTTGAAAATCCTGCATGGGCGTCATCAGGACTTGAGAGAATCGTTCACTATTTCGGCAATATCAAGTACCGAAACATGGTCTTCCTTTTCGAAGTGCTTGGTACCGTCGCGCATCATGGTGTTGCAGAAGGGGCAATTGACAGCAATGATTTCTGCGCCAGTTTGAAGGGCTTCTTCGGTGCGATTCACATTGACTTCTTGGTTGCCTTTTTCGGCTTCCTTGAACATTTGTGCACCGCCAGCACCACAGCAAAATCCAGTGGTTTTGCATCGTTTCATTTCCACCAAATCGATGTCGAGCCGCTCAATAACCATGCGTGGCGCTTCATAAATGCCATTGGCACGACCAAGGTAGCAACTATCGTGATAGGTGATTTTTTTACCGCTGAACGCACCACCTTCGATGGCCAATCGCCCATCGGACAGCAATTCGTTGATCAGTTGGGTATGGTGTACCACCTCGAAGTTTCCGCCGAGGTTGGGATATTCATTTTTGAGGGTATTGAAACAATGGGGACATGCGGTGACTATGCGTTTTACCCCATAGCCATTCATGACTTCGATGTTTTGCATGGCTTGCATTTGAAAGAGGAATTCATTGCCTGCGCGTTTTGCTGGATCACCGGTGCAGCCTTCTTCGATGCCCAAAATGGCAAACTTCACCCCTGCTTTCTCGAGGATATTTGCGAATGCCCTGCTCACGCGTTGCGCACGCTCGTCGTAACTACCTGCACATCCTACCCAAAATAAAATTTCTGGTGTTTCGCCTGCGGCAATATAATCTGCCATGGTCTTTACCGATACCGTCATAGTGTTGCAATTTCGCCATTACCACCCAAAACTCTGAAACATTTATTCCACAGACGGAAAAAATAGACAGCGCCTAAAAACACGAAAGGGAGGCGCCTGCGGCGCCTCCCTTTCAATGCTTCATTTCATCAACAGCTCAATAGCCGGACCCACCCATGCCAACAACCTCTTGCACCGCACAAGCCATCAATGGCCATTTGGAATCGTTGCAAAGGTGCTGAAAAGGACTGGTTTTCATGAATCCTGACCCATCGGTCTCGTTCATGCTGGCCACCCAACAATCATTTATGCCTGACATCGCTGAAAAAATCGTCTCCTTCATGTCAACCCCAGCCGCAACATCCAACTCCGTCACTGATACGCCATGTTTTAGCATGTAATCAAAGGCTTGGGTTGAATACGCATTGAGATAGCGCACAGTTTCATTGTCTTTCTTGTTCGAGAGCGCAAATACATGCACTTTGGCAAAAAAGGCATTGGCAAGTCTGGAAACGCGGTAAAATTTCTGTCGCGACTCTGAAGTTGAATCCAACAACATCAAAATATTCTTGGGCTCTACCCAATCCGCAGTGGGGTTGAGGTAAATCACCGGGGTTTCGAATTTACTGATGCAGCCCGACATACCCCCACCGAGCATACTGCCCGATTTGGATGCCGCCGCAATCACAGTCATTTCAACCTTGAATTCTTTCGATGCTTTGGCCGTTGTTGACCAAAACTCACCTGATTTCTTAACGATTGTCAAATCTCGGTACGCACGCTTCTTGAGATCATCCACAAGGGCGTTCGTGAGTCCAGCATTTTCTGCAGTTTCTAACCACAGCAAATCTCCTTTGAACCGGCGCGCCACCGAAACAAGAGCGTCGCCAAGTGTTTTTTGATGTTGGGTACTGTCTGATGTAAATAAAATTTTTGTAGCGGTTTCTTCCATAGGCAATTGTAATTTTACACCGAATCTCATGAATACTTTCCATATTATCAAGCACTTAAGCGTCATTTAACGATTCATTTATGCACCTTTTTCCTACCACCTTAGTTTCACGTCCATCGTGCACTGGCCTTTTACTATTTTTCTTGTCGATACTATTGCCATGGATTTCTCCCCTGCAGATCGCTGCCAAACCCACAGTTTTCTTATCCCAAAACCCCACACCACAAAAACCGCCACACTATCGCGGTTTGGCAGTTACAGCGAATAACACAGTTTGGGTGAGCGGAACGCGTGGGAGTGTTTTACGTGGAAAATTCATCAATGCCGATATAATTCAGTGGGATACTTGTAAGACCCAAAATCCAAGAAAAGACTTTCGAGACATCTGGGCTTTGGATGAAAATACAGCCGTAGCGATGAGCATCGCGGATAGTGCGGTCGTGATTAAAACCACGGATGGAGGCAAATCCTGGAACGTGGTTTATCATGATGAAACACCGGGAATTTTCTTGGATGTGATTGAAATCGATTCCAAAACTGGGGTTGGAATGATATTGGGCGATCCTTTGCAGGGACATTTCAAGAGCCTGTTAACCACAGATTATGGCAGCAGTTGGAGAGAGATCCCGGCTTCGGATTGGAACGTACCGTTGGACACACTCTCATCATTTTTTGCGGCAAGTGGCACTTCACTATCGATCATTTCGTCGAAAGCCAACCACAAAAAGCAAAAATTTTCCTTGACCGCCGGCTTCGCCGGCGGAGGCCTAAAACCCCAATTTCACTTGATTCAAATCGCATATCAACCATCAAAAAATCAACCCACAAATATCCGTCCCAATCAGGGGTCCTCGGACGCAATCAACGGCACCAACAATCAATCCGAAAGACCCAAAATCAACCAAAAAAACAACCCCAAGAAAAACTCCAAAGACAACTCCAAGATCAACCCCTCTTCAACAGCCCCTCAGAGGCAAGCATCAAGTGCAAACGACGCTTGGAAAATCAGCAACTATCCCAACCATGGTCTACGAATGAAAGGCGGACCTGCCTGGGGATGCTACGGACTAACCACCTATCAAACAACAAAAGGCATTGCCGTTGGTGGCAACTATGCCCAACCCACATTTCGCGGAGACTCCACCGGTGCAATTGCCGCATATACCAATGACATTCTAGGCCCATGGCAAGCGGCTGCCACACCACCATATGGATACCGCAGCGGCGTTTGTGTTAGTGCAGGCATCAACAAAGACTCCCTTTTCCAACTTTTCTTCAAGGACAAGAACAACCAATGTCAGCGTTTTTCTCAAGCCCATGGTGAACTTCCCCACACGTATTTCTACCAGACAAATCACAAAAAAGAGATTCCCATCGCCATATGCGCCGGCACATCCGGAACCGATATTTCCTTCGACGGAGGAAACCATTGGCTACCCCTTTCGGAGGAACGCGGCTTTAACGCGTGTACTTGGAGCTGTAATCACCTCATTCTCGCGGGAAATCTGGGCAAAGTCCAATCGATTTCTCTTCGCGAAGTTTCCAACATGTTTCAACAGCTCAATCCACCTTCACCGAGTCGGTGAGTGAACCCTTATTTTCCGCAACCGCGTAAACCACAAACCCCTTGTTTTCAAAAACAATGGGCAAAGATGGCTTCTCTTTTCTCGCGAGTTGCTCCTTGGACAAGACCCAATAATCAATTTGATTTGCCTGCAATTTTTTGATTGCCGCATTCAATCCTAGGCCGCCCGATACAGACTCATCCATTCCCACAGTTT
This sequence comes from Bacteroidota bacterium, assembly GCA_005788145.1. Classification (GTDB taxonomy): domain Bacteria; phylum Bacteroidota; class Bacteroidia; order NS11-12g; family UBA955; genus UBA955. Next base: position 6,023 of record SXYY01000097.1, read on the forward strand.
CTTTACCATAATCTGTCGCAATCCTATATGTCTCTACCCCTGTAACATAGCGCATCAACCGGGGCTTGTGAAATGAAATTCGACCATCGATTGGCACCTGACCATCCACAAAATCATAAACACCCTGGATGTCTTTTGAAAAGGCTTGATTCGTATCCAGCATTGTATAGAAAACGGATGTCATCGTGCCCTGCACCAAAACCACTGCAGCGGCCAAACCCACAACAAACTTGGCACTTTTCATACCCTCAGGAATCCAAGATTGTCTGTTCAACCAAGGAAGTCCTGCCCTTGTCCAACTTGCGCCCAACCCACCAACAAAAAAG
>SXYY01000020.1 GCA_005788145.1 Bacteroidota bacterium
CGGTTGAATTGGTGGAAATCGTAATGGTTTACAAGGTTGATGGCGTTGCCCCAGGCGTCGGCGGCGACAGCCAATGCCTCAGTTCCCCGGAGCAATTGAACGGTTTGCGCTCCCCACAAATCAATTTCAGGCGCGTGATCCAGGCCCCAAGTTTGTCCCTCTATCCTAAAGCCATTGTTCAACATGGGCAACCGCTGTCCGAACATGCCTTGTACCACAGGCTTGCCAATGCCCATGCCGGTGGAAAGGGTTTGAGCCATTGGTAGGGGCTCCAACGATCTAGCGAGATTTTGCAAGGGCATCGCTTGGAGTTGTGCACTGCGAAGGGCATCACCTTGCGTGTTGACGCGGGCGCGTACTTGCGCCGAAGGAAGCGTCTCGGTCAGGAATTGTTCGCTCGACGGGTAGTCTCTTTCCGATACCACAAAGGTGCTATCCCGGTCTCCGTTTAAAACAATGACAAACAAGTTCCGATTGGCGGTTTCTTCTGCTGATTTGCACAACAATATGAGATGATGGTGTTTCCCTTGGTAGTTGATTTCTACATCGGTTGTGATGGAACACAAGCTTTTCAATGTGGCATAGCCGTCTGCATCGGCGTGGGCAATGGAGTGGCTCAATTCTACGAAAATTTCTGCGCCATCCGCGGGTTTGCGGTCAATGTCTGCAGCGCCATTCCCATCTTTTACAGGGACTTGGGGCGATTCTGTAAGGATTCTCAGACGCAAAAAATAGGGACAGTCCTTTCTCTGGGCGATGCCATCGCCAAAGCAAAAGAGTGCCATGATGGAAATGAAAATCCGTTGAAACATGCAGTTTTGTTTAATTACTTCGTAGAATCGAGGCCATTAAACGCAAGGTGGTGCTTTGTTTTTAGGTTGTTCAGCGGAAATGAAAATCACCGCAGGCTCGATGGCCATTGGTGTGATACGCTGTAATGATTGTGGTTGGTTAATGGGGCAGAAAAGCGAGACATCTGCCACCACTTTTGTAAAATCACAGAACGCGCAATCTTCCGAAATGTGGGATTGGGTATCGCATTCATGTGAATGAAAGTGAACATCTCCGTGCTCGTGCGAGGGGAGATAGGACCAATTGAAATCGAAATGTTTGTGTTGGTTGTTTCCCTGAAAAATCAGGAAGAGCAAAATACAAAAGCGAGCGATATGGGATCGAATCCCCTGCATAGCTATACCTTAGGCAACTGCTTGCAACTGATTGGTCATTACCCGCAATTCGTCGCGGTTAAGGGCGTTTTCAGAGCGAACAATCAACGACAAAAAATAAACGAAATTCTCTTCGGGAGTTTCGATTTCTTCGGCCAAGTCAATGTCGAACGCTTCGTTGGACTCAATATGTTGCCAAGCCAAACGCAGCGCGCGTATTACCAGGGGGTCATTTTCTTTTAACGCATGCTCGCGAGCCGCTTGTAAAGGGCTAATGATTTTGTCGGTATTGATACCGCTTTTCTCTACGCTTTCGATAACGCTATTGATGAGGTCGTTGGCTTCTTTGGTACGCATAACTGAATAAAATGCAAAGATAACGATTTTTTGGATTATTTGGGAGAGAACCGCGTGGCGATAAATACCCCGGTCATAATTGTCACCATCAAGAGCGCCTTGCTCACCGTAAGGCTATCGGTGCCGAGAAGCATTGCAATGACTGTGGCCAAAACAGGCTGCAGATAAATGTAAAGTCCCGCCAAAGTAGGTCCCGCTTTTTTCACTGCATACGAGTTGAGCAGGTAGACGAGGAAACTTGTGAAGAATAGAATATAAACGACCTTGGCGCTGATGCTGGGTGTGAATGCGGCGAAATTGGTGTTATAAAGCGCCCAACCACCGACGGGTAACATATACAAAATGCCAAAGGTGAAGGTGATTTTGTTGATGGTGATGGGTTTGTAGAGGTGGGCGATTTTTTTCACTCGCACCAAGTAAATCGCGTAAAACAAGGCATTGATCGCCACAAACAGATCGCCTTTGAGCGTTTGGCTGTTGAAATGGGCCCCTTTGCCAACCATGAGCCAGATGCTTGCCGACGCGGCGATGATTGTGCCAATCAGAAACCAAAGATGGGGTATGGCTTTCAATCGAATGTGGTCGAATATTCCAACAAAGAGCGGTGTAACCAGCATCAGGATGGCGCCGTTGATGGGGTGTGTGAGGGCCAATCCGTGAAAGAACAAATACATATTGGCAGAAGTCCCAAAGAATCCACAGATTGCAAATTCCCAACCGTGTTGCTTCCATTGGATGGGTTCCCGCGGAATGGTCATCGAAAAGAGAAAGAACAGCGAAGTTGCCGTGATGACCCGGAGCATGACAAACGCTTCAGGGGTGAGGAAAGTGGGCATGATTTGACCCGCCCACGAAAATAAAATGGCATAAAGCAGGGAGACAAAGAAGAGCGCGATATGTACCCTCATCCTTTCCAACCTTTGGCTTTCTTGATGTTTTCGTAGGCTTGCTGAACCTTGATGAATTTGGCTTCGGCCGCTTTTATCTCAGATTCGTCCAAGCCTTGAAGTCGGTCTGGGTGAAACCGCATCACCATTTTTCGATACGCTTTCTTGGTTTCTTCCTCAGTTGCTGAGGTGGATATTTCCAAAATTTGGTAGTCGGAATCGGGCGAGCTCACAAACATCGCCCTGATCGATAGGTAGTCGGGCGTGCTGATACCCAACTGCGTTGCGATTTGTTGGATTAAATTGATCTCAGCGGATGATATTTCGCCATCGGCACGGGAAATACGAAATAGGATGTGAACGAGTTCTAACCTGGGGGAGTAACTCATCCGCATACGGAGGTTTCTGCAGACTTCGGCCAGGTTGTGCGACTCTTTCAAGTAATCGCGCAGTCTCAATAGAAGGGATTTTGCCTCGACTTCGCCATAGGTGCGCACGAGCATCGCTTTCACCAATTCCAATTCGCTCTTGAGTACCGAGCCATCGGCGTTCATGATGGCCGCAATCAAAATGAGTAGCGAATTCTTAAAATCAACCGGTGGATACCGGTCGTGATGATTTTGAAATCTTGTGCGTTGTTGGTAGTCTTGCTGGTCTTCGTCTTTGGGGCCGTTCACGTAATCGATGTACATGCCCACAAGAAAGCCGATGACGGCACCGGTAGGACCGGAGGATACAAATCCGAGGATGGCCGCGGCGATGGAAAACTGGAATTTCACGGTTTGCTATGGCTGTAAGAAGTTCGTCAGGGTTTTGAGTCGGTTGCGGAGCATGATTTCTTGAATGGTCCACAATGTGGGTTCTTCGTTTGTTTTTGCCCAGAACAAGGTGGTTTCAACGGTTTTGGGTGTGCCGTCGCGCGTTTCCATGGTATAGGTTTCGCCTTCAGTGACCGACATTGGATAGATGGTGATGGTTTTCTTCGGCTGGGTGGTGAATTCGTATTCGAAAATGGCAACGGGCGTTTGGGCGATGACCGATTTCATTTGATTGCTTCTGCGGTTGATGGCTGCGGGTTCACCTGCTTCGCGCGCCAGGGCGTTGCTCAGTTCAAGGTATCCTGCAATGAGGCTTCGGTTGGCTGGGATGGGCGCCTGTTTTGCGTTTAAGAGCTGAATTTGATTTTGTTTTTGGGTAATTTGGAACGATTGTTCGGGCGCAGTGGGGTAGGTGACTTTGAGCGATGTGATTTCTTGGCTGTTCACATCAACAAGAAAGACAGATCGCCACACTTGGATGTTGGTATTGAAATAGGGAGTTAAGTAACCGATAAAACCGGGTACAGTGATTTCACATGGACGCTCAATGCCCGGATAATACATATAGGTAGCATCTTGGGTGGGGGTTGCAAAGCCGACGAATATCGTGTGTTGTTCTAAGTCGCCATTGGAAAAAATGACCTTTGTGCCGTTGAGGGTGATGTCCTTGATGACGTTTTCTTTGGAGGCATCGGGCACGGGGCATTTCACTTGGAGTTTGGGCATCGCCCAGAAAAGCAGTTGGTTTACAGAATTGGTATCTGCCGGATAAGTGGCGGATCCATCGCGAACAACCCATTTACCGTCGACCTTCTCCAAAGTGAGGTAGGGAAGTTTGGGGTTGTTGGGGCTGATGGTGATTTTGTTGATTTGTTTGGGCGATTTCAGGGCAAATAGGTCGTGGGATATCGCGGTTGTTTGGTTGAGATTTCGCCAAAGCAAGAATAGGATGGCGATGGTAGACAGCAGTACCGCGAGTACGATTTTGGTTCGTTTTTGCATGAACAGCAAAGGTATAACAGAATTTCGGATGGGTGAAAGGCGATTTCAGGAAGGCGGGGTGGGTATGTATAGAGAGAGTGGACACGAAAAATTATGTGTAAAAATTTCACCGAGGGTTTGACAATTCACGAATTAATACTATTTTTGCAGTCCTTTTGTGAAAGTGACCACAAATTGATGTTCTTAACTTTAAAAGCCACCATAGCTCAGCTGGTAGAGCAACTGTCTTGTAATCAGTAGGTCGTTGGTTCGATCCCGACTGGTGGCTCCAGGTATAAAAGTGCACTTTAAAAGTAGCAGGAAACTGTC
>SXYY01000098.1 GCA_005788145.1 Bacteroidota bacterium
GCAAATGTGTTATCGACCACCACTATGCTGTTGTATTCGTGCCCGATTTGAATCATCAATGCAATGTCAATAATGCGAAGCAACGGATTGGTAGGGGTTTCTACCCAAACCATTTTGGTTTTCTCATTCATGACCGCGCGTACGGCAGCCCCATCACTCATGTCAACGAAGTGAAATTTGATGCCATACTGTGCGAATATTTTGGTAAATAGGCGATAGGTTCCGCCATACAAATCATTGGTGCTCACCACTTCATCACCGGGCGAAAGCAACTTTGCACATGCATCTACAGCACCCATGCCCGTGCTAAAACACAGTCCATGTTTTGTGCCTTCCAAGGCCGCCAAGTTCTTTTGCAACACATCGCGCGTTGGATTCTGCGTGCGGGCGTATTCATATCCTTTGTGATTGCCCGGTACGGCTTGTACATAAGTACTTGTTTGGAAGATGGGCGTCATGATGGCCCCTGTGGTAGGATCAGGTTCGATACCCGCGTGCAATACCAGCGTTTCTATGTGGTTTGAGTTCATTGTGCGATGCGCTATTGTCTTTCACAAAGTAACACCGCAACTTCCGACAATTTACGATTTTGGTTGGATGTCTTTCAACACTTCTTCCACCACGCTTGGGAAATGGGCCATTTCCAGCTCATGGATTTTATCGGCCACTGCGTGGGCGTCATCATCTGGCGAAATAGGGCATCGACCTTGAAAAATGGGCGCGCCATCGTCGTACTTTTCGGTTACCCAATGCACAGTAATACCCGTTTCAGTCTCCCTGGCCGCGACCACTGCCTCGTGTACATGCATCCCAAACATCCCTTTGCCACCAAATTTGGGCAACAAGGCAGGGTGAATGTTGATTACATGAGGAAATTGGTCCAACAATCGCTGGGGAAACAACCAAAGAAATCCTGCCAATACGATCAAATCAGGGGAATACGAAGCCAATAAAGCATCCACGCGATTGCCCGTTTTCCATTCTTCGCGGTTGAATAACACACATGAAACACCCAATCTGTTGGCTCTTTCGATTACGCCCGCACCCTCAACATTGCAAAAAATCCCAGCAACGGTTATTTCGCTGCCTTCAAAGTGATGGATGATGTTCTCTGCATTGCTGCCACTGCCTGAAGCGAAAATGACGATTTTCATGGTTTGATATTGCTTTGGTTGACCATGATTTCCAATGCGCGCATCAAGGAATTTCGCGGTTGATTCGGGGCAAACAAGAACCCATCAATGGCAATGCAGCGCTGATTTGCTTCGTCAATGATCATCTTTCGAACGAAAGGACCCCGTCTGTCTGTGTTTAGCTCCGTATACCAACCCTTCAAGTAGTATACTTTGTTGTGATTTTCAATAACCGAAGAAAAGGTTTTGGGAAAAATGCCACTGCTGCTCACTTCAACCCAAGTGCCCTCCGCAGTGCGAAGGTATTTTTGTGTGAATCGGTTACGATCTACTATTGCAGAATCCATGGTCAACTCCTTTGAAGGTGACAGCGGGTAAATATTTACCATGAGGTTGCTGTGAAATTGGCTATTCTCGTTGCGTAGCCAAGCAAAATCATTGGTCGCTTGTACCAATTTTAAATCCGCATTTAACAATAAATCAATGTTGTATTTGCCAGCAAGCAATCGCGAAACGCTGTCAGAATAACGATTTTGTTCCAAAGCACCGTGGCGTCGCATGGGTCCTGTTGTGACCGCTCGAAGCTCTAATTGGTATGATTCTGCACAAAGGAATGCTTGGTGTTTTTTAATCCAACGACTGTTCAAATTTTCACCCGCCGAATGGGTGTCGAAAATCCATAAAACCACCTGGGGTTTGGCCCAAACATCTTTGATCCACCGACAGTTTACATTGTCAATCACAGTGTCTTTGGCGATCGCTGATTCAACCGCATGATGAAAATTTCCATCCATGGCTGATCGTGGGTCAATAACCCATACCAATGTATTGGCATGCAACGGTTTGAGTGTTTGTGGGTCCTTCTGGCTATGCTGCTGAACGCTATGCATTTCAAAATTGAACAGCGATTCAAAATACTGAGGGTCTCCTGGTTTGCGGTTCTCTTCAAAGCGCACCAAATTGCTATCAGCCAAAAAAACGGTGGTGGTAAAAATATCTTGAATCGAATCTTCCCAACTTTCTGGGTAAAAAACGCGAATCTCTGCAGCACTTCCGACCGATGTGTCGAGCCCATTTTGAGCGGTCCGTTGGCAGCCACTGGGAACAAGCGCCATTATAATGACCAGGGTAAAGGATAACCCAAAGCTGAACCAACGGTTTTGCATGTCTTGCATCAACCCCTACGGGTTTTTTGAATGATCAAACGCTGTCCAACTTGAATAGAATTGGATCTCAAATGGTTCCATGTTTTTATCTGTGTAACCGTCACCCCATGTGTTTTGGCAATGGCGCTTAATGTTTGACCACGTCTAACAACATGTACCACGCGCATTGAACCTGTTCTTGCTGTTGAGACACCGGTGGAGCCTGCTACTTGAACGCCCCTAGGCACCGATTTTGGGTAAGCATAGGGTGCTCGATAGTTGGTTGGTATCACATTGTGGTTGTATTTGGCGAATGCGGCTGCGCTGTCAAAGCGATCTATGAACTGCATGCTGGCATTGTAAGGCATCAGAATGACGCTGCCATGTGCCATGTCTGTGTTTTGATTCAACAACTCCTGATTCAAACCGACCAAGTTGTGATGGGTTCCCAAGTATTCGTTGATTTTGCCCAAATGCATGGTGGAATCGATTTTTGTGGGTGCCAAAACGATGCTTTGATCATTGTGAACAGCGTTTTTTCCTTTCTCAGTGAAATTCAAAACATAAGCAACGGCGATAAACTTGGGCACATAGTTTTGGGTTTCCTTGGGAAGAAAGGGAAGGACTTCCCAGAAATTGGTTTTACCACCACTTCTGCGGATGGCTTTTTGCACATTGCCAGGACCACAATTGTAAGAAGCAATGCTCATGAGCCAGTTGTTGAAAATGGATTGAGAATTGGCAAAATACTCGCAAGCTTTCTGGGTGCTTTCCACGATGCTCTTGCGATCGTCGCAGGGATAGCCAATGCGCATCCCCATCAATTTGCCGGTGTAAGGCATGAATTGCCATAAGCCCGTTGCACCGCACCAAGAAACAGCGGAGGGATTCAAGTTGGATTCAATCACCGAAATGTATTTTAACTCGGTAGGCAATCCATTCTTATCCAATATTTCTTCAAAAATGGGGAAGTACAACTTCATTCGCTCGTGGATTTGGTTAAAGTAACCTTCGCCATATCCCATGAAATAACGAATGTGTTGTTCCACCATGCGGTGATATTCAAAAGGAATTGTACTGCCTATTTGCGACATCATCGCCTCGAACTCACGACCATTTCTGTATCTTGCTTCATCATGTCCGACCGGACTGTGTGATGGAATATTGCCCAATAAAATCTGGGTGAGACTGTCGATACGGGAAATGTGATTGCCACCTTCTGGGTCCAAAGGTGCTTGTGCAAACGCAGTAGTCACGCTGCTTCCCAAAAACAATACCGACAGAAAAAACGACCTCATCATATATTACAAAATTAGCGCAGAATTGTGCGCTTCCTTTTATAAGCAAAGACTGAGCCAAAAATTATCCAACAAACAAATGTGTATATTTGTAATAAATGAGGTGGCATGAATCTCGGAAGTATTTGCTACCTTAGAGTTACTAATAAATTATACACCCAGTGGCATTGTCAAAAAATATCCTATCGCCTGAAAATGAAGCACAGACCTTGGCGCAAGTGCAAAAGTTGAATTTGAAAAATGGTGGATTGAGCATCGGTATTCCGAAAGAAGTGACTTTTCAGGAAAATAGGGTTCCATTGACGCCGGCTGCTGTTGCGTACTTTACCTCGAACGGACATTCAATCACCATTGAATCGGGGGCGGGAAGAAATGCCAATTTTTCGGACATTCAATTCAGCGAGGCAGGTGCACAAATTGTCTATTCAAACAAGGAAGTTTACGACTGTGAAACCATCTTGAAAATTGATCCCCCAACATTGGCGGAGATAGAATTGATGAAGCCAGGCCAATTGCTGATTTCGGCTTTGCAAATTAACCAGCTGGACTCAATATTACTGCGTAAACTCATGGAAAAGAAAATCAATGCCATGGCGTATGAATATTTGGAAGATGATGGAGGTACCCGACCCATCATTCGTGCCATGAGCGAGATTGCCGGAACCGCGAGTATTCTGATTGCCGCTGAGTACTTGAACAATACCCACATCGGAAAAGGCGAGTTGCTCGGTGGATTTGCAGGTGTTCCACCCACGCAGGTTGTAGTTATCGGTGCGGGTGCAGTGGGAGAGTTTGCCACCAAAGCTGCGATGGGACTTGGAGCCAATGTCAAAGTATTTGATAACAACATGTATCGCTTGCGACGAATCCAGAAGTCTTTTGGTTTTCATTTATACACCTCTACATTGCAACCCCAGGTGATCAAAAGTGCAGTAGCCAGTGCCGACGTTGTCATTGGCGCCTTGTCAGGCAATACCGCAAGAAGTCCAATCGTCATAACAGAAGAAATGGTCATGTCGATGCGCCCCCATTCTGTTTTGATCGATGTCGCAATCGATCGCGGTGGAAATTTTGAGACTTCAGAAGTCACCAACCACGAGAAACCCATATTCCACAAACACGATGTGATTCATTACTGTGTTCCCAACATAGCCTCACGCGTGAGCCGGACGGCCAGCTACACGCTGAGTAATGTATTTACGCCCATGCTTGATGAAATGGCCCAATTGGGTGGATTTGGAGAGTTTCTGCGAATGAAATCAGGCGTTCGCAAAGGTACCTACTTGTACCGTGGCAGTCTAACCAACAAGAACTTGGCCGATAAATTTTCAATCAAATACCACGACATCGATTTGATGGTGGGGCTATACATGTAATTACACCAAATGGTGATGCATTTTGGTTGCATCAATGTGCTGAAAATGGGTTTCGACCCGGCTCGCATGGGTGTCTGTGATCAAAATTTGTCCGTAACCAGAAGCCCCGACCAATTCAATCAAACGCTGAGCGCGTTGCTCATCGATTTTTTCAAAAATATCATCCAATAGCAAAATGGGATGGTTGTTTGTAACGCTTTGAAAATAATTGTATTGCGCCAATTTTAAGGCGATGATGAAGCTCTTGATTTGTCCTTGAGAACCAAATTTCTTCAAAGGAAATTCCCCCAAATTGAACTGTAGATCATCCTTGTGAATACCCACTGACGTGCGTTGTGATGCCATGTCGAGTCGGTGAGCATCCTGTAACAATGTAGCGAAATCCCCATCGTGCAGTGGACTGTCATAAGTGATGCTGGGGCGCTCGGATCCTTGGCTTAAGGATTGGTAAATGTCCACAAAATGAGCAAGCAATTCGGCAACGAAAGTCTTTCTGCGCTCGTAAATCAACAAACCTGCGGGAATCAGTTTGGTATCAAAACTTCCAAGTAAATCAGGGTCTATGTATCGTCCTTGCATCGATTTTAGCAATGCATTGCGCTGTTCCAAAGTCTTTTTATAGATACTCAAGTTTTGGAGATAGGCTTTGTCGATCTGACATAGACTCAAATCCACAAATTTTCTGCGGTCATCGCTATTTCCCAGGGCTAGTTCGATGTCGTATGGTGTGATAAAAACCGTTTGAATCATCCCAACATGGTCGAGGAGTCTGGGATAGGCTTTGTCGTTCTTTTTGATGCTCTTTTTTCCTGCCTCGAATTGAATCAGGATGTCGGCTGGCGATTCTCCCTCAAAATGGCCTTTAATGGTGAAAAATGATTCGTTGTGTTCGATGATTTGACTGTCAATGCCGTTGAAATAACTCTTGGCATTGGCCAAGTAATGCACTGCATCCAAAATATTGGTCTTGCCTACGCCATTGGCTCCAGTGATGGTGTTAATCCCATTGCAAAACTCCAAAGCGCGCTCGCTGTGGTTCTTGAAGTGAAACAATTGAAGTCGTTGCAAATACACAGTGCAAAGTAAATCAATTGACACGGTGATGTGGAATTATGGCAGGAATAGAGTTATTCCAATTTGTCCACATTGGCCATCAGTTTTTTTTGTTTGATTTATCTTCGTTTGCTTCGAATTATGCCTGTTTTTTCTCACTTGCACGTCCATACTCAATATTCACTGCTCGATGGTGCAGCGAGTATTAAAAGTCTCGTGAAAAAAGCCAAAGCCGATGGGATGCCAGCGTTGGCAATTACAGACCACGGCAACATGTTTGGGGCGTTTGAATTTTACCAAGCAGTGACCAAAGAAGGTCTGATGCCGGTCATTGGATGTGAGTTTTATGTGGTGGAAGATCGATTTCAGAAGTCGTTCACCCAAGGAGCCAAAGACAAGCGCTTTCACCAATTGCTTTTAGCAAAAAATCAACAGGGATATGCGAACTTGAGTAAGTTGTGTTCTCTTGGCTATTTAGAGGGGTTGTACAGCAAATATCCCCGCGTGGATCGCGCTTTGATTGAACAATACAGCGAGGGATTAATCGCCACTACATGCTGCATTGGAGCGCAGGTTCCGCAAGCAATTCTTTGGAAAGGCGAAGAAGAAGCTGAGCGTATTTTTTGTGAGTGGCATAAAATATTCGGAGAGGATTATTACATTGAATTACAGCGTCACGGACTACAGAATTTGGATGGAACTGGCATATCGCAGGAGGACATCAACCAGATACTGATTAAATGGGGCCGAAAATACAATGTGCCCATCATCGCCACGAACGATTCTCACTATACAGACAAGAAAGATGCAAATGCACACGACATTTTGCTGTGCATCAATACAGGTGAGTTTCAAAGTACCCCAAAGGCTAGCAGTGAGGAGGGTGGTAAGGGATTTCGTTTCGCATTTCCGAACGATGAGTTCTTCTTCAAAACACAGGCTGAAATGGAGGCGCTTTTTGCCGATATCCCTGAAGCCCTCGACAATACCAATCGATTGATTGATTCGATTGATCCACCCAAACTATCAAGAGACATAGTACTTCCAAACTATGCTTTGCCCACAGGATTCGA
>SXYY01000002.1 GCA_005788145.1 Bacteroidota bacterium
AAATCAATAACAACAACCACAATCAAAATAAAACCATGAAAAAATATATTTTCCTTGCTGCCATCGCATTAATGCCTTTGTTTTCCTCAGCCCAAGTTTACAAAACTTCTGCGGGTAAAATCTCTTTCGTGAGCAAAACGGTCATTGAGGAGTTTAGTGCCAACAATTCACAAGTTGAGGCTGCCATTGCACCGTTAAAGAATCAAATTCAGTTCCGTGTTCCGGTAAATGGATTTGTCTTCAAATCTGCTTTGATGCAAAAGCATTTTCAAGAGAATTACATGGAAACCTCACGCTTTCAATACAGCAATTTTGTGGGTAAGCTTTCCAATCCAACAGCGGTTAACTTTACCCAAAACGGGGAGTATCCGGTGGAAGCCATTGGTAAATTGACGATGCATGGCGTAACCAAGGACATCACCGTTTCTGGGAAAGTGGTTGTGAAAGATGGTGCTGTCACCTTGAAAGCCAACTTCCGTATTAAGTGCTCTGATTACCAAATCAAAATTCCTGCTGCCAGTGCGGCTTCAGTTTCTGATGACATTGCCATCGCCGTAGACTGCGCCTTGGCCAAGTAACATTGAACTTTTTGCAACGAACAATCCAACCTCAATGAAATGAAAATCAAACAATTCTTGGTCATCGCGGCTTTCGCTTTCGTCGCTGTGTGGGGAATGCAATCTTGTCAGCATGAACAAATGGGCGATCCCAATGCGGCCATCTGCTTTGAAAGAGACATTCTGCCCATTTTTAATTCCAAATGTGCGATGAGCGGCTGTCACGATGCGGGCACCGCCGCTGAGGACTACGATTTGTCCAATTACAGCAAGATTGTTGGTGATGGTATTGTAAAAGGAAAACCTGGCAAATCTGAAATCTATGAAGAAATCGAGGATGGTGAAATGCCTCCAAAAGGATATCCCAAATTGTCTGCGACCGAAAAGCAGCTCATTTATGATTGGATTGCCGATGGTGCCAAAAATGGGATCAACTGTGCAGTAAAATGCGATTCCACGATTTCAGGGTTTGCCTCGGCCGTTCAACCCATTATGACAAAATACTGTGTGGGATGCCATGCTTATCCCAGTGCATCTGCCCAGGTAGATCTCTCCGGATACATCGGTGTGAAATACGCCATTAACCAAGGATTGTTGAAATCGATTGATCATTCAGGCTATTACCCCATGCCCAAAGGCGGTGCGAAATTGAGCGATTGCGAAATCAACCAAGTACGCAAATGGATTCAGAGAGGAGCACCCAATGACTAAGCGTGTTGGTTTCATGGCCGCAACCGCCATTATACTGGTGGCCTTGGTTTCAATGCAGGGTTGCTATTACGACAACAAAGCGGAAAACTATGGTTCTGCGAGTTGCGATTCGGCGAATCCCACCTATACCAATAACATCGCGCCGTTGATCAACCAAAGTTGTATCGGATGTCATGGCAACAGTGGTGCTTCGGCAGGGATATCACTCACAACCTACGATTTGGTCAAAACACAGGCCCTGAAAGGCAGTCTCACAGGAACCATGAAACAGAATGGTTACAGCTTGATGCCTCCCGGTGGAAAATTGAGTAACTGCAAAATCGGACAAGTAGAAAATTGGATTCGCAATGGGTTCCCACAATAAGCGCGTCGCAATGAAGAAATTCCTCATCACCTTCGTCGTGGGAGGGCTATGCTTTCTTCCAACGCTCATGGCAGCAATGAATCCAGAAATCGATAGTACGCTGTCGCCCCAAGCCAATACGGTCAATTTGGTAACGCAGACCACCTACATTCCTCCCGCACTGAGCTTGGAACGCAAGAGTTTGCGCATCATCAATATGCATGGTGCGGCGGGACTGCCAAAAGGGGAATGGGAACTGTTCATCCAACACAGATTCGGAACCTTCGGGAGTGGTGCCTACAATTGGTATGGATTGGATCAAAGTTACATGCGCATTGGTTTGGATGCTGGACTGTCGGAACGACTCACCGTGGGCGTATCGCGCAGCAGCATGAACAAAATCGCGGATGGCTACTTCAAATATCAGTTCATTGGCAAAGCCACGGCATCGCCCAAGAAAGAAGGCGAAAGCCAATCGGAAGTGACTGCCGCTTGGTACAGCAATGTATCCATCAATACGCAAGCCAGGGCTAATATCTCCCCCGAACCGTTTTATTATACCAACCGCTTTCGATTCGTCAATACGCTGATCATTAGCAAAAACATCAACGATCGATTGTTGATCGCCCTGACGCCCAGTCTGGTGCATGTGAATTTGGTGGATTTGGCCACAGAATCGAACGATATCGCCGTGATGGGTGCCTACGGACGCATGAAATTCTCTGATCGCTATGCGGTGACGGCGGAAATTCAAAAACCGTTTTTGTCAAAAATGCCCTCGCCCAGCGGAGCCATGAAAACCGTGAACATTCCAACAAACCCCTACATGGCTTTGGGATTTGAAATTTACACGGCCAAGCACGTATTCCAGCTGAGTGTAAGCAATGCCCAGTCGATGAATGAGTCGTTCTATATGACCCAAGAAAATGGGTCGTTTCAAATGTCTAACCTCCGTTTCGGATTCAATATTGTAAGAAGATGGTAAAGCGTAAAATCAATGTGAATACTTGGTTGCGCGTTGCAGCCATTGCCCTTGGGTCTGTTGCCATGAATGTGGTGCAAGCCCAAGACGATACCAGTTTTTCGCTGTTCGATGAGCCTTCGGCCCCGGTTGCGGAAAAAGTTCAATATGCTTTCAAAACCACCAAAGTGGTCAATTTGCAGAGCTTGGAACTCATTGATCCCGGTGTGTTTGATTTCAAAATGAGCCACCGATTTGGGGCGATCAATGGTGGAGCTGCGGCCTTCAACAATGAAGATGTGGTGAATGCCTTTGGGTTTGATGTTGCTACCATCCGTTTTGGCGGTGAGTATGGCGTGAATGAAAACCTCATGGTGGGGCTGGGTCGCTATAACGTGAAATCAGAAAAAGGGGTGGATGCCTATGTGAAATATCGTTTGATGCACCAAACAACCGACAACAAAAAGCCGCTGTCGATCCTGTTGCTTGGCGCCGTGGATTATAAGAATACCCAGTATGATCGCACGATTATCGGTATTGCTGGTCCAGTGACCATTGCATGGGGAATTCCCGGTAAGCAGCGACTGTCTTATGTAGGACAGGTGATTGTTGGAAAGAAAGTGAACGACGATTTTTCATGGATTTTATCGCCCACAGTGGTGGTGTCCGGCATGAACGATCGATACGATGCGGGCAGTGAGTCTTTTGTGAGCAGTGGAACAGCCAAAACCCAGTTCGCGTTGGGGATGGGTTTCCGCAACAAATTGAGTTCTCGCACATCGTTGAACATGGAGTACATCCCCATTTTGAACGGAAACGGTGATTTCTACAACAGTTTCTCGGTGGGATTTGATGTTGAGACGGGCGGACACGTGTTCCAGTTTGATTTTACCAACAGTGTGGGTATGAACGAGTCGATGTTTATCACGCGTAATACCGATCGCTGGGGTGCTGCTGGCGTGCGATTGGGCTTCAATTTGCACCGCGTATTTACAGTGGTTGACCCGTCGCATTTTCAATAGAATTTGACATTTCGCTTTGCGCTAGTGAGATAAAAGCCTTGGGAATTTCTCGGGGCTTTTTTTATGACTGTGGTTCTGTTCGAAGCGATAATACAGTGCTTCAGGAATGGGTTGGGTGACGATGTTGAGGCCGCAATTTATGGCTGAACGCCATAGAGATAAGGATTTTCCAAATATTTGCCAATTAGACAATGGCTGGCTGATGAAATGCGAATGCGAAGGAGGGTTTGTTGATTCCATCCGGGGATGTCGGCGAGTTTGATGGCGTGCAAAGCGTATTTGAAGCCCGCTTGTTGGTAATCCGCAATTTTGGTGCTGCGCCAATCGATTTGTTGGGTTTGGTTCCAGAGCGATGTTTCGATATCGCCCTTACAATCAGTCGCTCTGACCACGATCAGGATTACGTCATTGGAACTTGGATTGAAATCACTGACCTCGATGGTGGTGGATAACAGGGTGGTGTCGCCGGTGTTGTAGACGGGTTGCGATTCGGTGAGGTGGAAATCTTCCGGGGTAAACTGGGGCACGCGGGGCTCTGCAAGGGTGAGCCATTCGCCACCGATCAGGAATTCGTGGTCGAGGGGGTTCGGCTGGGAAGATTTTTGGTTCTCTTTGTTGTTCGATGTCTCCCTCGCTGAACTGTGGGCAAGATCAGTTTGGGATGCTGATATGGGCGTTTCTTGGTACCGCGAAGTATGGTTGAAATGCGATTCAATCAATGGTAAGAGCCATGGTTGACTGCCCGATTGAAGTCCCAAAAATACCTGAGCGCCCGGCTTGAGCGATTGGAGTTGCTGGGCGATGAAGGGGAGGGTAGGT
>SXYY01000099.1 GCA_005788145.1 Bacteroidota bacterium
GCTTTGGCATATTCATCGGCCAAATTGGGAATAAACCCGGTAATTTTCACCCGGTCTGATGCCAAATCTAGCACGGCTTTTACTGGTCGCTGTCCGGCAACCACAAACTCAACCGCTGGATTCTTTTCCAAGACCAGAGGCAAAATTTCAGTAACAAAATATTGAACCGCATCGATGTTGGGCGCATAATCCATGTTACCGGTAAAGAGTATGCGATTGGGAATGATGCGGCTACTACCTTGGGGCGCAAAGGCATCAATATTGACTCCATTGGGCAATAGTTCAACGTTGTCAATACCCATCGCCATCAGGTATTTTCTGTCTTCTTGAGAGCAAACGAGCGACCGAGAAAATAACGGAAGCATGCGTTGTTCATATTGGGCCATCCGCTGAAACTCAATTTTTCTAAACAAGCGATCCCAAGGGGTTTTCGCGGCTTCCATTCTTCTTTTCCAATACATACTAAAGGCATCGGGCAAATCCAAAATAGCCGTTGGAGGCGCACCGTGTTCGAAGTACTGCGACATTCGTAAGTGTTGGACATGGATGGCATCGAAATGCGTGGTTTCCATTAACTGCTGTAACTTTTGAGCGGAATCCGAAGAGCGAAAAAATGCTACTTGTATGGGCCGGAATTGAAACAGTCCCACCAATGCAGACCAAGCCGATTTCCATTTGGGTCGGTAAACGTAAGTCACCGTTTGGAAGAGGGGTTTGACAATTGTGGTCCCACCTTCCATGAATGAAACGGTGTGATTCTTGAGGAATTCTGCCGACTGCAAGTCTTCCGCATTCTCGGCCACAGTAATCAGGTGCAATTCGTGGTTATTGCAAAGTTGTGAAGCCAAATTGAATATCTTCAGCTTATCGCCCCGATAAGGAGGATAAGGCATTCGGTTGGCGACGAACAACATCTTCACGGAAACAAAAATATCATTAGTGAACAGTAAATGGTACAATCGTTCACAAAATGACCCCGAGTGTAGATAAACAAATCTGCGTTCCGCAACAAAACACAGTAAAACATGGCTAGTTTTGTTCAGCATGATAGCGTTAAGTGATCGATTATCTGACATCGTAGAGAGTCAAACTTTGGCCATGACCAAACGTTCAAGGGAGCTCAAAGCCACGGGTGTTGATGTGATCAACCTCAGTATTGGCGAGCCTGATTTTGACACCCCTGTTCATATTTGTGAAGCGGCTACAGCAGCGATGGCAAAAGGCTACACGCACTACCCTCCTGTTGCCGGGTTGCCTGAATTGAGAACGGCCATCGCCCTAAAACTGCAGCGAGAGAACGGACTTCCCTACCAAGCCGAAAACATCATCGTAAGCAATGGAGCCAAACACTCTTTGTTGAATGCGATTTTGGCTTTGGTTAATCCTGGCGACGAAGTGCTTATTCCTGCGCCATTTTGGGTTAGCTACCCTTCCATGATTCAGTACGCAGGTGGAGTCCCAGTGAGCATTCCAAGCACGGTGGAAGACGATTTCAAGGTGAGTGCCGCCAAACTCGAAGCTGCGATTACGCCCAAAACCAAGTTATTGCTGTTTTCATCGCCCTGTAACCCAAGTGGTAGCGTGATGAACAAAGAAGAAATCAAGGCATGGCGCGATGTATTGGTGAAACACCCCAACATCTTCATCTTGTCTGATGAAATTTATGAAAAAATCAATTATTCCGCGGCTCATTGTAGTCTAGCCGAATACCCTGAATTGCAAGAGCGCATCGCCGTCATCAATGGGATGTCCAAAGGATACGCCATGACCGGTTGGCGAATGGGATACTTAGCCGGACCAAAAGCGTTGGTCGCTGCTTGCGATAAAATACAAGGATTGATGACCAGCGGCGCAAGTTCGGTGTCGCAAATGGCTAGTGTTATGGCACTTGAAGGTCCGCAAGACAGCGTAGAACAAATGAAAAACGTGTTTGAGAAGCGTAGAAACGCATTTCATTCCGCCCTTTCGCAAATCCCTAACCTACCTTGTAACCTGCCCGATGGTGCGTTCTATCTGTTTCCCGATGTGAGTCATTACTTGGGTAAAACTACACCGGAGGGACAATTGATGAAGACGGCCGATGATTTGTGTTTGTACATGCTCGACAAAGGCCATGTATCGGCGGTGTCTGGGGAGGCGTTTGGACATGCCAATTGCGTGCGATTCAGTTATGCGGCTTCCGAGGAACAACTAACCAAAGCAGGCCAAAGAATTGCTGATGCATTGAAAAATCTCAGGGATTGAGCCGTATTTTTGTGGCGATGAATCAGATACAAACACTTTTTAGCTCTTTTTCAAAGAAGCGGGTGCTCATCGTGGGCGATGTCATGATTGATAGTTATATCATCGGCAAAGTGGAACGTGTATCCCCAGAGGCACCGGTGCCAGTGGTGGATGTAACTGGTTTTGATCAACGATTGGGCGGCGCCGGAAACGTGGCCCTCAATGTTAAGGCCATGGGTGCTATCCCAGTTTTGTGTACCGTGGTTGGACATGATAAAGAAGGCAAAGACTTGCGCGATATCATGGTGAAAAACGGACTGTCTTGTAGTGGTTTGATTCATTCCGACAAGCGCAAGACCACCAACAAAACCAGGGTTTTGGGTAACAACCACCAATTGTTGCGTATCGACCATGAAATCACCACCGATTTGGATGTGGTTGATTCATTTCTGTTGGAGCAGCGATTTGCTGAGGAGTTAGAACAATGTGATGTGGTGATTTTCGAAGACTACAACAAGGGTGTATTGCACGGCAAGAACATCCAAACCCTCATCAAAAAATGCGTTCAAAAAGGTATACCCACAGTGGTGGACCCAAAGAAGGCCAATTTCTTAGAATACAAACATATCACTTTGTTCAAACCCAATTTGAAAGAAATCAAGGAAGGGTTGAAGATTGATGGCGACCTTGGCGACCGCGAATCTGTCGCTTTGGCCATAGAACAACTCATGGGTCGTTTGGAAAACAGCATGACCCTGGTAACATTGAGTGAGCGAGGCGTTGTGATTAAAACACAAGAACACACTCACCACATCCCTGCCCATGTGCGCACCATTGCGGATGTAAGTGGCGCTGGAGATACGGTGGTTTGTTTGGCGGCACTTTGTTTGAGTGCAAAAACCGACGCGAAAACGTTGGCTGAAATCAGCAATTTGGCTGGTGGGTTGGTTTGCGAAAAAACGGGTGTGGTTCCGATTGACAAAGAACAACTCTTGGCCGAAGCCATTCGGGTTTTGGGATCTTAATTTTTTTACTGAATACCAAAAGAAAAAGGCCGTCAATTGACGGCCTTTTTCTTTAAAGTACACTTAATAGTTTATCGCATCAAGGTCAAGGTACCATCGTACTTGTAAACCTTATCTTCCAATGAGGTTACCTCAACATGATACACATACACACCTTGCATACATTCAGCGCCATTGGCAGTTCCATCCCAACCTTTCAACAAATCGTTGGTCTCGTACAATTTTTCACCCCAACGGTTGTAGATCGACATATGGAATGTTTTGTAGTTCAAGGCCGCTACGTTGAATGTGTTATTCTTGTTTGGTCCCGCATCATCTGGAGTAAATACATCAGGAATGAACACAATGATATCAGGGCCAATTTTTACAATTCGGTAGGCGGTGTCTTTACAACCTTTATCCGTGGTTACAATCAAAGTAATGTTGTAAGTCGCAGTATCTTTTCCATATGAGTACTGGGCATTTCTGGATGTTGATGTATCGTCCATCAAACTAGTAACTCCGAAATCCCATAGGTAACTCATGGTTGGATTGAAGGGTGATGCGGTTACTGTTGATTGGTTGAACATTCTGAACTTAGGCAAAGCCACCGTGGTCTTTGTTGGATCGGTGTAGAACGATGCCACTGGATTAGGATATGCCTCTACTGTGGTCACTGAGGTGTCTTTACAGTTTCCGGCAGTGTTGTTTGCTACCACACTCACATTGTATCTGCCCTGGGTAGGATAAATCACATTGGAGGGGTTCTGCAAGTTCGAGGTGTCGCCGTTGCCAAAATCCCAGCGGTATGCCATCTGGTTTGATGGGATGCCACGATTGTCACTCACGGTCCATGTAGTTGTCAAAGGCACACAACCGGTTTGCATGTTAATGGGGGTCAAATCTGGGTATTGGTGCAAGATGATTTCGATGCTGTCGCTCACTTGTGGACATACATCGTTCGCAATCGCGGTGGTTGTCACCTTCAAGAAGGCGCCTTTTTGTACCCTGTCTTGTGCTCCGTGAACATAC
>SXYY01000100.1 GCA_005788145.1 Bacteroidota bacterium
GGGCAAGTTCGCACTCACTTTTCCTTGAATAAAATCCTCCAAGCGCTGCGCAGGTGCGCTCAAACTCCCCGAAACCTTGAACGCTTGTTGCTCCCAATGTTGCTGGTAGCGCAAAGCGCGCAGAGCCCCCGCAGAATCGAATGGAGAAAAATCACGATCATCCACCGTTACCACGTACCCAGAATTGGCAAATTTACCATTGCGCTTGCTGGGACTCCAGCCATTAACAACAACCTCGCCGGCCGCGGTAGCGGCCGGCGCAATGATTCCTCCCGGACACATACAGAACGAAAAAACACCCCTGCCCTGAATCTGCTCAACCAAACTGTAACTCGACGGCGGCAAACCATCGTCCTTCACCTCGCACTTATATTGTATCTGATCAATCAACCCCTGTGAGTGCTCCAATCGCACCCCTATCGCGAAGGGCTTCGCCTCAATCGCCACCCCCGAACGATCCAACAACTCAAAAATGTCCCGCGCTGAATGTCCCGTCGCCAAAACAACCGCATCCACCTCCACACGCACCCCGCCATTCAACATCAATGCCTTGACTTTTTCGCCAACCATTTCCATGCCATCCACCCGACTGTTGAATCGCACCTCTCCCCCGCAGTCCTCTATCGACTTGCGCAACCCTTCCACCAACTGTGGCAGCTTGTTCGTTCCGATATGCGGATGGGCCTCGTATTTGATCGCCTCAGGTGCACCGTGATCCACCAAACTCTGCAAAACCTTCTGAACCGGGCCACGCTTGTTGCTGCGCGTATACAACTTCCCATCCGAATACGTTCCCGCACCCCCCTCGCCAAAACAATAATTGCTCTCCCCATTCACCACCTTCTCGCGATTCATCACGGCCAAGTCACGCCTGCGCTCCTTCACCGCCTTCCCGCGCTCCAACACCACCGGCTTCAATCCCAACTCAATCAATTCAAGGGCACAATACAGTCCCGCCGGACCTGCACCAATCACATGTACCTCCTTGCTTTTCGATACATCCTGCAAGCGAAAACCCACCTCCATCATGGGCGACTCACCCTTGCCGTACACTTCCGCTGTAACCAAAAAATACGGTTGTCGACTACGCGCATCCAAACTCTTCTTCTTCCAAACCACAACACCTGCCGGATCCCTCGCCTCCATACAAAACCTACGATTCACCGCTGCCTCATCCCCCATCTCTGCGGGCGTTAATTTCAACTGTATCGTTTTCGGCATGCCACAAAAATAAGCCCGAATGCTTGGTTTTCGCTTACAAAGCCACCCCCAAACCCAATTCTATGCGATTTCGCGCAAATCCCCCGCGATTTTCCTAATTTTGCCACCATGAAAGAAGTGGTAGTCAGCGGGATTCGTCCCACCGGGAAATTGCACCTCGGCAATTATTTTGGCGCATTCAAGAATTTCCTGAAGCTCCAAGAGCAGTTCGACTCATACTTCTTCATCGCCGATTATCACAGCCTTACCACCCACCCCACACCGGGTGATTTGAGTGCCTCGGTAAAACGCGTATTGGCAGAATATATCGCATTGGGCCTCGACCCCGAAAAGTGCACCATTTATTTTCAGAGCGATGTCCCAGAGACCGCAGAACTGTATCTCTTCTTGAACATGAACGCCTACTTGGGCGAGCTCGAACGCGTGACTTCTTTCAAAGACAAGGCGCGCACCCAGCCCAACAACATCAACGCCGGATTGCTCACCTACCCTGTTTTAATGGCGGCAGACATTTTGTTGCATCGCGGCGTAAAAGTTCCTGTAGGAAAAGACCAAGAGCAGCATTTGGAAATGGCGCGCACCTTCGCCAATCGCTTCAACCGCCTCTACAACAACGAATATTTCCCCGAGCCACAAGCCTTCTCCTTTGAGCAAAATTTGGTCAAAGTACCCGGACTTACTGGCACCGGAAAGATGAGCAAAAGTGCCGGCGAAGCCGATACGATCTACCTCGATGAAGAGGCCACATCGCTCAACAAAAAGATCATGCGCGCTGTGAGCGATAGCGGTCCGTCAGAACCTGGATCACCCAAATCCACCCCCGTTCAAAACTTGTTCGATTTAATGGGACTTGTTTGTGCAGCAGACACCATTCAATTTTTCGATGATAGCCACAAAGCAGGCACCATCCGATATGGCGATTTGAAGAAGCAATTGGCAGCCGACATGGAAACATTTATCGCCCCATTGCGCGACAAAATTCAAACGACCATGGGCGATGAAAAACGCCTGATGGAAATCGCCCAGTTTGGGGCCGAAAAAGCCAGGGCCTCGGCCCAGAAAACCATCCGCGAAGTGCGGGAGATCATCGGTTTTGGCAATCGCTAACCGCAGATGAACGCCTCAAATACATCAATTTCCAACCCTTTATCGTAAATTGCACCCATGCTCAACGTTTCTCTGGTCATCCCCTTGTACAACGAAGCCGAGTCCCTGCCTGAATTGCACGCTTGGATTGTTCGCGTTTGCAAGCAAGAAAACTTGTCGTACGAGATACTGCTGCTCGACGATGGCAGTTCGGATGATTCTTGGTCGATCATACAAAATTTGCGCGCACAAGACGTCAATGTGCGTGGATTTAGATTCCGCACCAATTATGGCAAGAGTGCAGCCTTGAATGTAGGATTTGCGGAAGCCAAGGGCGAAGTGGTGATTACCATGGATGCCGATTTGCAAGATTCGCCAGACGAAATTCCCTCTTTGCGAAAAATGATACTCGAAGAAGGTTATCATGTGGTGAGTGGCTGGAAGAAGAAACGATACGACCCCATCAGCAAAACCATCCCCACAAAGTTGTTCAACTGGGCTACCCGCAAAATCAGCGATTTGGAACTGCACGATTTCAACTGTGGACTCAAAGCCTACCGCAACGAAGTGGTAAAAAACATTGAAGTCTACGGCGAAATGCATCGCTATATCCCGGTCATCGCCAAGTGGGCCGGCTTCCCGAAAATTGGGGAAAAAGTGGTGGTGCATCAAGCGCGGAAATACGGACATACCAAGTTTGGCATGAACCGATTCATCAATGGCTTTTTGGACTTGATGAGCCTGTTCTTCATGAGCAAATTTGGCAAGAAACCCATGCATTTCTTTGGTTTGTTGGGTGTTTTGAGCTTTTTCATCGGTGCAGTAACTGCACTGTGGATCTTGGTCGACAAACTCATTTGCGTGATCCAACACCAGCGAGCGCCGTTGGTGACCGACAACCCCTTATTTTACATTGGATTGGTCGCAATGATCCTTGGAACGCAACTCTTTCTGGCCGGATTCATCGGAGAGTTGGTAAGTCGTTCCAACCCTGAACGCAACAATTACAACATCAAGGAAACCACCGATTGATGCAATTCGAAGGCAAGCACATTGTGATTGTTGGTCCTGCACACCCATTGCGCGGGGGACTAGCGACTTACAATGAGCGATTGGCCCGCGAGCTTCAGCA
>SXYY01000101.1 GCA_005788145.1 Bacteroidota bacterium
CTCAACTCCCACCAAAAAAGCCTCGCAATTGCGGGGCTTTTTTTATTGGTGTTAATTTACAAAGTGCCGACTGTGACAGAATATGCATCAAGGGGTTGAGAGTCGGTTTAAATGACCGAAATGGCTTCTTAACGCATCAAGGAAGGTGGGATGGGATTTGTAAGGCAGGTTGTATTCTTCTGCGGTCTGACGTACAATTTTTGAAATCTTTTTGTAGTGAACATGGCACACCGTTGGGAACAAGTGATGTTCAATTTGGAAATTTAATCCACCAATGAACCACGCCGTAAATCGGCTCTTCTCTGCGAAATTTGCCGTTGTCTTCAACTGATGAATCGCCCAGCTATTCTCCATGCTCCCGTTGTTCTCCTCTGAACTATAGAATTCCATGTCGTCGCCCAGATGTGCAGGTTGCGTTGCAAATGCCAGAATGATGCCACTGATGAAGTGATGGATAAAAAATCCCATCAGTGTGTGACCGATACCAAATTTCGACATCATGATGGGAAGTAGCAAAGTGGTTGGCCAATAAATCGCTTTGATGACAATGATCTCAATCAGAGCCCGGCGGTTGCTTCGACCCATTCTTGGGTATAAATTCTCTTTGCTGTACCGGGAATATTGTTCAAAATCCTTGTTCAAAATCCAAACGAAAGGAAAAATCATGTAGAGAATGATCGCATAGAAAGCCTGAAAACGATGCGCAGCGAAAAAAGGATGCTTAGGCGAAAATCGGATAATTGTCTTTCTGATGTCCTCGTCGTGTCCTACGATATTGGTGTAGGTGTGGTGAAAAACATTGTGTTGAATTTTCCAATTCACATGATAAGCACCAACAATGTTCAACAGCCCGCCAAAAAAATCATTTATCCAAGTTTTGTTTGAATATGCACCGTGGTTTGCATCGTGCATAATGGCCAAACCGATACCCACCATCCCCAGTCCGGTCAATGCCCATAATCCATACTGCATCCAAAGTGTATCGGCCTTTCCCATCATCAACATCGCCAAGGGAATGAGGTACAACAACACAATAATGATGGTTTTTAACCACATCGCCGCATTGGCATGTCGACCAATCTTTTGCTCGTCAAAAAAGTCATTCACTCTGCGGGTGAGCACAGCAAAAAACTCGGGATGCTGCTGGCCATTGAACTTGATTTTTTGTGGTTCCATAATCAAGTCGAATCTATGTATGTTGAGGCTAAATGGCTTACGGATTTTCGCAACTTGCCACGGCAAAATTTACGGAAAAACGCAAATCCCCACGTGCCTCAAAATCGAGATGTCGATTAATTGTGTGATTGTGTTTATCAAGAATGAATAACTTCGCAACCATGAGACCTCAATCCAAAGCTTTTTTAGAAACATACCTCAACAACGTAAGTCCAACAGGGTTCGAACATTCCGGTCAGTCTATTTGGTTGGATTATTTAAAACCCTATGTTCAGGAAACATTCGTGGATACATATGGTACGGCGGTAGGCGTAATTAACCCTGGAATGCCTTACAAAGTGGTGCTTGAGGCACATGCCGATGAAATATCTTGGTTTGTGAACTACATCTCCGAAGATGGATACATTTATGTAATACGCAACGGTGGCTCCGATTTTCAAATAGCGCCTTCCATGCGATGCAACATTCACTGTGAAAATGGGAATGTGGTGAAAGGTGTATTTGGCTGGCCTGCCATCCACGTTCGCGCCGATAAAAACCCCGAAACCAAACAGGAAAATATTTTCATTGATCTGGGTTGTAGCAACAGGGCCGAAGTAGAGGCTTTGGGCGTTCATGTAGGCGCAGTTGCCGTTTTTGAGGCAGATTGCTTTTGGTTGAATGAGACCCATTTGGTGGGACGTGCATTGGACAACCGAATGGGCGGATTCATGATTGCGGAAGTTGCCAGACAGCTAACCGAAAACAAAGACGAACTGCCATTTACCGTTTATTTGGTGAATAGCGTGCAAGAAGAAATAGGATTGCGCGGCGCGGAGATGATTTCTCGACGATTGCAACCCGATGTAGCCATCATCACCGATGTAACACACGATACCTGTTCACCGCTCTACAATAAGAAACAACAAGGCGATTGCAAATGTGGCAAAGGTGCCGTCGTTACATACGGTCCCGCAGTTCAAAACAACCTCCTACAAACCATCATTGGTGTTGCCAAATCCAATGAAATTGCCATCCAACGCAATGCCGTGAGCAGAAGCACCGGAACAGATACCGATTCTTTCGCTTATTCAGGAATGGGTGTGGCTTCTGCATTGATTTCATTACCGTTGAAATACATGCATACCACCGTGGAAACGGTTCATACCGATGATGTAAATAGCTGTATTCAGTTAATGTATCACACTGTGAAAACGCTGAAAGCCGGACAAACATTCAATTACATTTGATGCAGTTGCTGACCATGAAGCGGACCGTGATGCCCGAGGGACATTGGTCTTTTACCCTGTTGATTTGGCCATTTTTGAAATTGCTGAGTATCCTTCCGTTCCCCGTATTGTTTGCGATTTCTGACGGACTTCGGTTCGTTTTGTATCGATTGGTCGGGTACCGTATCAAGGTGGTAAGGGAAAATTTGGTTCGCTCGTTTCCGGAAAAATCAGACAGTGAACGCAAGCAAATCGAAAAGGACTTTTACAAGCACTTGGGCGATTTGTTTGTTGAAACCGTTAAAGGCATGTCGATCAGCGAATCAGAAATGAAACGCCGTATGTTAAACCTTGATCAGCACCACTACGATGAACTTTTCAATAAAGAACAAAGTGCCATCATCGTGATGAGTCACTGTGGTAATTGGGAATGGATTTGTTTGATGTCTCAGATTGCTTGTCAACAGCGTGTTCAGTGCATTTATAAAACCTTATCCAATGGTGGTTTCGATCGTTGGATGTATGCTATCCGCAGCAAATTTGGGGCGAATCCCATCCCCATGGAGCAAACCCTTCGGGTATTGGATGCGAATAAGTCAGTGGTAACCGTGAACGCTTTTATCGGGGATCAAAATCCGAGCTCTGGAAAAGGATCCCATTGGATAAATTTCCTGAATCAAGATACGCCATTCATGATGGGGCCCGAGAAAATCGCCAAGAAGTTCAACATGCCTTTGTATTATTTGGCCAGTAGAAAAGTGCGTAGGGGTTTTTACGAGGCCACCACCGTGCCCTTGTGTTTGG
The DNA here is from genome assembly GCA_005788145.1 of Bacteroidota bacterium. Lineage (GTDB taxonomy): Bacteria > Bacteroidota > Bacteroidia > NS11-12g > UBA955 > UBA955. Next base: position 3,189 of record SXYY01000101.1, read on the forward strand.
ATCCATCATCCATGGCGGATGGAGAAATCACCCGCCTCATCGCGGAACATACTGAGCGTGAAATTCTTCAGCAGCCCCACATTTGGTTGTGGAGTCATCGTCGCTGGAAACACAAGCGCAGCGCTTAATTGCTCAGCCCGTATTTTTTGGTATCCAAGGGCTCTCCAGTAATGGATTCGTAGATGGTCATGATGGCCTCTACACCCATTTGGAAATCAATTTGCGTTTTGGCAGATCCGATCTGTGCTGCTTGTACCCACAAATTGTAGTTGGTGACATCCTTCTGCATTTGGTAGGCTTGTGCACCCAACGCATATACCCTGTAGTCCATGGGGTTTACGGCTACACCAGCTTGCAAGGTGGCCAATCCAGCCATGGCATCTCCTTTCATCAGTTCTGCTTGTGCCTTCATGACATATCCCTCACCATCGCGCGGGCGTGAGTCGATGAATTCCGACATGACCTGTATGGCTTTGTCGTATTTCTTTTGAGAAACATAGTATTGGTGCAAGGCAAAACAACTTCTTGAGTGCTCCGGGTAATATTTGCGTGCAGTTTCAGCAGCGGCGATGGCTTTGTCTATCTGACCCAAGTTTGCATATGCCGTTGAAATGTAAAAATGAATTTCAGAACGATTGGGGTCTAATGTTACATAGCGGTTAAGCAATTCAATGCCTTTGGTAAATGCAGTATCCTTTTCAATGGCTTTGATTCCCTCGTAATCATCCAAACTACCGTCGGTTGAAGACATGGGACGTTCAATTACGACGCCAGCAGCTACACCATCGACCATCTGTTGATACACAGTTCCTTTTGGCGGGAATTCTCCTGAGTTTAGACGGGACTTATCGAAATAGGCATTATAGAATATACAATAATCCCACTTCTTGGCACTTCGATCGTCGAAACGTGTATAGCCTACGTGTACGTTCTTGTAATTGCGACAGTAGTATTTCACATGGTCCATACCGTATGAAAGTACTTCGAATTTTTTGTCGGGATTTTTTTCAACCACATTTTTTAGAAACCATTCGGTACTCGGACGCAAACTGGCGAGGTAATAATCCATTTCATATTCACCATATGCATTGGCAGCGCCGCCCTGGATTTCATTGAAATAAGAATAACTCACAGGGTGATTGGCAAAAATGAATTTGGCTGGCAATGCAGTGAGGGCAAAGACAATCGCCAATACTGCACCCCGTAATTTACCATTGAATTTGGTCACCAATGCATCGAGCCATTGGTATCCCATAAAAGCGATACCCACAAAACAGGGTAGCGTAAACAAGATCTGTCGAATCCCGCCATACACTTGAGACTTTTGGATGTAGATGTATACCACGGGGAAAATCGCGGCGAACAGAATCAAAAATATTTCATTGTTGAATTGTTTGCGGTTGGGGTAGAGCAAAAGGGTAAACAATCCCAATCCTAGCAAAACGGCTATGGGGGTAGTGATGATCAAATACTTACGCAAATAGTGCAGCGGCAACATGTCCGAATCGAAAAGCTTGCCTTCGAACAATTGTCTTAGCGATACAGAGTAGTTGGTGAACTCTTTCAGCGCTTCCATAGGGTTGGTGAATGGCTCTGACCAACCATAGGGCCAAACGATGATGCCCAAAATGTAGGAAGCCATACCCAGCGCACCCAACCACAAAACCAACTTGGTGATGCCTGTCCATTTGAACGATAGAAATTGTTTGAGTCCCAATGATTCGATGTATTTCAAGCCGGCATACATGATGAATATCGCCACGCTCAACAATCCACCAATACGCACGCTGATGCCCAAGGCAGTTCCGAATACCAATCCAATGATGTTGTTCCAAGCGAAGTTTCTGCCGCCTTTGAACAATTTTAGGGCGTAATACAAGCTCATGACATAGCCCAGTGCAAACGGTACGTCTTTGGGATTGTTCATGGCTTCACCGAAAAATCTGGGCATAAATAGCATGACCAAGAGCGCAGCCCACGCATACATCCAACTTCCTTTGGTCAGTTGTTTTACAATTAAAGCGGTATAGAAAATCGCCAAGAATCCGAATACCGCATTCCACCAATGCCTGAAGCCCATGTAATCTTCAACGCCCATCCAATGGCCTAGAATGGTCGTAAATGTATCGAAACTGGACCCATAAACATGCATAACGCGATCGGGGTCTTTGATGGTGGCAACGTCGGAACCCATTTCCGGCAGGGCTTTGGCTAAGGTTGGCATACGCTGTCCTTTCAATTCATTGGTATCCACAGGGATCGCCATGCCAATAGGGTCCAAATAATAATTGGCAATCAGTTTGGAGTAGGTGTATTGGGTGAATTCATCGCCCGATATGGATGCATTCTTGCTCATTTGGGTCATGAATACAACCGCAATCAAAGAGAGCGCGAGGAATATCCACCGATGTAGATGTTTGTTGGCGGTGAGGTAGTATTTGATTGTCAAAGCCCAACGCTGACGGATCAAATCGCTCAAGGCAATCTTGCTTGCCGGACTTCCCAAAATGGTTTCTTGTGAACGCAAGTTGCATTTTTCCAAGACGTAGGACAATTCAAACAGACTGTTGAATGGAAAACGCTCTTCAGCCAACCGTTGCATGGCGGCACGATTGATCAAAATCCACTTACATTGCAAATCAGCGTCACTGTGTCCTGCCAAAGCCTCGCCAATTGCGGCGTTGTTGACTTTTGGTTTTCCCACAACGAAAGCCCCATTTTTGCAGGAGTCGATAAAATTTGACGCCGCTTGATATTCATTCGGTTTAGGGACTTGGTTGGTTAAGTGCACCAAATACACAGATTGATCAGCAAATGATAGGGAAGGTGTGTCTGAAATTGATTGGATGATTGTCTGAAATTCATCCAACGCAATGAGGGATACTGCATTGCTTTTAGATTCTGACGAGGGTTGTTGATTGTTGGAAATCGTTTTGGCCATACCTATTGGCAAACCTACAAGAATTTTTGATTTGAATGTTTGCGAAATTGGAAAAAATCAATGCGGGTGTGGGCAAAGTATTTGCAAATATTCCAAAATATGGCGTTTTATCGGATTTGTAAACATTATTTCACTAATTTTGCCGCCCGATCAAAGGAGGAACTATTTCTTGACAAACGAAAAAAATGAACAAGCCATTGAAGAAACCGTAGAAGTTTCCAAGGCAAAAAACACCAAAACTGCTGCAGCTGCAGCGCATGACGATTTCGACTGGGGGGCCGATGAAGCTGGCTTCGAGTCTTATTCTAATGTTGAGCGCAAGCGTCTAGAGGATGCATACAACTCTACTTTCCAACCTGTTGTTGAAAAACAAGTTGTGAAGGGTACTGTTGTAGGTATGAACGAAAAAGACGTGGTTGTGAACATTGGATTCAAAAGCGATGGTTTGGTACCGCGAACTGAATTCCGTGATGTTCCCACTTTGGCATTGGGCGACGAAGTAGAAGTATTCGTTGACATTGCTGAAGACAAAATGGGTCAATTGATTTTGAGCAGAAAGAAAGCTTTGCAAGAAACTGCTTGGGAGAAAATTGTTGAAGCACACAACAATGACGCAATTGTTACCGGTTTTGTTCGCAGCAGAACCAAAGGTGGTTTGGTGGTAGATGTATTTAGTTTTGATACATTCTTACCTGGTTCACAAATTGATACCAAGCCTGTGCGTGATTACGATCAGTACGTAGGCAAGAATATGGATTTCAAAATTGTTAAAATCAATGAAATCTATAAAAATGTTGTAGTATCACACAAAGTCCTGATTGAAGACGATATAGAAGCACAGAAATCTGTGATTTTGTCTAAATTGGAGAAAGGACAAGTATTGGAAGGTGTTGTGAAAAACATGACTTCTTTTGGTGTGTTCGTGGATTTGGGTGGTATCGATGGATTGTTGCACATCACAGATATCTCGTGGGGTCGTATCAACCACCCAGAAGAGGTTTTGAAGTTGGACGATCGTATCCAAGTGGTAATTTTGGATTATGATGATTTGAAGAAGCGTATTTCATTGGGCTTGAAGCAATTGACTTCTCACCCTTGGGATAACTTGACTGCTGATATTTTGGAAGGTACAAAAGTCAACGGTAGAGTAGTTTCTGTAGCCGATTACGGTGCATTCGTTGAAATTAAACCAGGTGTTGAAGGTTTGGTTCACGTAAGTGAAATGAGCTGGAGTTCACACTTGCGCAATCCTTCTGAATATTTGAAGGTGGGTGATGATGTGGAAGCGTTGGTGCTTTCATTGGATCGCTCTGAGCACAAAATGTCGTTGGGTATCAAGCAATTGACCCAAGATCCTTGGATCGAAATCGAGAACAAATACGCTTTGGGAAGCAAGCACACAGGTGTTGTGAAAAACTTGACTTCTTACGGATTGTTCTTGGAATTGGAAGAAGGAATTGATGGTTTGGTTCACGTTTCAGATTTGAGCTGGAACAAGAAAATCAAGCACCCTAGCGAATTCACCAAGAAAGGTGACAAGTTGGATGTAGTTGTATTGGAAGTGGACAAAGACAATCGTCGTTTGAGTTTGGGCCACAAGCAGTTGGAAGAAAACCCATGGGAAACTTTTGAGACCATCTTCTCAATAGGTTCAATCCATGAAGGTACCGTAATGTCTGTAAACGACAAAGGTGCTACCATCCAAATGCAATATGGTGTTGAAGCGTTCGCGCCTTCACGCCACATTAAGAAAGCCAATAACGCCACCATGTCGGATGATGAAATTTTGGAATTCGAAATAATCGAATTTTCTAAAGATGCCAAGCGCATCATAATTTCTCATACCAACATTTGGAAAGGTGCCGAAAGGGCAAGCAAAGAGGCTGATAACAATTCAAAAGATAAGGCCCGTAAGAACACCACCAAAGTGGTGAAGAAAATGAATCAAACTTCAGAGAAATCAACTTTCGGTGAATTGGATGCATTGACAGCTTTACGTGCTCAATTTGAAAAAGCAGAAAAAGTAGATGCCAAAGCCAAAGCCGACAAGGCTGAAGCGAAAAAGGTAGAGGCCGCTGCTGTTGAAACTGCCGCTGCTGTTAAAAAAACTGCCGCCCCAGCTTCTGGTTCTACTGCAACCTTGAAATCACTTTCAGGTGTAGGTCCCGCCATGGAAAAGCGTATGATAGCCTTGGGTGTGAACAGCATCGAAGACTTGAATGGTTTGTCTGAGGAGAAAATTACCGCAATGTCAGCAGAAGATGCAAAAATATCTGCCGATCAGTGGGGTAAGTGGATGGAAGAAGCCAAGTCTCTCTAATTAAAAAAACGAATAGAGAAAAGCCTCGCTTCGGCGGGGCTTTTCTTTTTTGAAAGTTAACTTTGTAAGAATGACAGAACAACTCATCGCGGCGTTTTTGATCAGTGTGTTGCATGGTTTTATCCCTGGACACTGGTTGCCCTTTTTGGCCCTTGCCAAAAAAATGGGTTGGAGTAAATCCCAAACACTTCGTTATACAGGTTTGGCTGCCATCGCGCATGCCGCGGGTACTGTAGCCATCGGCCTCCTGATTGCTAAAATCACCATGCTTGGTTTAAAGACTGCCAATCCAACGATGGACCTTTTATCCATCATGCATTTTGAAACCTTTGGAGCCATATTGATGATTTTGTTGGGTATTTGGTTTTTGTACAGACACCATCGTCATCATCATTTTCATTTCCCCCAAAAAGCAGCAAACCAAGAGGGTAAATGGGCCTTTGGCATTGTGTTGATTTCCTTGTTTTTATCGCCTTGCATGGAGATCGAATCCTACTTTTTCACGTTGGCACCACTGGGATGGGGTGTGATTCTCACATTGGTGGTGGTTTATTCACTCACAACATGGCTCAGCATGATGGGTGGCGTTTGGATTGGATTTAGTGGTTTAGAACGATGGAATTCACACCGTTTGGAACACAATGCGGGCATTATCACCGGCGTTGTGATGATTTTATCAGGCCTTATGCTAGCTTTTGCTTGATTCCCAAATACCTGTCAATCAACCGGTGAACACCATACAACAATGGCAATAGGCATATCGCCATTCCAAGTTTGTAAACATAATTGATGGTACCTACCTGCAGCACCCACACCAAATCATACTTTCCACCGAGGTAAAATGCAATCACCAGGACAATGTAGCTGTCGATAAACTGACTAACCAAAGTGCTACCTGTGGCGCGAATCCAAATAAAACGGTCCCCGGTTTTCTCCTTCAACTTCGTGAAAATTGCGGCATCCACGATCTGGCCGACTAAAAACGCGACCAAAGAGCCCAGAATAATCATCAATCCTTGTCCGAATACAGCATTAAAAGCATCCGACATGTTATTCAATCCTTGGTTTTGACCGCTGCCCAGCCAAAAATCAGCGCCTTGTAACCACATGGCAAAGCGAACAGCAACAAATGCATAGACGAGCAATCCTGCGGCAATCCATGACAGTTTTTGCACCCCTTTTTTGCCGTAATATTCATTGATTAAATCGGTTAGAATGAAAACGATAGGCCATAAAATCACACCGGCCGTCATGTCGAAATTAAACGTACCTCCCAACAAATGAATGTTGGAGGGACCAATGCCTAGGGTTTTTTCAAGGGAAAATATTTTGGCACCAATGAATTCCGCAACGATTGCATTGGTGAGAAAAATCATTCCCAATACCAAAAACAGGTGTTCTTTTTTACGCTGAGAAGTTTGTTCGAGCATGTTGTTGCAAAAGTAATAGAATTCAGTCCTCACAATTAGACAATCAGAGAATTGTAGATATCCGTTCAATCAAATTCGGGTTTTTGGACGGATTTTTGTTTGATAGCGAATGATGTTAAAACGTCTTTTATCCATCCTACTACTTAGCGTGCTGATTTCTCAGTCTACTGCGCAATATTCCTTCGAACAACTGATGTCGTTTGGAATGCGATCTGATGAAAAAGGCGATTATGCCACGGCCATAGTGAGTTTGGATCAAGCCGTAGAAATGAAGCCTCAAGAAGACTTAGCTTGGGTCACCAGGGGGGTAGTTCGGGTTCACATGCGCGATTTTGGTTCTGCCGTTGTGGATTTTAACAAAGCGATATTGTTGAATCCCAATCGCACCCAAACCTATTTGTATCGATACATTGCCTACCGCGAAACAGAAAATTTTCAATTTGCGTACAGCGACATTAATCGCTATTTGGGAGAGGTAACCGAGGACACATTTGCGCACATTCAGCGAATGGATCTATCACTCTTGCTTTCTGAATACGAGACCTTCCAAACAGATTTGTATTGGTTGTATTCAAAAATAGGGGATGCTGTGATTTCGGAATATGGCCAACAACATTTACAATACTTTGAAAAGAACAAGCAATGTAAAACATATGCCAATGTATTGGGTCCATTGTATCAGAAATATCCCGAAAGTAAATCGGTCCGACAGCAATACATTGCCACATTATTCCATGCAGAACAATACGCCCCTTGTTTGGATTTGTTGAATTTGGAGTTGGCGGAAAATCCGAACAACGTGAATTTGAGAAAGTACCAAGGCGATGCGTTGTTTTTTCTGAATCGCATTGAGGAAGCTGCTACTGTGTATACCCTGTTATTGAAGTCCACGCCCAATGATCCAGATTTGTTGGCGGATTACGGACATTGTTTGTTGCAGCAAGAAAAGTGGGTTGAAGCCGATGAGTGGCTGAGTAAATCGATCAAAGCGAAGAACAGTTCACCGGCCTATGCGTATTTGGGCAGAGGTATTGCGCGATACAATCAAGGGAAGTTGGGCTTGGCCTGTGTTGATTGGGAAAGAAGTTACCAACTGGGCGAAAAGGCCGCCAAAAAATGGTTGGATGCCCATTGCAAAGAGAAATAAAGATTGAGATGATGAAAGCGAGAAGGAAGATACATTTGAATGGCCTTGGGCTGACATTGTTGTTGAGTTTGACATCGGTAGTTTCTTGTCAATCAGCAACAAAACCAACAAATTCCGCACTGATGGATTCGTTTCATTGTGTGCAAGTGCCCAAAGCGCAGTTGGATTTTTTTAGGAAACAGCCCCCAATTCAGTTTTGGCAAAAAGTGATCTTGCTTACCAAGGATTCTTGCATCGTGGTGCACAAAGACAGCCGCAACATGATGGATGTGATTTCTGCCAAGCGATTGGATTCATTGGTTGATTACTCAATATTAGAAAGTACAGCGCAGTGCTACAGAGATTCATTTGGCTATCAGAGTTGTGAGTTGGTAAAATTTGTGCGCGGAAAACGCGAGTTTTTTGATTTCAAAAAGGTGGGTCCTCTGGTGGATGACGCAAAGACCATTTTTGATCAATTGGGCGTGAATCCCATCTATGCGCAGTTTATTTTACTCATTGAGTCGCCAAATAATCCCAAGGCACGCTCTATCAGTGGCGCGGTTGGACATTATCAGTTGATGCCTTTTGTGGCCAAAAAATATGGATTGGTGGTGAGTAACAGGCGCGATGATCGACACGATTTCAAACTGAGTAGTATGGCCGCAGCCAAGTTGATGCGCGATTATTGTATTCCCAATGCACAAAGAATGGCGATATCTGCCGGATTAGAGCCCGATGTGAATGCTTTGTGGTTTCAACTATTGACGATGCATGTCTATAATGCGGGTGCTGGCAACGTTCGAAAGGCGGTGGCAACTGTTGGTGGGGTAAAGAGCGGGGAGGAGCTTATCATGAAATTATGGAAGACCCAGGCTGGTGCATTTGGCAATTCATCTCAAAACTATTCGCAACTAGCGCTGGCCAGTTACATCAACTACCTTGATTGGTTGAAGTCGCAGTAGTTTAGGGTAACAGCGTCCCAAAGGCATTCTTTGGGTTGTTCATTGTGTTTGTTAGGGTGTACATCCTCGTTTTCTGATGTGGAAATCCCAAATTACCGGAGTTTTTGACAATCGTAATCAACAGTAATTCAACTTAGTATAGAATTTGTTTAGATTGATTTCAAATTAAAAACTCTGTTAACAATTTATTTTTTCTCGGAGGGTGCGTAATCTATATTTGCAACGCGAAAAAAGACAATGTTCCCAAACATGATTTCTAGAAATTTGAAAGTTTGGATCCTTACAGCACTCATGACTGTTTCGGTATCCTCTTACGCTCAAGACAAGCCCAACGCCGAAAACGGTAAAAAACTTTACGAAGCAAACAACTGCGGTAGCTGTCACGCACTCGACAAGAAGGTAGTGGGTCCCGCTTTGAGGGGCGTTCATACTCGTCGCTCTGAAGAGTGGTTGGTGCAATGGGTTCGTAACAACGAAAAGTTCCGTAAGGTGACCAAAGACCCCGATGCGATCGCTTTGTACAATGAATACGGTGGTGCAGCGATGAACATTTTTGAGAATTTGACACCTGCAAATGTTTTGGACATTGTTGAGTACATCAAAACTGCACCTGAAGCGAAAAAAGCCGTTGCCGTTGTTGCTACAGACAGTCAAGCCAAAGACGACAACACTACGCTTTACATATTGTTGTTGCTCGTTGCCATATTTAGTGCCATTCTTTTGGTGTTGGCACGTGTGAAAAACACCTTGAAGCGTGTAGCTGCAGAAAAAGATCCAGAGGAATTGGCTGCGATGAATGCACCAAAGAAAGGTTTCTTTGAAAAGGTACTTCCTGGCAAATGGGGCAAGAAAAATCCGGTTGTATTGACATTGTTCGCGGTCGCCATCTTCGGAGGGTATGCCGCTTATCAGGGTTTCCAATTCTCAATCACTGAGGTGGGGGTTCAGAAAGGATATGCGCCAAAACAGCCCATCGCATTCTCACACCAATTGCACGCTGGACAGTTGAAGGTGGATTGTAAATACTGCCACTCCACAGTGGAAGAAAGCAAGCAAGCATCAATCCCTGCGTTGAACACATGTATGAACTGTCACAAGGGTGTTCAGTTGACCGATAAATACAATGGCGAGATTTCTCCCGAAATCAAGAAAATTTATGCGGCTTTGGATTACAATCCTGAAGCAAAGCCAGGTGAAGAATACGGACCAAATCCCCGTCCAATCAAGTGGGTTAGAATCCACAATTTGCCCGACCACGCCTATTTCAATCACGCCCAACACGTGAAAGTTGGTAAGCAAAATTGTCAAACTTGTCACGGCGCCATCGAAAAGATGGAAGTTGTACAGCAGCACAGTTCTTTGCAGATGGGATGGTGTATCGATTGTCATAGAAACGCGCAAGTGGATGTTGCAAGTAACAACTATTACAAAGCGTTGCACGAAAAAGCGGCCAAGGATATTGCCACCAACAAAAGCAAAAGCAAATATTTTGCTGCGGATGGCAAAGTTAAGTTGACGCCTGCCATGAACGGCGGTCTAGAATGTTCCAAGTGTCACTATTAATTTCAATTTTTAAGAAGCATCATTATGTCAAATAATATCAAATATTGGAAGGGCGAAGATGAGTTGAACAGGAATCCTCAGTTCCTTACAGCTCAGAAAAACGAGTTTCACGATGATCTCCCTTTGGATGAAGTTTTCAACGAAGACGCCATTGAATTGCAAGCCAACCGAAGAGACTTCCTGAAGTATTTCGGTTTCAGCGTAACCGCTGTTGCCTTGGCAGCTTGTCAAAAAACCAAAATTCGCCACGCAGTTCCTTACTTGGTGAAACCTGAGGATGTAACCCCAGGTATTGCCAACTACTACCGTTCAACTTGTGGTGCTTGTTCTGCCGCTTGTGGTATTGAAGTTAAGGTTCGCGAAGGACGTCCAATCAAAGTCGATGGCTCTGTGGACTCTCCAATTTCACAAGGAGGTACTTGCGCAGTAGGTCAGGCATCAATCCTTTCGCTTTATGACAACGAACGTTTGGCAAACCCACTGTCGAATGGTGCAGAACAAACAGATTGGGTTGCAATTGACGCAGAAATTACCAATTCATTGAAGAAGATCGCGGCGGCCAATGGCAAAGTGGTGATATTGTCTGGTTCAACCCATTCACCTTCTACATTGAAGGCGATTGAATCATTCAAGACTTCTTTTCCAACCACCGAACATGTCATTTACGATGCAGTTTCATACAGCGGCATTTTGGATGCCAATGAATCAGATTTCGGCAAGCGTGCATTACCCACATACAAATTTGGGTCAGCCAAGGTGATTGTGAGCTTCGGGGCGGATTTCTTGGGCACTTGGATTTCACCCGTAGAATTCTCCAAAGGATATGCCATCAACCGTCAACCTGCGGTTGCCGGTGGCATGTCAAAGCACATTCAATTCGAAAGTGCTATGAGCATGACAGGAACCAATGCGGATTTCCGTTTCCCAATGCGTGCTTCTCAAGAGGTATTGTATGTGGCAACACTGTATAATTACATTGCCATCGCCATGGGAGCAAAACAAATTCCTGTGCCACAGCAAGGTGAATTGGCGGGTAATTCAATCAAGAAAACTGCCGAAGCATTGGTTAAAGCCAAAGGGACCTCATTGGTGATCTCTGCGAGCAATGAAGTAGAAGTTCAAAAAATTGTCAATGGCATCAACATGTTGTTGGGTAACTATGGTTCAACCATCGACATGGTAAACCACAGCAACCAATACCAAGGATCCGACAAAAAAACCGCTGAAGTGTTGGCTGGTTTGAAATCAGGCGCCATTGCAGGTGTGATTTTCTACAACACCAACCCGGTATACAACCACAATAGCAAAGAATGGACAGAAGCCATCAAAAAAGCTTCTTTGTCAGTGTCTTTTGCATCAAGCAAAGATGAAACTGCTGCTTTGTGTCAGTACGTATGTCCCGACAACCACTATTTGGAAAGTTGGAACGATGCTGAACCAAGAAAAGGTACCTACCACTTTACACAGCCCACGATCTCCAATGTATTCAATACACGTCAAGCACAAGTTAGCTTGTTGACTTGGGCCAATGCATTGGTAGCCCCTGCAAAAGATCCTTTTGCTTCCAAAGGAATTTTCTCTCAAAAACTACAAGCTTCTCCATACTACAACTTCATCCGCGCAAACTGGGCCGCAACCTTGGGTTCTGATGATGCCTTCAATGGTGTCTTGGAAAAAGGTCTTTATGCAGTTGCAGCCGACGAAGGGGTTGCTTCTTACACCGGCAATGTTGAAGCCTTGGCTTCATATGTTTCTGCCAATGCAAAAGCAAGCGGTGTTGACATGGTACTTTACCAAGGTATAGGTGTTAGGGATGGTGCATATGCCAACAACCCATGGTTGCAAGAAATGCCTGATCCCGTGAGCAAAGTTTGTTGGGATAACTATGTTGCCATTCCAAAAGCAATGGCCGTTAAGTTGGATATCGCAGAGGGCGATACAGTGAATGTGAAAGTAGGGGATGTTTCCTATACCAATGTTCCTGCATTGATCCAGCCAGGCCAAGCCAATGAAACTGTTGCCATGGCGCTCGGTTATGGCAGAACACATGCTGGCAAGGTTGCTGGTAGTGTGGAAAAAGGGTTCGATACCATCGGTGTGAATGGATATGCTTTTGTGAACAACACGGGTAACCGTAGTTTCGTTGCGAAAAATGTTGAAATTACCAAAGGTGACGACAACTACAGTTTGGCGCAAACCCAAACGCACCACAGTATTGAAGGCCGTGATATTGTAAGAGAATCTACCTACGCTGCTTGGCAAAAGAGCCCCAATGCGGGTAATGACAAGCCTGCAACCCATATTTACACAATTTGGGAAAAGCCCGAATATCGCAAAGACGGTTCACCAAACCATTTGTGGGCGATGGCGATCGACTTGAACGCATGTACCGGTTGTGGTAGCTGTATCGTGAGCTGTTCTATTGAAAACAACGTGCCTGTTGTAGGTCGCGACGAAATTCGTTTGCGTCGTGAAATGCACTGGATTCGTATCGATCGTTACTATTCTTTCAATTCAACCGAAGGCGTGTTGACCAAGGATACAGAAATTGAAGCGGCCGATGGAAAAGGCAACTTCGATCACTGGCAGAATGTGAACGTTTTGCACCAACCAATGATGTGTCAGCATTGCTCTAATGCACCTTGCGAAACGGTTTGTCCGGTATTGGCAACCACCCACAGCACGGAAGGTTTGAACCAAATGACATACAACCGTTGTATCGGTACCAAGTATTGCGGTAACAACTGTCCATACAAAGTACGTCGCTTCAATTGGTTCCGCTTCAATGATAACGACAAGTTTGATTTCCACTTCAACAACCCACTGGGTAAAATGGTGATCAACCCAGATGTTACCGTTCGTACACGTGGTGTGATGGAAAAATGTTCTTTCTGCGTACAGCGTATTCAGGAAGGCAAGTTGAAAGCCAAGCGCGAGGGTAAATCACCCAATGAAGTGCAGGTTTTGACTGCTTGTCAAAGGGCTTGTCCTAGCAACGCAATTGTATTCGGTGATTTGCACAATCCTGAAAGCGAAGTGAGCAAATTGCACAAGAATGAGCGTGGTTTCACTGTGCTTGAGGAAATTAACGTACAATCATCTGTGAAGTACATGACCAAAATTCGTAATAACGATTCAATTTAATTCACCCAAAAAATATTCGAATGATACACGATTCAATCATTAGAGACAGGCTTGTAACTGGCGATAAGACGGCTTCTGACGTTACGCGAGACATTGCAAGACCTATTTTGAACAATCCCTCGACCGCGTGGAAAGTGGGTTTCACTTTGTCCTTGATTTTCTTGGGAATTTTTGGGGTGAGTTTGTTGTACACTTTGTTCACCGGTATTGGTGTGTGGAATATCAACAAATCAGTAATGTGGGGTTGGGATATCACCAATTTCGTATTCTGGGTTGGTATTGGTCACGCGGGTACGTTGATTTCAGCCGTATTGTTGCTGTTCCGTCAAAAATGGCGGATGAGTATCAATCGTTCAGCAGAAGCGATGACCATCTTCGCGGTTATTTGTGCGGCGATGTTCCCTGTATTCCACATGGGTCGAGTTTGGGTTGGTTACTGGGCATTGCCTTTGCCAAACGGATTTGGTTCATTGTGGGTTAACTTTAACTCTCCTTTGTTGTGGGACGTATTTGCGATTTCCACATACTTCAGCGTATCGTTGTTGTTTTGGTATATTGGTTTGATTCCTGATATCGCAACCATCCGCGATAAAGTAAAATCCAAATTGGGTAAGACCATGTACGGTTTCTTATCAATGGGTTGGACAGGATCTACCCGAACTTGGGCGCGTTACGAATTGATTTCATTGATTTTGGCCGGTTTGAGTACGCCTTTGGTATTGTCAGTACACACCATTGTATCAACTGACTTTGCAACATCTGTGGTCCCTGGTTGGCACACCACAATCTTCCCTCCATATTTCGTTGCCGGTGCGATTTTTTCGGGTTTTGGTATGGTGGCTACATTGTTGGTGGTAGCGCGCAAGGTGATGAACTACGAAAACTATATCACAATCGGACACTTGGATGCTATGACCAAAATCATCATGGTGACAGGTACCATTGTAGGTATTGCTTACTTGACAGAATTTTTCATCGCTTGGTACTCGGGAAACATCTATGAGCAATATGCATTCACCAACCGTATGTTCGGTCCTTACTGGTGGGCATATTGGAGTATGATGACGTGTAACTTGATTGCCCCACAGGTTTTCTGGTTCCGTTGGGCTCGTACTACACCTTGGTTCATATTCATCATGAGTATTGTCGTAAACGTGGGTATGTGGTTTGAGCGTTTTGTAATCATCGTGACGTCATTGCACAGGGATTACTTGCCATCAAGCTGGGTTATGTACTCAGGATCATTGACGGAAATAGGCTTGTTCCTTGGAACCTTTGGTATCTTCTTTACTTGCTTCTTCTTGTTTGCCAAATTCTTGCCTGTAATCAACATGGCAGAAGTTAAATCAATCCTTCGCAACCGCGAATAATAACAACCTTTAAAGATTACCATAATGGGAATTTTAGATAAAAAACTTAGCCTACGCGACCGCAACAAGATGTTGATCGGTGTATGGGAGGACGAAGATCAGTTGATGGCCGGTGCATCAGAGATTGCGCACGCTGGCGTTCACATTCATGATATTTACACTCCTTATCCAGTTCACGGATTGGATCGTATCATCGGAGCACGTCGAAGCAAATTGGCCCGTATCGCATTTTTCTGTGCAGTTACTGGTTTAACCTTGATGACTACCATGATTTGGTACATGTATGTACACGATTGGCCAATGAACATTGGTAATAAACCTGTGCGTTTCACACCCAGCTGGGCTCCAGTAATGTTTGAAGGTACTGTGTTGTGTACAGCATTTGGTATGTCGTTCTTCTTCTTCTGGAGAAACCGTTTGGTTCACGGCATCAAAAATGAATTGTTGGATATCCGTCAAACCGATGACCGCATGGTTATGGCCATCGAAACAAAAGACGGAATGGATGAAAAAGCAGTCCTCAACATGATGAAAAATCATGGTGCAGTTGAATTGCGTGAGTTTCACAACGGTGTTCAAATCGTTCTCTAATAGCTGAATTACAATGAACAACAAACTTTATATCTTGTTCGGTTCGATTGCTGCTACTGCTTTGATGAGCGGTTGTGTGAGTCGTGGAAATAACCCAGGTTGGGAATATGCACCAGACATGTATTACTCAAAAGGGTATGAGGCCTACAACCAGGGCGACAGCAATAAGGTGAATCCTTATGGCATGAACATGCGCGAACCTGTTGCTGGAACGGTTGCCTATGGCAAATTGGATTACAAATACAACCTAGAAAATTCTGGTGAAGGTTACGAAGCCTCTGCAGCTTTGTTGTCACCCGCCGATGCTACTTTGGAAGATGGCCGTGGAAAATATCTTTACGATATTTACTGCACACCTTGTCATGGTGCGAATGGTGGAAACGATGGTGAGGTATTCAAAAAAGTTTCTACCCTGAAACCTGCTTGGAAAGCGTACACCGACGACTACATCAAAACTTTGCCAGAAGGTAAAATCTATCACACATTGACCTACGGAAAAAACAACATGGGTAGTCATGCCTCTGTATTGAGTCCCAAGGATCGTTGGAAAGTGATTAAATATGTTAAATTATTGAGCAATCAGTCTGTAGCTGCCGCTGAGCCTACAACCACTGATTCTACAGCCACCACTAAATAAGTAAATTACAATGGGACACGGACATCATATTGAAGTTAAACAGGAGCAGTTTGTATTCTCTCCGAAGGCAAAGCGTTTCTCCATGATCTTGATGGTCTTGGGGTTGATTTTTGCAGGTCTTGGAATTGCGAATTTGGGTGGTCACGAAGAATCACATATAGCAAAAACAGAAGTGACTGCACACGAAGGTACTAACCATGGTGAAGACCACGCTGCTGTTGCTCATGAGGAGCATGCCAACGTTGACACTGAGGCCTTCGGTCCTCGTATGGAATTTCATCCATTGGATAAGCCTGCCAATACCCGAATTTGGGCTAACTTGATGATTGCAGGATACTTCTTCCTGATGATATCATTGGTTGCTTTGATGTGGTACGCCATTCAATACATTGCCAATGCAGGTTGGTCTGTGGGTATCAAGCGTATACCAGAGGCCATCATGACATTCATCCCTGTACCTTTTGTGGTATTATTGATTGCTTTGTTCATGGGTAAGAACGACATCTATCACTGGGCACACTACGAACATTTGGGTTTGAAACCCAGCGATGCCGGCTACGATCCTATTTTGGTAGGTAAGTCAGGTTTCTTGAATTCAACCATGTTGTTTGTTTTCCCAAGTGTATTGGTTGTGATTTGGTACGTATTGATGCGCAAATTGCGTTCATTGTCGGCTGCTGAAGACAACGCCACCAAAGGAGATGTATCATTCTTTAGAAAATCTGTTCAATTCAGCGCAGCTTTCGCCGTTATCTTTGGTTTCACCATTTCGGTTATTGCTTGGTTGTTGATTATGTCTGTGGATGCACACTGGTATTCAACCATCTTTGGTTTCTATAACTTTGTTACACACTGGGTTACCATGATCACCATTATGGCTTTCTTCGTGGCATACATTAAGAAAGAAGGATACTTGGGATTTGTCACCAATGAGCATATGCACGATTTGGGTAAATTCATGTTTGCCTTCACTGTATTTTGGGCTTATTTGTGGTTGTCTCAGTATTTATTGATTTGGTATGCGCAAATCCCCGAAGAAATGTCTTACTACCAAATTCGTTTCGAAAACTACAAATTCAACTTCTTGTTGAACTTCGCGATGTGTTTCTGCATTCCGTTCCTGGGTTTGTTGATGCGTTCAGCCAAGAGAAACCGCTATGTATTGGCAATCATTGGATCAATCATGATTTTGGGTCACTACCATGATGTATGGTTGATGGTGTTCCCTGGTGTATTCGGTTCAGGTATGCAGTTTGGCTTCTTGGAATTGGGAACCTTCTTGTTGTTTGCCGGTGTATTTACTTTTTGGGTATTCACCGCTTTGACGAAGAGAGGTCTGGTCGCTGTCAATCATCCTTACTTGGATGAGTCGGCCCACCACGATGTTGGCGTTTAATAATAAACAAATTCATACGACAAGGCCGCTCTAAAGAGTGGCCTTTTTCTTTTTATACAACCCCAAACACAAAACGAAAATCGTAATTTTGTATCAATGGAAATTTCCGCCAAATACAATCCGTCCGACATTGAAAATAAATGGTATCAACATTGGTTGAACCAAAAGTACTTCCGCTCAGTCCCAGACGAACGTCCGGCTTATACCATTGTTATCCCACCACCCAATGTAACTGGGGTGCTTCACATGGGTCACATGCTAAACAACACCATTCAAGATGTCCTTATTCGCAGAGCACGGAAACAAGGATTCAATGCATGTTGGGTGCCTGGTACAGATCATGCGAGCATTGCTACTGAAGCCAAAGTGGTAAAATTATTGGCAGAGCAGGGGATTCCCAAGTCTAGTTTGACACGTGAGGAGTTTTTGAAACACGCGTTCGAATGGAAAGAAAAGTATGGTGGCATCATTCTGCAGCAGCTCCAAAAATTGGGCGCAAGTTGCGATTGGGATCGTACACGCTTTACCATGGAGCCAAGTTTGTACGAAGCGGTGGTGGATGTCTTTGTTGATCTATACAAGAAAGGACTCATCTATCGCGGTACAAAGATGGTGAATTGGGATCCGGCAGGACAAACTACGTTGAGCGATGAAGAAGTGATTTTCAAAGAAACCCCAGATCAATTGTACTATGTGATATACAAAGGGGTAGACTTCGATGGCGAATTGATGGTGGCCACAGCGCGACCTGAAACCATTGCAGGAGATGTGGCTGTTTGTGTGAATCCCAACGATGAACGATACCAAGGATTGATTGGCAAGAAAGTCATGGTACCACTGATCAATCGAGAGGTGGCCATCATTGCGGATGAGTATATCGACATTGAATTCGGTACAGGTGTGTTGAAAGTTACACCAGCTCATGATATCAATGATTACAACATCGGATTAAAGTACAATTTGCCGGTGATTGATACATTGAACGCCGATGGTAGTATTTCAGAGGCTGGACAACTGTTCGTCGGTCAAGATCGTTTCATTGCCCGTAAACAGTGGGTGAAAGCGTTAAAAGAGGCAGAATTGTTATCCAAACAGGAGAACTATGTTCACAATGTCGGCTACAGCGAGAGAACCGATGCTGTGGTTGAGCCCAGAATCAGTACCCAATGGTTCATGAACATGCAAGATTTCATGAAGAAGAACCCCGAGGTGTTGTCATCTGTAATGAACGATGAAATCAATTTCTATCCGAGTAAATTGAAGAACACCTATCGCCATTGGATGGAGAATGTCAAGGATTGGAATATTTCTCGTCAGCTATGGTGGGGACATCGTATTCCTGCATGGTATTCAACCACAGGAGAATGGGTAGTCGCGAAAACCGCCGATGAAGCGGTAATTGAATTTGCCAAACAGGGAATCGTAGTTGCTGCCACAGACCTAACCCAAGACCCCGATGTATTGGATACTTGGTTTAGTTCTTGGCTTTGGCCGATTTCCGTATTTGATGGAATCGGTGAGCACGCAGATAAAACCGAATTGAATTATTATTACCCCACAAATGATTTGGTGACGGGTCCAGATATTTTGTTTTTCTGGGTAGCGCGAATGATCATGGCGGGCTATGAGTTTGAAGGCAAAATGCCTTTCAAGAATGTGTATTTTACCGGGTTGATTCGCGATAAACAGCGGAGAAAAATGAGCAAAAGTCTTGGAAATAGCCCAGATGCATTGGAACTCATTGAAAAATTTGGTGCGGATTCAGTGCGTATGGGATTGTTGTTGTGTTCTCCAGCGGGCAATGACATTTTGTTCGATGAAACTCAGATTGAACAAGGCCGAAACTTCTGTAATAAAATATGGAATGCATTCCGTTTGATTCAAGGGTGGGAGACAAAAGAGGGCAATCCAACCAAAGCTGCAGACCAAGCCAAAACTGTCATGGTTTCTCGCTTGAATAATACCTTGAAGGAAATAGAACAGTTGTTTAAAGAGTTCCGGTTGTCGGATGCCTTAATGGCGATTTACAAGCTTATTTGGGACGATTTCTGTGCGGTTTACTTGGAAGTCATTAAACCGCCTTACGGTGAAGCAATTTCGAGCATTACACGAAAAGAAGCACAAGATATTCTCCAAGAGTTGATGTCCCTTCTCCATCCATATATGCCATTTATCTCAGAGGAGATAGTGCACTTATTAACCGATGGAAAATCGGAAACGTTGGTTTTATCGGCGTATCCCGTTAAAAAAACTGATTCGGCAGAACAGTCATCGACAGAGGCTTTGCAACTGGTAACCGAAATCAGAAACACACGCAATACCCGCGGACTATCACCCAAAGAAGTACTCAATATTTGGGTGCCCAACGCCGCTAAATCCATCTTAGGGCTTTTGGATTTTGTAGAAAAATTGGCCAATGTGCGCATCCATCCCGATACGGATACAAAACCGCTCAATGGCATGCCTGTCATTGTGGGGACACACGAAATTTGGGTTGAACTTCATGTTGAAATTGATGTAGCCAAAGAACGGGAGGAATTGGAAAAGGAAAAAGTCTATTACGACGGCTTTATTGCTTCCGTTCGCAAGAAGCTTGAAAACGAGCGATTTGTGCAAAATGCCAAACCAGAAGTTGTGGATGTAGAACGCAAGAAATTGTCAGACGCCACCGATAAACTGTTGATTATCGGGAAGCGCCTATCACAGCTTCAATAAGTAATTACTTTTTGGTCTTCAAGTGGGCAACGTGATAATTTCCAACCTCATTGCCCAAATTCTTACCTTTTTGTATCGCATCGATAAAATGTATGCCACCATACAAGCGTGAAATACATGCCTGGTTACTAGCTTCACGGAAATTTTTAAACTTCCGCACACCCAATCCGAATTGGTGTTCTGCACTGTCGGTGAATTCATATTCGCCAAACGTAGCAGTCAAAACAGTGGCAGCAGCACTGGAAACAACACTATGTCCCGATGGATACTCGGGAAATGAAGGCGTTTGAATGGGAGAGGTCCAACTGGAATCCATGAGGTCGTGAATCGCAGTAATAGGGCGCAAATAATCGGTTTTGTATTTTACATACCAGCAACTGATGAAAGCATCGAAGATTGCAGAAGACAATCGCATCATGCCGTCGGCGGTTTCGATTAATGAGTATTTTTTTGATCTCGCCACCGTAGAGAACATCGAAAGCCAATGTCCAGCAGGTGATACTTTTAATACATTGATGGTTGCATGTCCGTAATGGACTGAAGCATTTGGATTGTCATCCCAATACCAAGCCGTCTTCCGCTGGTTACTGTCTTTTGCATTCACAGTATCATACACTTGCTTGGTGATGGCGTAAAAGCGGGATTTTTTGTCGGTGCTGTAGGTTTCTGGCGCATCGTACTTAAACTCCCTAACCGATTTTACCAAAACCGGACGGATTCTGCCCCAATTGGGTTCGATGGCTTCCATGAAATCTGGGGGTGTTTGCTCCCAAGATCCCGGATTATTCTTTGTTAGGAAAAATTCACGTCCTCGGAAATATGAGAATGAATCTGACTTCGACCATCGCACAATGTGTGCACCTACACTGTCGCCATAGTTGATTGAGGCCTCATACATGCGATCCGATACTTTCTCCTTGTAGAAATTCAACTGTCGGCTCCGGAAATTGGCAATACTGTCTTCTTTGTAAACCAATTTTTGGCTCACATAGGTATGGGCCGCCATGGCAACCAAGTCCAAACAATATTTTTTCGCGGTATCCGGAGATGGCGTGGTCTTCAAACCATTCATTACCGGCGCCACACTCTTGTATTCAGGGTAGAAAGGAACCAAAGACTCATATGCTGCAATGGAAGCATAAACATACCGACGCGATCCAACTGGCGCTGCTACGTGATCAACGACAATGGCATTTTGAATCGCTACATTACAAATCGAAAGGATATCATTTTGAATGACTTTGTTCTCGGTATCTTGTACTTTTTGACAAGCACTCTGCATTAATCCGATACATACGATAGCAAACAGTAGGGGTCTCATATATTTGTGGGCGTTCAGTGGCGTGAATTTAATAAAAAAAGGCACGCAAAAATGCGTGCCTTCAATATCTAAAACAATGACATTTATTGGTTTTCTTGGTCTTCCAAGACAATTCCGGAAATGCCTTTGTATGGAGAAGCGATTGTTGTAACCAATTTCAAACGTTTGATGTTGTCAACGCGCTTGGTCATTCTGCTTCTGTTTTTTGCTTCTTTTCTTTTGAGTTTAGTAACAGCCATGTTCTTACAATTAGGTTGCAAAAATAGTGCTTTTTTAAGACAATACAACTGAAATCGGAAAGTAATTACAATCTGCGTCCATTCGCATCGTAGAATTCAATGTTTCCAACCCCTTTGGTTTTCCAAACTCCAGCGTTGTTGCCTGATAGATAACCACTACCACCGTTAAGGTTCACCATTTTAGTGGTTCCGTTTACAGATACTTTTGCATAACTCGCAAGGGCCGGAGCCGATACAAATTGCACCGATTGGGCTTGATTTTTTCCATTTAAGAGCGTGAATCCGCGCAATTTGCCGTTGTTGTTAGCCAATAACACCCGAACTTGTCCGGATGGGGCCGGACACAATACCATCGATTTTCCGTCGTCTTGGTTATACAATCCATTTCTCGACCCAGATTGATAACGAAAAGTACCGCCTTCATTGAATAACACAAAACTGGGCTGAGCATCATCTCTACCATGAGGTACACGCGTGTTGTAGTTGTTGCCGGTACATAGAATATCATCAAATCCATTGCCATCGATATCGATGATGGTTGTCCCAAATACAGGGCCTGCCTGCGCCCACATGGGCAATTCAACAAACCCAAATTTCCCTCCGTTGTTGATTGCAACAAAGCTGGAGAAGTAATTGGCCGTTAAGCTGTTCTGTTTCAAAACCTCTGCGCCAAAGATCTGATCCATGGTTTTTCCCGCGAAATCGTTATAAGTAGTGAATTTCTTATTAATGAAGAAAGGATAGGCCTTGCCCATTTCGTCCATGGTGAATAGGGGATAGTCGCTACCGCCATATTGGTAGCTCATGGCAATATCCTGACGACCGTTGCCATCGAAATCGGCCCAAAACACCTTGGTTGGACTACCAACTTTTGCCTGAATGAAACTATTGTTGCCTTTGTTTCCAACGACATAGTCCAGATCGCCATCGTTGTCAATGTCCACAGGAGTAATGCTATTCATCCAACCGGAAAGGGATGCATCGCCCACTTCACCGGTTTTGTTCACGAATTTCCCGCCACTGTTCTCCATGAAAATCAATGGCATCCATTCACCGCCAAGCACCAAGTCCGGTTTTCCATCACCATTGAAATCGCTGAAAATTGCCGAACAGATCATACCTGCATTTTCCAAATCTGGGGCCAGCGCCGCGGTAACATCCCTGAATTTGCCTCCGTTATTCTGTAATAAATAGCTTCTAACCTCTAAGGTTGGCCAGTTTCCGGGCATCAAACGACCTGCAACAAACAAATCCAAGTCGCCGTCGCCGTCGTAATCAGCTGAGGCAACTGAACTGCTGCTGCTTATGACATTGGGCAAACGACCCTTTCCGTTGGCATAGTTCCCTTTTCCATCGTTGATGTAAATCTGGTGTTCGTATTTGTTCGAGGGCCATTCAAATTCTGATCCACCCACGGCGACATATAGGTCCAAATCCTTGTCTCCGTCGCAATCGAACAGCAAAGAGCCCATTACATCGGCATCCAGTGATTTCCATGGCTGAGAACCCGCCGTTACATATTTTCCATCTTTTTGTAGTAAAAACAGGGTAGACCCTGAACTTTCTCTGGCATTGCCCACGAAAACATCTTGAAGGCCGTCACCATTCACATCTCCGGTCGACATCCCTGGACCAAGGGTGGTGTAGCGATGGGGCAGCAGTGGTTCTCTTTTGAAATCAGGATTTTCCTGCTCCAAATGATTGAAATTCAATCCCCATTCTGTTTCGTTTTCTTTGAAATAAGGAATATCACCTGATCGAATTACATTGCGATCCCATGTTGTATTGGCGTCTGAACTTTTTACGACCAAAGTTTGATCGGCTGAAACATCCTTCAAAATTTGGGCTTTGCCATTTGGCCATACCACAACCAATTCAGCCAATGTTTCGTTTGAACCTAAACCGATGTGCGCCAAAGCCTCAGATGAACTCTGATAACCGCGCGATGGTTGAATTTCAAACTTGCGATATTTCCCTGCGGAGTCCGATGCATACAATTGACATCCAATACCATAGCGATTGGATTTGTCGCTTCCCTCGGCCTTTACATTGATGAAGTGGTTTTGGGTGTTGATGTTTTTGTACACCAATGGCATTTCGCCTTGGTTACATACAACCAAATCCAACCGACCGTCGCCATCCAAATCTCCCGCAGCGGAACCCGTACTCAAGGTCAAATCATCCAAGCCAACCTCACTCGCTCGATTGGTAAACCCTTCGCCGTTGTTGTTTTGAAAGAAGAAATTCTGAATTTTCTCATAAGGGAGTTTCTTTAGCAATTCCTCATGGGTCAAGCCGCGTTTTTGCTGCTGTTCTACAACGCTTTGATACAGGATAAAATCCAAGTTGGTCACATCTCGATAGTATCCGTTCGATACGAACATATCCGTAAATCCATCATCGTTAAAATCAGATAGAAGCGGGCTCCAACTCCAATCGGACTTTGCCACACCATACAAATAGGACAAATCGGCAAAATGACCATTGCCCAGATTCATTTGTAGGTTATTCTTCATGTACTGATTTTTGTATCCATTTTTGATCCCAACCATGGTATAGTCGTAGTCTTTAGGACCCATCAAGGACATATACCTTCGGGGACTTTCAGAAAGCATATCAACGGTAATCAAATCGGAAAAACCATCATTGTTAACATCGGCAACATCGCTACCCATTGAATTGGTGCTAGAGTGTTTAAATGCTGCATCAAACTGATCCGTAAATGTACCATCTCCGTTGTTTATGTAATAACAATCGGGAACATGGTAATCATTGCATACATAGAGGTCGGTGAGACCGTCATTGTTGTAATCAGCCGCGGCCGCACTCAAGCAGTAACCCATTTTTACAACGCCAGCTTTTTGAGATACATCTGTGTATTTATTGCCATCATTGCGGAAAAAGTGTTGCTGGTTAAACTCATCCATGTTCAACGTTGGTGTGAATCGCGTATTGATGTTTGAAAAGAACTGATCCGCGTGGTTGCCCAAGTAAAAGTCTAAGTCGCCGTCGTTGTCATAATCGAAAAAGGTAGCACAGGTTGCATTTCCACCATCATCAACGCCCCATTCCTTGGCGGATTCTTTGAAAGTGCCATTTTTTTGGTTTATGAATAACAAGTTGCGCTTGGATTGCTTGAGTTGTCGGGGCCCAGACGAACAAGCATAAATATCCAACCAGCCATCATTGTTCACATCCACCATCGTTACTCCGCTAATCCATTGGTTCGTGGTAGTTCCGCTTTGCTTGGTGATGTCTTCAAATTTGAAATCACCTTTGTTGAGGTAGAGACGTGACGATTTTTCATTGCCCGAGAAATAGAGGTCATTCTTCCCGTCGTTGTTAATATCGCCAATGGCAACACCAGAACCGTTGTATAAGTAGTGATAGGTGAACTGATTCAATGAATCATTTTCAGGGACAGTATTAACGAAATCGATGCCGGTGACATCGGAAGTTACTTTTTCGAAAAGAACGTCCACATTTTGGTCATCAGAACCACCACATGAGGAAACACACACAGCAAGGGCCAATGCGCCAAAGCCTTGTGCAAACAGATGTTTGAATCGCACGGTATTCATTGTTACAATATTACGGAAAAGCCTTTTACTTCCGTACCTGATCCACCCGCAGAAAAGTGAAAAGAAATAGGGTAAAAGCCCATAGGCTACTACCACCAGCAGAGATAAAAGGAAGCGGAATACCAATGGTCGGGACCAATCCCATGGTCATACCAATGTTGATGGACATATGGAAGAAAAGTACGGAGGCCAGGGAATAACCCAATACCCTGCCAAACACTGTGGATTGTCGCTCTGCCATTATCACCAACCTCACCAGCAGACCGCAAAAGATGAGCAGGAATAGCGTGCTGCCAACAAAGCCCCATTCTTCACCAATGGCATCAAAAATAAAATCAGTATGCTGCTCTGGAACAAAGCCCATTTTGGTTTGGGTGCCTTTTAAATAACCGCGACCCCACATTTCTCCTGCGCCAATGGCAATTTTGGATTGCTTTAGGTTGAAACCCATTCCGCGGTCGTCTTCTTTTAATCCCAATACCAACTCAATCCGATCTCTTTGGTATTGCATCAAAATTTTGGAGTAAAATGTACCAACGATGGTGTAAAAGAGCGATGAAATCACAGCAATGGTGGTGACCAAAATGGCAATACCCCGGTCTTTGCGGACAAAAAATACGATAATCGATCCCAATCCCAACAATATTCCATAACCATAAAAACTTGAAATACCGGTGGCCTCACTAATGATCCTGAAAATGGCCAAAATGCCCAACCAAACGGCCGAAACCAGTATATACCCAGGAAGCCCCTCGCGATACAATACCAGAAAAAACGACAAGAAAACCAACGCACTCCCAGTGTCGTTCTGAATTAGAATGATGGCCATGGGCAACAAAAAGATGCCTATGGCCTTGGCTACGTTCTTTGTGCCCTGAAATTTTACGCCGTAGGTGCCCAAAAATTTCGACAGCGCAATTGCAGTGGCAACCTTGGCAAATTCACTGGGCTGAATCCCAAAACCGCCAAAACCGAACCATGACTTGGCGCCAGAAATTTCCCTTCCCAAAAATAAGACGAGAATATTCAAAGCGATGGCAATCGCATAAAAACCATAGGCGAAATAGTCAATCACCACCACATTCGAAAAAACGATCGTGAAAATTATCAAAATCGCTCCGAAAATGAATACCAATTGTTTGATGGCAATGTCTGACAAGGAGTAAAATGCCTGGTTTACATCTGAGGTAGCACTGGCAATGCTGATAAATCCAATCAACAGCAACACCACATATAAAAAAACCGCCAGACTGTCGATTTTTTCTTGATTGTTGGTCGATAACGGACTGTAACGCATGTTTGGTTCAGACTAGCTTATTGAATGACACTCGTTTTAATTCGCTCTTCCATGGCAGGCTCTGCCGATTCCGCTTTGCCGAGTAGGTACTTTTCAATCATTAGGTTCGCGATGGGAGCCGCCCAAGTAGCACCGAATCCCCCGTTTTCCACCAAAACTGCGATGGCAATTTTGGGATTGTCTTTTGGTGCAAAAGCAATGTAAATGGAGTGGTCTTTACCATGTGGGTTTTGGGCTGTTCCCGTTTTGGCACAAATTTCTATATTCTCAATACCCGTACCGTTGGCTGTTCCGCCTGGCTTAGTAACGTCTGACATGCCATCAATTACATATTGAAAGTATCGGGGATCTACGGTGGTAAATTTCTTGATTTTGTATTTTCGATCCCATGCCGTGTCTTTGTATCCATCGATTCGCTTCACCAAATGGGGGGCGTAATACCATCCGCGATTGGCAATGATTGCAGCTGTATTGCACATTTGCAGGGGAGTTAATAGAATTTCACCCTGTCCGATACTTAGTGAAATGATGGTGCTGCTTTTCCATCGATCGCCGTGTCGTTTATCTAGTTGCGACACAGAGGGGATATTGCCACGAGATTCTCCCAATAAGTCGATGTCGAGAGGACTGCCCAAGCCAAATGAACGCCAGTGTTTTTCCAATGCGGCATAGCCAACTTTAACATTTCCGTATTCTGGATTATCGATGATATCACGAAATACTTGACAGTAATAACTGTTGCAAGAGATTCGGATTGATCCCCGCAAGTCCAAAGGTCCGCCATGAGGGTGACATCCAACCCGTATGCTTCCCAAACGATAGCCACCACCGCAACCGTGCGTTGTTTCGGGAGTTAGTACACCTTCTTGCATGGCGATTAAGGCCATTACTGTTTTGAAAGTAGAACCTGGCGGATAGACTCCTTTTACCGCGCGATTGTAAAGCGGCTTTTGTGGGTCACGGAGCAATGTTTTGAATGTGTTTGCACGATCTCTACCAACCATGGTGTTGGGGTCGTAGTCGGGATTGTTTATGAAAGCCAAAACTTCACCCGTGCGGGGCTCAATGGCAACAATACTGCCTTTCTTGCCGTTCAATAACTCCCGCCCATACTCCTGCAATACAAAGTCCAAACTACTGATCACATCCGGACCAGCTGTTGCGGGATAGTTGAATTGTGTATCCTTCACAACACCGCGTTCTGTGTATGTTCGATCTTGCCAAACCGTCTTTACACCTTTGATTCCACGGATTTGTTTCTCGTAATATCGCTCCAAGCCTGTAATTCCAACTAAATCCCCTGGCTGATAGTACTCATCGGAAGCAATTAATTCTTCATCTGCTTCACCCAAATAACCCAAAGCATGCGACAAAGTAGGGGTTGCAAACTGTCGGTCTGTTCTCGATTCAATGAAAAATCCATTCAAGCGGTAGATGTTCTCTCGAAGCAGGGTGAATTGCTTATTCGATAAATTCGCATAGAACAAAGCCGAGTTGTTGAATGAGTTGTTCTTTTGGCGTTTTTTTGCCCTGACTCTCGCATCTGCAATCAATCCCCTCACTGTTTGAATGTCTAACTCCAGTACAGAACACAGCAGTCCTGTATCAAGTTTTTTTATTTCATAGGGAAAAACCGATAAATCATACATTTGGGTGCTGTAGACCATCAATTTACCCTTGCGATCAAACACATTACTGCGGGAAGGGTAGAGTGTGATTTTGTTAAGGGCATTGTTGATGGCCATCTTTTTGTATGGCACTTCACCCAATTGCAAACTCGCCAATCGGAGGGTATAGATGACAAAAATCAAAAATATCAATCCCAAAAACACCAGTTGTTTTGACCGATTCTTATCCATGTGATCAACGTTTACCGGTTAGCAATCTGAAAATTTGTATGAAAAAGACGGAAGCAATGGAACTTGTCAAACTAATCCAAATGATGGTAAGAAAGGCAGACCAACGGAAATAGTCGAACGTGAAAAAGACCAAATGGTGCAAGAACGTCAGCGAGAAAACATAAATGTAATACCACTGCCAGCCTTTGTAATCTTCGTGCATCACGCTCAAACCTTGCAATTGCATGCTGTTTTCATCCAAAAAGTAGGCATCGATATGGTATTTCAGATAAACCAAACTCACGCACGCTGCGGTGTGCATACCCATACTGCCACCAAATGCATCGATTGTCATTCCGAAAAAGAATGCACCGATCAACATGCCAAACTTATTCATTGCAACCGGAATGTTCAGAAATAGCAAAATATAGGGCATGGGCTTTATCCACCAAGCGATGTTCACCTCCTGCAGGATAAAGGTCTGAACCAAAGCCAACAACAAGCCCGAAACGATGTATCTAGCGATTTCTATCATTGTCGTCCTCCTTGTCTGCAGGAATGGCTTGATTCAGCACATCCAATTCTTTTTGGTGAATATTTTTAATGACCGTCACCACATCCAACTGACCAAAATCGGTCGCCAATTTTACAGAAATGCGATGAAAATTTGATTTTAAATTCGAGCTGCTTTTTACGATGGTACCAATGGGAATGCCAGCAGGGAACAACAGGGAGTAATTCGATGTGAAAAGTTTCATGCCATTTTTAACCTTTACGAAGCGATTGACTTCCTCCAAATCAACCATCGTTGGGTCTTCTCCATTCCATGAAATTACGCCTTGGCTGGTTTTTAAATCGTAAATGTAAGGAGTGATCTCAAATTTGGAGTTGAGGACAGACATAACCAAAGAATAGTGTTCTGCAGATTCCACCACAACACCAACGATTCCCATGGGTGACACAACCGACATATGCCGTTTGATGCCGTCTTTGAAGCCCCTATCTAAAATGATGAAGTTGTTTTGGTCTTGAACACTGTTTCGGATAACCCGCGCCTGAATGTATTCGTATTTGACGAAGTTGCCCGTTTTGTCATCTTGATAGGAACTATCTCTTTTGGGTGAATTGAAGGTGAGGTTCCAGTTCAATTGTTGTTTAAGAAGCGTGTTTTCATTGATCAGCTGTTGGTTGACCTGGCGAAGGTTGAAATACGCTTTCACATCTGATTTCCATTGGTCGAGCTGCCTGTGCGCACCCAATGCTTGGCCGAAATAAATACTGTGCTGGTAAAAGTGATAACGAAAAATCTGCGTTACTGCACTCAAGAGCAATAAAACAAACAGTAGGGGGTGTGCTTGATTCCGTATCCAACGGAATATTACCAACATGGCCTAATCGATTAAGCTGTCATTAAGAATTTAAATCGTCCGATGTTTTTCAAAGCAGTTCCAGTACCGCGCACAACCGCACGCAGTGGATCTTCAGCAATGTGTACACGCAACTTGGTTTTGGCGGAAATGCGTTTGTCGAGTCCGCGGAGCAATGCACCACCACCTGTCAACCAGATTCCGTTGGCCAAAATATCAGCACTCAGCTCTGGAGGAGATTGCTCAAGTGCGCGCAACACGGCTTCTTCCACTTTCATGATACTTTTATCTAGAGCCCGGGCGATTTCACTGTAACTCACAATGATCTGCTTGGGTATCCCTGTCATCAAATCACGACCAAAAACTGCGTAATCTTCGGGTGGAGTATCCAATTCTTGTAGTGCTGAACCAATATGGATTTTAATTTTCTCCGCTGTGCGCTCGCCAATCAACAAGTTGTGTTCGCGACGCATGTATTCCAAAATGTCTAAGTTGAACTCATCGCCCGCTACGCGTATGCTCTCATCACAAACAATACCACCCAATGCAATGATTGCAATTTCCGTGGTACCACCCCCAATGTCGACAATCATATTGCCTTGTGGTTGGGTAACATCAATGCCAATACCCACTGCTGCGGCCATCGGTTCGTGAATCAAATAAACTTCTTTGGCTCCGCTTCGCTCCGCAGAATCTTTAACGGCGCGTTTTTCAACTTCAGTGATTCCACTGGGAATGCAGATGACCATTTTCAACTGGGGAGAAATCCATCGTTGTTTTTGATTCATCATCTTGATCATTCCGCGAATCATGTGTTCTGCGGCTTGGAAATCCGCGATAACGCCATCCTTCAAAGGACGGATGGTCTTGATACCCTCGTTTTCCTTTCCAAACATTTGCATGGCATCTTTGCCGATTGCAATGACATTACCGGTATTTCTCTCGATTGCGATGATGCTTGGCTCATCAACAACAACCTTGTCTTTGTGTATGATTAAGGTGTTGGCAGTGCCTAGGTCAATTGCAAGTTCTTGGGTTAGAAAACTAAAAAAACTCATGGGTATATTGTGTGTTGCAAAATAAACACAAAACACAACAATTTGGACACGTTTTTTTCACTAATTTCTTAAAAATTCCAAGTCATACATACATGTTGGATTGGCGTAAGAATTTTACCTTCTTTTAGGCCCCAAGCCACTTCATAGCGAATTGGCATTTTAAGAACAACACTCCTTGCGCCAAATCCTGTTCCAACAATCCATGGATTCCTCTGCGCAAATACATTAACCCGATAATTCGATGTGTTCAACTGTACCAAATTAAAGGGGTTTTCAGCCGCGCCCAAACCATTCCCAATAAAGGCTGTGCCTACATCCCAAAAGCCGTAAAGTTGCAGTTGTTGTAACAAAACAGACTTGGATAAATTTTGATGCATTGCGGCGTAAGGAGAAAGGGTGAGTTCAAGGTTCGTAACGACCGAGGAATGTCCCATTCTCTCGCCCAACTGAAATCCCCTTACATAGCCACCAATCCTGCGATAGGCATAATTGTCTTGTGCCTCAATGACCCCCAAATGCTTGGAATCCCATGGTTTGGGATCGATCCAACCTTCAGAGCCGCCAATCCAAAATTGCGTTTTTCGGTCACCCATACTCGCATTGAGTTGGAAATTATATCCCATCGATATCCAAGATTTCAATTGCTTCCTGAATGCACCTCGAAACTGAAGATGATAGCCCATGTCCACGGAATTGTTGGCAAGTGAAAATCGGTATGCGACGATTTGACCGTCAATATCGTATTTGGCGCGATAATACTGACGAGGATTTCGACCATACAAACTGGTTTTTCCGAACAGAATGAACGATTTGCTGCCCAATTTTTCTTGGGCTTTTAACACATAGAAAGGTCCGTTGACCTTTTGAAATTGCACGTCTCGCTGAATAGCAACCGCCACGCCCAAGTCCAAATACTTAAA
>SXYY01000102.1 GCA_005788145.1 Bacteroidota bacterium
AGCGACGGCGGTAATAGTAATGCGTTTTTTCTGTTAGCGTGTCCAACGCCGGTGCCGGCATTTTGCCTTTGTACAAAAATACATGCAAAGTGATTTTTACGCCCAAATCGTAGAGACTGCGGATTTTGTGGTAGATATCTGTGGCCCCGCCGTAATCAGGAGGGTGGGGAAGGTCAAAAGCGATAATATGAATGTGGGAAATCTTCACGGCATTTTGTTTGCTCAAGGTTGAAATGGTAACAGTTGTTGGTAAATGGATAATAAGGCTCGTTGCTCTACATCCCACTGCCATTGGGCGCCGGCTGCTTCGCATGCCGTCTTCATCGCCCCGTGTAACGCAACATCGCCCAACACCCTGTTGGCATTGGCAATGATGGATGCGGTATTGGGCTCGGTGGGCAATCCCACTTGGAAATCCGACAATAATTTTGTATATTCAGGAAACGGGTTGACCAAACTTGGCAATCGCGCTTGGGTGTAATCGAAGAATTTGTTGTTGAGCGACAAATAATAACTCAAACCCACATTTTCGCTGACGTTGAAGCCCAGATACGCCATCCGTGTCAACTGCGGCAATTGTTGCGGGGCAATCATCCCCAAAAAATGAATTTTGTCTTGCAGTTCCGCTTTGGCTACCTGCTCGCGCAAGGCCTTGCTCAAATCGCCCTCCCCAGCCAGAACCAGTTCACAAGGAATCGATTTCATGGCCTCGATGAGGGCTTCCAATCCCCTTCCTTCGTTCAAGGCCCCTTGGTACAAAATAAATCGCTTATCGTCCAACCAAGAAAAGGGGTTTGTTACACTTGAATCACTTGGCATGGCCGAAAAATCCGTGGCGATGGGCATGTTTCGCACCACTTTTACGGGTCTGTGATAAAGCGCTTCGAAGTATTCGGCAATGGCCGGTCCAACAGTATAAACAGCATTGGTGTGCTTGAAAGTGAATCGCTCAACCCTGGACCATACCGCTTGCACGCGTTTGCGGCGCGCTACCTCTGGCACATGGGTGAACAATTCGTGGGCGTCAAAAACATGGTGTTTCTTTCGCAGTTTGGCCACCAATATGCCGGGGATGGCGGTGTCTAAATCGATGCTGCAGATGGCATCTGTTTGAACGAACAGCAAATAGAACAGCAGGCGGATATTGAATTCGAGGTAGAACAATTTGCCTTTGCTAAATAGCAAGTGTTTGAGGCGAACTTGTTGATAGGATTGGCTTGTGAGGCTTCGAGAGTCATTTTTGAGGCGGCCGACCAAGGTTACTGCGTAACCTGCGGCCGCCAAACTACCACAGATGCGCTGCATCCGTTGGTCAAACGCCAAATCGTTGGTTACTGTAAAAATGATTCGCCTACCCATGAGAGTGTTTGGTTTTCGTTTTCAATAATACAACCTTCATCCAGCATTATTCGCAGGGTTTCTGCCAACAATGCCTGTTGGGTTACCGGAAAGTGTTTTAGCATGAAAGTCGCCTTGCTGTTAGGGTTCTTCAAAAGGGCGCTGTGCCAAAATTTCCGACTTCGTTCATCGCCGGCTTTGCGGTTTTTTCGTTTGCAAACATCGCAGGTGCCACAATCTGGCGCTTGGGTTTCTTCGGTGAAATGGATTCGCCAAAAGGCACTTCTGCACGATTCACCAACTGCATAGGTCGTGAGTTGTTCCAACGCCTGCAATCTGCGCTTGAGCAGTCGCTGCAGCAGATCAATATTCAGGCTAGGGTATAAACTTCTGGGTTCGGTGAGGGTTAGTAGGGGCCATTCGGTGGCGGGTTGGTATCGCAGCAATTGCAATTGCTCCATCTGTTGCAACATGCGCTGAATTTGCACAATTTCTTCTTGTGAAACCTCGCGGTCGAAGTCGCTTCTTCGCAGTCGGCGTGCCAACGACGATTCGTTGATGTTTACAGGGTGATCAAAAATGCCCCCATGTCCGCGTAGCAATGTATCCAGCAGTATGCCATACGCGGGTTGCTTTTCTTTGAAGTCGTAAATTTCATCGTGTCGGCCGGTCATCATCACCGTAGCGGGCTGCCAATTGCCTTCTGTCCACTGCCATTGTCCAAGTATTTCCAGGGCTTTTACGGCATAATAAAGGTTTTTGGGATGCAGGTTTTGCTGTTGGGCGATGAGGGCAAGATTCACGGGGTGTGATTGCCATTCTCCTTCGCCATCCGATACGCCAAGGGCGTTGAGCATGCCATGGTAAGCGTGCTTGAGGGTGTCTTCGTTGGGGTGTTGTTGCAAGAGTGATTCGTGGATTTCTTGCCAATCGTTGGGGTGGTACAGAAGCACGCAATGGCTCAAATTGCCATCCCGGCCGGCACGGCCGGCCTCTTGGTAGTAATCCTCGGGGTTTTTGGGCGGGAAGCTGTGTATTACCAAACGCACATCGGGTTTGTCAACCCCCATCCCAAAGGCATTCGTGCAAACCATTACCCGCATCTGGTTGTTGACCCATTGGTTTTGTCGCTCGCTGCGCTCGCCATTGGGCAGTCCTGCATGGTAAAAAGTGGCTGATATACCGTTCTCAATCAAGGTTCTACAAATGGCCTCAACCGATTTCCGGGTATGACCAAAGACCAAGGCACTGCCCTGTGATCGAGCCAATATCCGAACAATGTGATTTGCCTTATCTTGGCTTTCCAGTGCGTGAAAAATAAGGTTGTTTCGGGAGAAATCGCCCCGGTGAATATAAGGCGTCTGCAACTGTAGCCCTTGGATGATGTCGTCTTGAATCCATGCTGGTGCACTGGCCGTAAATGCCGCCACCGGAACCCCAGGCAACAGCGTGCGCAACTCAGCGATGCGTTGGTAGGAAGGGCGGAAATCTTGTCCCCACATGCTTATGCAATGGGCCTCATCCACCACCAACAATTGCACGTTTAAGTTGGGTAAATACCCCTGAAAATTCTGGGTAGCCAAACGCTCCGGTGAAACGTAAAGCAATTTGAATTCGCCGTGCAATGCCCGCTCCAATGTGTTTTGAATGTCGCGGCGCGACAGTCCAGCATGCAATGCCACCGCGGGAATTCCCTTGCGATTGAGCGTTTCTACTTGGTCTTTCATCAGGGCGATGAGCGGAGAAACCACCAAGGTTGTGCCCTTTTTGGACGCCGCTGGAACCTGAAAACAGATGCTTTTTCCCCCGCCGGTAGGGAGCAATACCAGGGTGTCGTTTCCCCGCATCAAACTTTCTACGATATCGATTTGGCCCTGCCGAAACGCATCGTACCCCCAATGATTTTTGAGTATTTGCTGGGCCAGTTCGCGCATGCGGCAGTGAAAATGCAGTGAAAGGGGTGGTTAGTCCTGGATGACTTGCTGACGGAATTTGTCTACGCTGTTGTAGATGCCTTTGAAAAATTGGTTGCGTGATTTTTCGGCGACCAAGCTCAACGGGGTGCTTTTGGAGATCATGTTATTGAGCCACGATTCTGTTATTTCGTTGAAATACCGATTGTTGGAGCGGATAAAATTGAAAGAATTGTGTCCGATGTAACTCGCTTGATGCGTGTCTGACGTCAGAAAAACGGTGTTGTTGCCAATCATCAATTCTGAGCCATACAGGCCATACTCTGTTTCATTGGATTGGTTTTTGAGGGGGTTGTATTTTCTGCCGTTTTCAGCTTGTTTGGATGCCATCGCCAAAATGCCATCGAGGTCTTCCAATACGCTAAGCACTGTTTCTTTTTCGGAGAAAAATCCGGCCTCCCAGTAGAATTTGATCTGCTGTATGGTACTTTTCAGCGTATCGTCATTCCACAACTCAGTGGTAGGGATACTCATGAACATATCGCGCAATTTGGGAACTTCTTCCAACCAGATGCTCGGCAGCTGAATTTCTTCAACTTTTCGGCCTTGCAATGCAGTGGAGTTTAGGATGCTCTTATTCCAATACATCATCTTAAACTGCGCCAATTTGGGGAAGAAGAAGTGATAGAATACCGGTAAGTCTTCTGCGGCGTATATGAGGCGATGATTGGGGTATTTCATCATCCATGCCAAGTCGCCATGCAACACTTTTAGGTATTGGTAAAAGCTCTCAGAGTCAGCAGTGAGTTTGTTGATGCGGAAAGCCACCATGTTGGAATTGACCTCAGACAGCGCTTCCAACGGGATGTTGAAATGTTTGCAAATAGCAAATGTTTCTGATAGGGTGATATCGGTTTCGCAGCGCAGTCGTCTGTATACCGAGTCGA
Source organism: Bacteroidota bacterium (assembly GCA_005788145.1). GTDB lineage: Bacteria > Bacteroidota > Bacteroidia > NS11-12g > UBA955 > UBA955. The sequence continues at coordinate 4,199 of SXYY01000102.1, forward strand.
GGCTAATTTGCAGTAACTCGCTGAGTTCTTCGGCCAAGCTGATGTGCATGGGGGCCGATCGTTTCAGCAATTCGATAAAATTTGTTTGTACAGTGTTTGACATACTATTTTGCGATTTTCCGTAAAGCTAAAAAAAATCTGTTGCAAAAAATGCAACTTTCCCCATAAATCAATGGAAATCTTTGCAAAAAATGCAATAATCACGTTTCGGGAATGGCAATTATGCTAAAATCCTTAAAATGAATTTGAAAATATGCGGTAATCCGGGGGGTGGGGGAATGCAGATGCGTGACATTTGTGAGAATTAAAACCCACAAAAAACATTGTTGTGAATAAGTTAAAAGTGCTCGTTACCGTGATGAGCAAACTGGCCCCCGGCGTTTATACCCCAGACTGACTGAATCTGACTTGAAATTATTGTAAAATACCGTCTTGCATCCGCAGTGTGCGGTCGGCGATATCGGTCAGTGCGGCATTGTGCGTTACAATGACCATGGTTTGGTTGAAATCGCGCTGAAGCTGTTTGAAATACTGATGGATTAACTCGGCGTTGGCCGTATCTAAATTGCCAGTAGGTTCATCGGCAAAGATCACTTGTGGCTGGTTAAACTGCGCCCTTGCAATGGCAACACGTTGCTGCTCACCCCCAGACAATTGTCCGGGTTTGTGATGATGTCGGTCGCCCAATCCCAAATAATTCAGCAGTTCGCCGGCACGTTTTTCCGCTGCTTTGTTTGAAAGTCCTGCGATCAAGCCGGGCATCATGGCATTTTCCAATGCAGTGAATTCGGGCAAAAGTTGGTGGAATTGAAAAACAAATCCCAAATGTTTGTTTCTAAATTGCGCCAATTTTTTGCCACTGAGCTGGGTGACATCGGTATTGAAAATTTGGACTTGTCCTTCATCAGCCTGATCCAAGGTGCCCAACAACTGCAACAATGTACTCTTGCCCGCACCACTTGCACCAACGATGGCAACGATTTCTCCCGACTGAATTTCTAAGTCCACGCCCTTGACTACGTGCAAATGACCATAGTGCTTGTGTAAATTCTTGCAGTAAACCATCATGAAATCGCCAAAGTGTGCCCTTAATTGGGTCAAAGTTAATTATTTTCGCGTCGCAATAACCTAGCATTCTCGCATTAACATGAATATCCACGAGTATCAAGCCAAAGAAATCCTGAAGAAATACGGTGTAGCCGTACAAGAAGGGTTCGTAGCAGAAACGCCCGAGCAAGCCTTGGAAGCAGCCCAAAAAGTTAAAGAGCATTACCAATCGGATTGGTGTGTAGTGAAGGCACAAATCCATGCCGGCGGTCGCGGTAAAGGAAAAATTCAAGGCAGCGAACAGCGCGGTGTTCAGGTGGCCAAAAACCCAGAACAAGCAGCTGAAATTACAAAGAATTTGTTGGGTGGTACCTTGGTGACCATTCAAACGGGTGCTGCCGGCAAGGTGGTGAGCAAAGTGTTGGTGGCCCAAGATGTGTTCTACCCTGGTGCTAGCGAGCCCAAAGAATATTACATGAGTGTGTTGCTCGATCGCGCTACCAAACAAAACGTGATTATCTACACCACCGAAGGTGGTATGGATATCGAAGAGGTGGCTGAGCAGCATCCAGAAAAAATCCACAAAGAGTGGGTGAACCCCGCTGTGGGTTTGCAAGCATTCCAAGCGCGTAAAATTGCGTTTAACTTGGGTTTGGAAGGCAAAGCATTCAAAGAAATGGTAACATTCGTTACCGCTCTTTACCGCGCCTACGATGAAACCGATAGCGCCATGTTTGAAATCAACCCTGTGTTGAAGACTTCAGACGACCGCATCATTGCCGTGGATGCCAAAGTGAATTTGGACGATAACGCTTTGTACCGTCACAAAGACTTCTTGGAGTTGCGTGATTTGGCCGAAGAAGATCCAACCGAAGTTGAAGCGGGTAAATTCAACTTGAACTATGTAAAGCTCGACGGTAACGTGGGTTGTATGGTGAATGGTGCAGGTTTGGCCATGGCAACCATGGATATCATCAAGTTGAGCGGTGGTGAGCCAGCGAACTTCTTGGATGTAGGAGGCACTGCCAACGCAGAAACGGTTGAAAACGGTTTCCGTATCATTATGTCGGATCCCACCGTGAAAGCCATCTTGATCAACATCTTTGGTGGTATCGTTCGTTGCGATCGTGTTGCCAACGGTGTGGTTGAAGCTTACCGCAAAATTGGGGATGTACAAATCCCAATCATCGTTCGTTTGCAAGGTACCAATGCGGTTGAAGCCAAGCGAATCATTGATGAAAGTGGTTTGAAAGTATATAGCGCAATCACGCTTTCTGAGGCAGCTGCCTTGGTTGAGCAAGTGTTGAAAGGATAATTTTTCAAATGCCGATAAAAAAGGGAGCCCAATGGGCTCCCTTTTTTGTTACTGTACAATCAAACGGGCAGTGCGATTTTGGGTGAATAAGGTCAAAATATCGCCCTCTGTTTGCCATTTATCTTTGAAATATGAGATTGGCATTTTTTGTCGTGATGTTGGCTGGGTTATCGCCCTTGTTCGCCCAAGAAAGCAAACAAAATCAGTTCCCAACAACCCATTTCGATCGGGGCGTAGAACTGTATCGCGAAGGTAGATTTAATGCAGCGGTTGCACAGTTTCGGAGCTACCTCAATTTGGTGCCCGATGGAACGCAACGGGCAGAAGCGGAATACTATTATTCGATTTCCAAGCTGAAGGCCGGACATACCGATGGCGTACCGTCGTTGCAGCAATTCCTTGACCAGAACCCCGGTTCGCTGAAAACCACTGAAGCCAATTTGGCCCTGGGTGATTTTTATTATTTGAAGTCGAAATATTCCAGCGCCATGCGCTATTACAAGAACGTTGAAGACAAGGCCATCGACAAAGAACTGCGCTCTCAGTTTAATTATCGCAAGGGATTTTGCTTGGTCAATGGCAAAAAATACAAAGAAGCCGTGGAGGTTTTGAAAGCGGTGGCAGACGCGCCCGGTGAGTATCGCGACCTTGGAAGTTACTACTACGGTTATGCCTGTTTGATGATGGGGGATTATCCACAAGCCATCACTGCGTTTGAACGAATTCGCGACAAAGGGTATGACAATGTTCGTTTTTATTTGGCACAGGTACACTACCAAATGAACAATTACGATTATGCCTTGGCCGAGTTGGAAAAGGTGGGTAAGAAGGTGCCACAGAACCAAGTGCAATGGTTGAAAGGAAAGTGTTATTTCCGCAAAAACGCCTTCGACAAAGCCGCTGAATCGTACCGCTTGGCGGAATTGTCGCCCGATACCCTGAAAGTAGAGGAGAAATATGAGATTGGATACTCGTTTTACCGCACCGGCGATTACGAGGGCAGTGTGATGTGGTTGAGTAGTGTGGCCGCGATGGGTGATAGTTTGTCGCAA
>SXYY01000005.1 GCA_005788145.1 Bacteroidota bacterium
GCAGCTGCTTTCGCCGCCTCGCCCATCTTCTCACGCAACTCGGGTGTCATGAATGGCGATGGGGTTTCTTCCAACAACTTTTGATGACGGCGTTGGATTGAACAATCACGCTCAGACAAATGGCATACCTTGCCGTATTGGTCTCCTGCAATTTGGATTTCAATGTGGCGTGGGTCTTCAATGTATTTCTCCATGTACAAACCATCGTTTCCGAAGGCTGCACCAGCTTCCTGTTTGGCACTGTTCCAAGCGGGCTCTACTTCCTCGTCTTTCCAAACAATTCGCATACCACGACCACCACCGCCAGCGGTGGCCTTCATGATCACGGGATATCCAATTTCGTTGGCAATTTTGATGGCTTGGTCAAAACTCTCCAACAGACCTTCTGAACCGGGAATGGTGGGTACGCCCGCCGTTTTCATGGTGTCTTTGGCATTCGACTTATCACCCATCTGGTCGATTTGCTCAGGGGTAGCACCAATGAACTTGATGCCATGGTCGCGACAAAGTGCAGAAAACTTGCTGTTTTCCGACAAAAAACCATATCCAGGATGAATGGCATCGGCATTGGTAATTTCAGCTGCCGCAAGGATGCGCGACATCGACAAATAACTGTCTTTGCTCTGTGGCGGACCTATACAAACCGCTTCATCAGCAAAGCGAACATGAAGACTCTCGCGATCTGCTGTAGAATAAACAGCCACGGTCTTGATGCCCATTTCCTTGCATGTACGAATGATACGCAACGCAATCTCACCGCGATTTGCGATCAAGAGTTTTTTAAACATAGTTTTCGAATTAGGCTGGTTCAACCAAGAATAAGGGCTGGTCATACTCCACAGGGGTGGCATTATCAACCAACACTTTCACAATTTTACCGCTGATTTCGCTCTCAATTTCATTGAAGAGTTTCATCGCTTCGATGATACAAACCACCTTACCAGGTTTCACTTCATCACCAACGTTCACAAACATGGGTGACTCAGGGTTTGGTGTACGATAGAAAGTACCTACCATCGGCGATTTAATGGTAATTAGGTTATCAGCCTTTGGCTCCGCAGCAGGGGCAGCCACAGCAGGGGCAGCCGTTACCGCTGCGATCGGTGCCGCAGCAACTGGAGCGGCTTGAACTGCCACTGGCGTATATTGTGCAGTGGTGATTTGTGCAGGGTTCTTTTTGATGAGCAATTTGAAATCTTTTTGATTGATTTCTACCTCATCCACACCGGCGGTTGAAACAAATTTGATCAGCGCTTGAATCTCTTTTAAGTCCATATGATAGCTTTAAGTTGAAGTCGCAAAGAAAACCATAATTTGCCTAAAACGACGAAATTTGTCAAAAAACGGGCTGTTTTTTATCAAAAAAGGACAAAAATGATCAAAAAAATGGCCAAAATGAGAAAATCAGAAATTTAGAAGCGAATAAAAACACCAGCCTGAAAAACAGATTTCGCCATGCCAATTTCCACATACCAACCCAAATTCTCTGTAATGTTTGATTGAAAGCCCAAAGTGGTTTCAAAACCCAAAATGGGATAGCTTACCACATTGAAACCGGGTAACTTAATTAATTGACCAAATGAAGGATCATTGGCCTTTACCGACAGTGAATTACCGCGAATACCAACACCAAGGCCCAAATACGTAACCACCGCACCATCCGGATTGAAAATGTAGTTGTATCGGACATTGTAACTTCTGGTACGATAGGTCACATCCAAGGTCATTTGTGTTTCAATACCCAATTCATTGAGAAAAACAGAATCCCTGAGTACTCCGCCAACAACAAAACCCGCACTGGCATAGTTCAATCCCATGGTATGATGTCGCCCGAGTTGATTCTCGTACTTTATATAGTGCAACGGCAATGTTACATTCTTTGTAATACCGTCAAAAAAACTTGATGATGACAACTGTTTGTTGTCCAAGGAATTTACCTGGAAATACAGAAAATTTACTGCACCTACACCCACCGCCAACTTGTTTTTGGCTGTAGGCTCCGCATTGCGATTAACTTCTTGCGCACTGAGTGATGCCATACAAAACCCTGTAATGACGGCAATACACACCAATTTTGTCCATTTCATAGATTACAACGGAATGTTACCGTGCTTCTTTTTGGGGTTGTTCTTTACTTTGTTCTGCAACATGTCGAAGGCTTGAATAAGACGCATCCGGGTTTCTTCGGGTAGAATCACTTCATCAACAAATCCGCGGGCTGCTGCTCTATATGGATTGGCAAACAAATCGCCGTACTCTTTTTCCTTTTCTTTCCATGCAGCATCGCGGTCGGCTGCTGCATCAATTTCTCGTTTGAAGATAATTTCTGCAGCGCCTTTGGCTCCCATTACTGCAATCTCGGCCGTAGGCCAAGCAAAATTCATGTCCGCACCGATGTGTTTGCTGTTCATCACATCGTAAGCACCACCATAGGCTTTTCGGGTGATCACCGTAATTCTCGGCACGGTGGCTTCACTGAAAGCATACAATAATTTGGCTCCGTTGGTGATAATGGCATTCCACTCTTGATCCGTACCCGGTAGGAAACCTGGTACATCTTCAAACACCAACAAAGGAATATTAAAGGCGTCGCAGAAACGAACAAACCTCGCTGCTTTTTGAGAACTGTGCACATCCAATACACCCGCCAAGAATGCCGGTTGATTGGCCACAACGCCGATGCTCTTTCCTGCCAATCGCGCAAATCCCACAACAATGTTCTCTGCATAGGAGGCATGCACTTCCATGAAGCTATCCGCATCCACCACCCCTTGAATCACTTCTTTCATGTCATAAGGCTGATTGGGATTTTCCGGTACGATATCTTTTAGTACATCGCGGGTTTCATTGCCCAAGGTATAAGGAATCGATGGTGCTTTTTCTTCGCAGTTTTGGGGAACATAACTCAGCAATTTGCGCAAGTTTTGAATGCACATAACCTCGTTGGCCATGGTAAAGTGGGCCACGCCACTTTTCGAACCATGAACCGATGCTCCACCCAATTCTTCACTACTCACGTCTTCGTTGGTCACGGTCTTCACCACGTTCGGACCCGTAACAAACATATAACTGGTGTTTTCCACCATAAAAATGAAATCCGTTAGCGCTGGAGAATACACGGCACCACCGGCACAGGGACCCATTATGGCCGATAACTGAGGCACAACCCCACTGCTCTGAACGTTGCGATAAAAGATATCTGCATACCCACCAAGCGACACCACACCTTCTTGGATACGCGCACCACCAGAATCGTTCATCCCAATGACTGGTGCACCATTGGCCAAGGCCATATCCATGATTTTACAGATTTTTTCTGAGTGGGTTTCGCTCAAAGATCCACCGAAAACCGTGAAGTCTTGGGAAAATACATAGACTGTTCTATCATTGACCTTGCCATACCCTGTAACCACTCCATCACCAAGAAACTGCTGTTTCTCCATGCCAAAATCGGTACTGCGATGTGTAACAAAGGCCCCAATTTCACAAAAGGTACCTTCGTCTAGGAGCAACTGAATGCGCTCGCGGGCCGTTAGCTTGCCTTTTTTGTGTTGTGCATCAATCCTAGCCTGACCTCCACCCAAAGCGGCTTCTTCCCGTTTTTGGATGAGTGTATTTCTGCGTGAATCCATAAATGGCAAATTTACACTTCGCCACCCGAATGCTGAAGAAAAAGATTGGAATTAATTCGATCCCGGCGCGTCTTGCAATGCAGACAAATCAAACAACAAAGAGAAACGCATTTGATTTTGCAGTGGGTGACGGTTGGCAAAAGGCACTAAATACGCCGCATCGATGGTAAAAGTGTTGTATTTCAAGCCAATCCCTACTGTACCATACTGACGACCGCCTTTGGTTTTTGATTCGTAGAAAGCACCCGCACGAATGACAAACTGATCGTTGTAGATGTACTCCGTTCCCACGCTGAAATTATACTCTTTGGCTTCTTCAGCAAAGCCACCTGGCGCGTCGTAAAACGACTGAATCATGCCCTGAATGGTGTTGACGTTGGGGTCTATTCCCGTAAACTGTCTGGTACCATTGATCAAAGAATCATCACCTGTGTACGACACCAAATAATAAGGGCGTGTTGGCACGAGCAACTTATTGATATCCGCATAGACATTCACCGTGTTGTAGTCATCAATCTTGTGGCTGTACCCCGCTCCCAATTTCAAGTTCGTTGGAATAAAGTCACGCTTTTCTTTCGAAGAGTAGGTCATTTTCGAACCAATGTTTTGGATGTTCAAACCAAACTGCAACTTATCGAATCCCCCTTTGGGATTTTTCACTTCGGTTTTGTACAACAAGTTTACATCCCCCGCAGCAGCCATCGCAGCCTTGTAATCGATACCGTTGAAAGCCCTATTTCCAGTCAAGTTGCTGTAAATGAAACGCAAGTTCACACCCATGGAGAAATTGTTGTTGAACTGGGTGGCATATCCACCATCGAAGGCAAATTCATTGGGATTGAAGTTTCCGGTTGGATTTCCTTCAAAATCAGTAAACTGAATGTTACCAAGAGAAAAATACCGCATTGAGCCACAAACTGCTGAACCCTTACCCACTTTGGCGTAGCCCGACAAATAAGAGAATCCTACATCGTCAACCAATTGTCGCAACCAAGGTGCGTAAGACAAAGAAAAACCGGTTTTATTCTTGGCATGCACCAAATTCGCCATGTTCCATGAGCCGCTGTTGGCATCGGGATTAAACAAAGCCACTCCAACATCTCCCATCGCAGCAGAACGACTATCTGGCGTGATTGTCAGGAAAGGAACCATGGTGGTAACTGTATTCAATTGACCCGCCAATTGCTTGGATGTCAATGAGTTATTCTGGGCCGATAATGAAGCCCAGGCAGTAACTGATAATAGAGCAATGGCTGCTGTTTTTTTCATAACGCGTAATGGCAAAAATATGATTTCGAAATTGTGCATCCTAATGGTTCAAGCAAGATATTTTAAATAAACGAAAGAAATTCAAAATCATTGTGATTTGACAAACTTTCCGCCGACCTGATTTTCAAGGCCATCTTCGGTGAGTACCACCAATTGATAGAAGTATACCCCACCCAGGATTTCAGCGCCATTTTGGGCTCTGCCGTCCCAGTCGATAACTGTCATTTTTGCGGGTGCTGACTCGTGGAAACTTTCCCCTTCGCGGATTGATCGACCCTGAGCATCCAAAATCTTCCATTTCACAGTCAAATTCTCCCCAGGCAAGGTATGTTGAATCCACACTTTCAATTCATCATGGAATGGTACTGGATATGCTGCAGACCCCGTAATTTCTAATGTTCGTGGTGGAATTACCAAACAACCTACACTGCCCTTTCCTGGATTGTTGTAAATATCCCATGCCTTGCAAGTAAAAGTATGCAATCCTGGCTGCAAACCCGATAGTGGGAATCGCACAGTGCCGCGGGTATAACTGTTTACATCGTATCCAAAATAATCGTTTAGTACGAAACTTTTTTGATCCTCGGTACCTTCGTCGATGATCAATTGAATATCGCGACCAATGCCCGCACCTGTGGCATTAATGCCATCTTTATCAAAAATTCTGGCCACAAAATCCACATCACGGGCGACCTTGCCTCCATTGGTAAAGGTGGTGTCCTGCATGAATGCGCGAACCATCGGACCATCGGTATCGACGGATTGAAGCGACTCACTACCGCCGATAAAGAACTTCCATGAACCAGCTGCATCGGTTGTTCCGTTGTGCGCATAAAACTTGGCTACGCCAATGCCATAATTGTATGCGATGTCTTTGGGCACGGAGAATACCAATTCAAAACGACCGTTTTTCACCGTTACTTGACCGTTAAACAGAATTCCTGACAATTCAGAAAAAGCCACGGGTTTCGCTTGACCATCGTTATCCAAGGTGAATTTTTGGAGGGGTTTGTCGTAAATTTTGACCCACATCGTCCCGTTGAAATTGGAAAACTCACCCACCAAGCGCTCATTCACATGTCCTTTTAAATGCACCACAGAAAACGCTTTTACCGTATCACGGAAGGCACTCACGTGTTTGCCTTGGACAGAGTCGATTTGAATGAGGTGTTTGGGAAAAGCGATGGGCATACTTGCATCGCCCAGCAAGGCAAACTTGTTGTCTTCGGTGGTGTAACTCGGACGATTTTTCATCCGTTGGTAAACATCGCCCAAGGTTGGAATGGGCTCATTGGGCTTGGGAAATCCGTAATTTGTCCAGAAATCGCGGTTGATTTGTGTATTCCCGCTTACATAGACCAATCGGGTGGTACTCATCAGCGCAATAGCACCGCCTTTGGGATTGAGCAAAGCCAGTTCTCCGGCACTTTGCACTTTTGGATCATCGAAAGCACTGAACTCGCAAGTTGCAGTGAACAAAATGGGCATCCGGTAAGGATTGTTCCAACTATTGATCATTGGAATATCCAAAATGGATTCTTGCGCCCATCCTTTCAATCCACCATGTCCTTGGTAATTCATGAACAAAGCCCCATCATTCATTGTGCGATTGATGGCGGCGCTCATTTCAGGGTATTTCTCGTTGTTACCTGTGGTTGATTGTGAAAATGCATCCGCATACAATTTATTGACATTGAGATACGGAAAATATTGGTTGATGTAATTGGCGTTGTTCTCCGATTCAACCACAAACTCGGTTTCCCAACTTTCATCGACATCGTCACAGGCAAACGCAATGTTCGTGCGCCATGGACCTAGGGCGTTGGGTGCACTGTATCGACGAATTTTGGCCACCACCGCTTTTGCTTCGTCAAGGGTTCGGCAAGGTATTCGGCCAATCGAAACGGCCATTTTCCCTTTCACCCGCATTGGATCACCTTCGTTCGAGTCCAAAAAGCATAAAAAATCATCCAAACAAAAGGATCCTGCGCCACTGGTGCCTTCTGATTGGTAGATGGGAATGTAATTGGTGTTGTTGGCGACGCGATCTTGCATATCGTAGGATGCCGCACCGAACAAAGTAATGTACTTCAGCGATTTTGCTGCCTTCTCCCCAAACTGCTTGCGCCAGCGAATGAAATCTCGCAAGGCCACCAAATCCTGCTGTCCTGCTGAAAACTCATTGTAAATTTCTTGGGGTGTAACCACTTGAACGGTATAGCCCGGATTGATGCGTCGGAAATTGGCCAAGTCATTGGCTGCTTCCATAAAATTAGGATGCGTGATGATGATCAAATCCGCGGCCGATTCGTATGCTTTGTTTTGATTGGCCAAGGCTTGCTTAACTGCTGGCTTCAAAAAATCATTGCCATTGGCGTTAAAGGCCAAAAAGGAGTGATGTGCCTCTTCTTTTGCAATGAGCAAGCGTTTGCCACCACTGCCAAGGTCTTCAACACTCATTTTACTTGGGCCCAATGGATTAGAGATGTTCCATACCGCCAAACTTCCCGATGCATTGTCTTGCCACTCGAAATAGGCATTTTGGTTGTACATCGCCATCTCGTTGTTGCGAATGAATCCGGTGGATGAGGCTGCATGATTATTTCCTTCCCATTTTTTTACCTCAAAGTAATCAATCATCACATACGATTTGGTGTTGGGTCGGTTTAATTTGAACTGCAGTGAGAGATTGCTTCCTGTGGTCACAACCTTCATTTTTCCGTTCATGAGATAATAAGGCTCGTAAGAACCCCCAACCGCGCGCAGTGAAAATCGATTGGCTACACCATTGGCAACCACAACCAACGAACCGGTATCATCGGTGATGAAGGAAGCAACTTGAAAAGAAATCTCGAGGGTATCGGCATTGGTTGAAGGAATAATTTTTAAAAAACTCCGCTGCAATGTTTCATTGCCCAAACGCTCACCAAACCACTGTCGACCCATTGCGGCCGGATTAACAATATCCGAATCGTGAAACCAATAGGACTGTATTCCTTTGAATGTGGTATTCACCGCGCCCAAGGCCGTTTTCTGCGGCAGTACTCGTTTTCCTGGCGATGTGCCATGTCCAATCAACAAATTGACCTTGGATGCATAAAAGTTGTTGCTGTGTCTGTATTCAACCCGATCAAATTCCCAATCTTTGGCCGATTGACCGCAAAAAATCACTGCGTCGCCATCGTTCCAAACGCCATCGGATTCACCGATGATTTCACATGCGATTTGGGGTGACTCGCTGCGGATGCTCGCACCGTTTATACTTGGCAAGCCCTGTCCTTGTATGCCGTAAATGCAAAAATTTCGTGGATCGCTGTTGGCCAAATCAAAACCCATGGCCTGAAGTTCGGATTTGGTCATTTTGTACATACCAGACTTGGCAATCTCCAGCTGCACCCATTTCCCTTGATTCAGAAAGGATTGGGCCTGAACCACAGGGGTTGACAGCCAAAACATACCAAGTAGTATTGGAAAAATCTTTTTCACCATTTTCAGAACGGAAAATTACAAAAAATCGTTGATAGTTACTGTCATAGTATTGTCATCAGGTAGCATTTTTATTGATTTTTTGAGAAAGTTTGTTGATAAAATCAATAATTTGTCCGTTGATTCGTTTTTATTTGTAAGTTTGTTAGACGTACCACATGAAAAAAGCATTACGTGTACTCAGTCTTGGATTGCTTGGGAGTGTATCCCTCAGCGTTCAGGCCCAGGATCCAGAACTCTCTCAGTTCTACGCTTCGCCTGTATATACCAATCCAGCATTGGCCGGTTCTGCAGTTTGTGCTTATGGCGCAGCAGGGCGTTTCGCCACCAATTACCGCAACCAATGGCCCAACCTGCCAGGAACATTCCGTTCTTTTTGTGCATCTTGGGACCAACACATTCCCAGTGTAGGTGGTGGCTTGGGCGCCATGGTATTTCACGACATCGCGGGTTCGGGATTGTTAACCAGTACCACAATCAGCGGTGTGTACAGTTACTTGTTGCCATTGGATCGCGGCAGAATTTACATGCGTTTTGGTTTACAAGGTGCATTGACAATGAAGTCTTTGAACTGGAACAACCTGAAATTTGCTGACCAAATCAATCCCACCCAAGGATTTGTGAATCCAACGGGTGAGCAGAAACCAGCAAACGAGAGCAAGAACTATCCCAACTTCAACGCTGGATGGGTTATGTACTCAAGCAAGTTTTACATGGGCTTTGCTGCGCACAACATCATTGAGCCGAACTGGAGTTTCTACAACAACCCCGACGAAGTTCAACCGATGCGCATGACTGTTCATACGGGTGCTGTAATTCCTCTGACCAGAAGCCGTTACGAAGAAAATACCTTCTCTCCCAATGCCTTGTTCATGAAGCAGAGAAACTTCACCCAATTGAACTTAGGTTTCTACGCAAACAAAGGTCCATTGGTGACCGGTTTGTGGTTCCGTCAAACATTTGGTGCATTCAAAAACTCAGATGCAATCATCATGTTGGTAGGATTCAGAAAAAACCGCTTCAAATTTGGTTATAGCTATGACTTTACCGTGAGCGATGGACGTAGTGCCATCCCTTCATCTCACGAGGTGAGTGCTACAATTGACTGGTGTGTACCTCCCGGTAGAACACCATTCAAACCATTGCGCTGTCCAGAATTTTAAATTTGCTCAATTTTCCACACAATATATTTGCAAAAAGCCCGAGGTAGCTTGGGCTTTTTTGTTGTGAATGTTGAAAAAAAATATATATTTGCAAATAATACACACAATCTGTCGTTATTAAAAACAAAGAATGCAAACCGTGTTAGTAAAAAATCGCACTTGGATTTGGGCAGTAGCAGCCATGGTGGCGGCCAGCGCCTGCGGTCCCAAGAATGTAAGTAAGACCACAGGTCAAGCCTACAACAATCCCAAATGGGGTGGTTTTGCCAATCCCAACTACAGGGGACAAGAAACCGGACCTGGATTGGTTTTGGTAGAAGGTGGGTCATTCACCATGGGTTCTACTGAAAAAGACCTTCAATTCGACAACAACAACGCCGAAAGAACAGTGACCGTTAATTCATTTTACATGGATGAGGTAGAGGTAAGCAACTTGCAGTATCGCGAATATGTGTACTGGCTGATGCGTACTTACATCAGTTATCCTGAAGTGTACCAGCGCGCTCTCCCCGATTCATTGTGCTGGAGAAATAAGTTGGCCTTCAACGAACCTTTCGTGGAGTTATACTTCCGCCACCCTTCTTATAAGGATTATCCCGTGGTGGGTGTAAACTGGCAGCAAGCCTCTGAATTTGCTCAGTGGAGAACTGAACGCGTGAACGAAACCATTTTGGATCGTGAGGGCATCATCAAGTATGATGTTGTTACGGATGCAAACGATGACAACACGTTCCACACCAGAACTTACTTGGCAGGTCAGTACGACTTCATCAAAAAGGGTAAGAAGCCATTGGCCGATTACAGCAAAAAGAAAAAGAAAGACCAAAAGCGTTTCAAGGTAAACATGGAAGATGGTATTTTCTTGCCTGAATACCGTTTGCCCACAGAAGCAGAATGGGAATATGCGGCACAAGCCAACATCGGTGATGTCAACTTCAACAACGTAGAGCAAAAGAAAATCTACGGTTGGAATGACTACACCATACGCATCAAGGAAGAAAAAGAAAAAGACCGTGGAAAGATTCGTTTGAACGCCATGGTTGGTAAAGGTGACTTCGGTGGAGTTGCTGGTGGTCCTCTGAACGACGCTGGTTTTGTTCCTACCCCTGTATACAGCTACTGGCCTAATGCTTATGGTTTGTACAACATGGAAGGCAACGTAGCCGAATGGACCATGGATGTTTACCGTCCTTTGTCACAGGAAGACTTTGATGCATTTATGCCTTTCCGTGGGAACGTATACAAAACATTGGTTTTGGATCAATATGGCGTTATTGAACAGAAAGATTCTTTGGGTCGTTTGCAATACCGTGATGTTACAGAGCGTGAAAACGTAAACCGTCGTAACTACAAAAAAGCCGATAACATTGGTTTCAAAGACGAAGAGAACTACAACAACGGGGATATGACCTATGAATATGGTATTACATCGCTGGTAAATAACAAAGCGCGTGTATACAAAGGCGCTTCTTGGAACGACCGCATATACTGGGCTTCTCCTGGTACCCGTCGTTTCTTGGATGAAAAGCAAAGTCAGTCTAATCTTGGATTCCGTTGTGCGATGATTCGTATCGGCTCTCCAGTGGGCAACAGCAAGAAGAAATACAACGGATTGCCTAGCTCAGGTATCGATAAGAAAACCAAACGCAGAAGATAATCTTCTTGCAGTAGATAAAAGAAAAAGGCCGCTCGTTCAGCGGCCTTTTTCTTTTTGTCACACCGACAGGAAAGAGTATACAGGTAGCATACTGGAATACCCATGAGAGCAATTGATCTCGGCATTACCATACGCTGTAAATGAAGATTGCTATGAATGCTTGCGCGGTTTGGCAACCGCCAAATACCAAAAAAGAAAAGCCCCGTTTCCGGGGCTTTTGTGCTCTTTGAGCGAGAAACGAGACTCGAACTCGCGACCCCAA
>SXYY01000103.1 GCA_005788145.1 Bacteroidota bacterium
GTCATCGTAAAAATCCACAAACTTCATCTTGATTATGGCATCGGGCGTTTTCAATAAATATACGCGGTTGGGTACCATCGTATATCGCTCAGCCGTTTGATCGTATTGTTTCCAATCGTAGCCAATCTCATCTTGTTTTTTACCATATACCACCGCACCCGCATAGGCCTTGTCGATGGCATTGAAATCCACTTTGTCCACCTGCGCCACGCTCACCTTCTTTGGGTTGATCAACACCCCGCGAATCACATAGGGGTAGGGCACGCCGTTGGCATCCGGCACACTCTCCTTGTAGGTGGTGAATAGTATGTCCCACTGATCGTTGTTGAAAGGTTCATTGTCTACGATTCGATGCTCAAGAAACTGGTAATACATGAAGTTTTTATCCATATTCACCGCAATTTTCTGTTTGCGTAAAAAGCCATTGGGCTCCAAATTTTTGTATTCGAATTCGTAAAATTGGCCAGCCCTACAATCTTGGAATTTCAGTTGCACGTAGCGCGTGCTGTCTTTGATTTTATCGCCCAAGTCGATCACATAGGTGTAGTCGTTGATTTTCCATTGGCCATCTTTTTTCGCAAAAGCCAATGGGAAGGCCGATGAATCTGCATCGCCATTGGGGTTGTCGAAATACCATTTCACTTTTTTAATGCTATCGGCGGTGAGTTTGCCGAAACTACTTCCAGCAAAACGCGCCACGCCAAAACTCGCACTGATGCCGCCGTTGACGGAAACGCGGGGTTGGTTGGGGTCGCAGGAAAATCCCATGTGCCAGAGTCCAAACGCATTGGTTTCGGTTTTTTGTGTGGCGAAATCAAACCACAATTGATTGGCGTAATTTTCCCCCATCGCGAAAATCTGCGATTGCACACCCACCGAGGTTTTGGGCTGCGGGTACAGGGGTTCGGGTTTTTCACAAGCGGTAAAGAACGCGGTTGCGAACAGGCCTGCCAGGATGATATAGATAATCCGCATCATTGGATTTGAACGTTGATTGATAAAAACAAAGCCCTTCCGGGTGAAATATTCAGAACGCCATTGCCACCGTGGATTCCGCCACCGGCCTGACCTTGAAGTTGGGTGACATTCAACAAGTTTTTACACCCCGCTTGTAGTAGGATGGGGTATTTGGATTTTTCGGAGATCGTGGTGTTTAAGGTGAAATCAACCAGTGTATATGGCGCAATTTGGTAGGTGTTGCCATTGGCCAAAAATCCGCGGGTGTTGCCGCTGTACCTACAGAACAATTGTGCACTGCTGTTGGATTTGCGATGATTCAACTTCAGGTTTAATTTCCCTTGGATGGTATTGAAGCCTTGCCAGTCGCTGGAATCGGACAGTTGACTGCGGGTGTTGATCCAATCGGCGCCAAGGGTGGCGGTGGTGGTCCATGCGGAACGACTGTGATTTTTATACGTGAGGTCGATATCGAGGTTAGCCCCTGTACTATTGATTTTTCCGATGTTGATGTATTGATACAGTTGTGTGTTTTGGTCGAGCATCGCCAGTTGAATTTGTTGAGATACGTTGTTGCAAAATCCGCGTGTATTCAACTCTACAGCCAAAATCCGACCGTGCATGTTGGGGTAGGTGTGACGATACTTATAGGAAGCCATGACATTGTGGGCGACTTCTGCTTGTAACTGTTCGTTGCCCCGCACATTGTGGTTGATGTCGACGAACAGGAAGTACAATTCTTTCAAACTGGGTGCGCGGTATCCTTTTGCGTAGGACAGTCGCCACATCGAGTTGCCAATTTTGTAGCGGGTTTGTAGGGCGGGAACGATGGGGGTGAAACGCAGATTTTGTGTTGTTGTAGGGATTGGCTCACCAAATCGGGAGTTAAAATTGCCCCGCAGACTCGGCTGAATTAGCAATCGACGGTTGGGCTGCCATTTCCCCTGCGCAAACAATCCTATGTCCGTGATATTTTTCGGCTCCCGAATTTTTCCGGTAGACAGGATTTCGTGGTTTGCATCGTATCCCAGCATGAGTGTATTGTTGCGAACCCGCTTTTTTTCGATTTCAAAAAAGCCACGTGCATTGAAGAGGTGGTTTCGGGTAGTATCGCGCTCGCCGATGAATGAGGGTGTTTCTTCACCGGTAACCAAGTTTCTTTTCACCAGTGTATTTAGGCGATGGTATCCGTTCCAACTGTTATTGAATTTGGCGTTGATGGATTTGTTTCCCACACTAAATCTGCCGCTACTTTGGACCGCTGCATCGCTGCGCTGGGTGAAAAATCGGTTGTTGTAGCCAGTGACTGTGATGAGGTTGTATTCCGCATTGCTTCGATCCAGCATGTTTTCGTAGAAATGGTTGGCGCGGATATCGTGCCGGAATTTATCGCCCCGAACATGAAATCCCAATCCCCCGAAATACTTGGTTTTGGGTTTCCAATCGTAGTTACGGGTGAGGGTGTCGAAATCCATGCCGCCGAAGAAATGTCGACCCGCAAATAACTGCAATGCCGAATGTCGCTGCTTCACCGGAATGGCAAAATCTACATCGAGGTTTGTGTTTCTGTTGCCATCCAAAAATAGCCGCGCATTGGTTTTGGTGCGATTCAACATGGGCTGTTTGGTGATGATGTTGATGATACCCCCCATGGCATCGGAGCCGAACAACACGCTCATTGGGCCTTCGATGATTTCTATCTGTTCGATTTGATTGGTGGGAATTTGCGAGATATCGATGTTGCCATTCAATCGCCCAGCCACCGGCGCACCGTTGACCAATATTTTGACCGACTGTCCACTGAGCCCCTGCAATGAGATGCCTGTGCCGAGCTGGGCATCCTGACTAATCAAAATGCCGCTTTGGTTCTGAAGAACCTCCGCGGCATTTTGGGCACCCATCTCTTTGATGGTTTGGGCGCTCACGACTTTGACTTGCTCGGTGGCACCACTTACGGCAACGCCTTTGATGGAGCAGGAAACACTCGCAGGGTCTAACACCTGCAAATCATGCAAGGTGTCTTTGCTTTGTGAAAAAAGCACTGCGGGTATGATCCCTACAATCCAA
>SXYY01000104.1 GCA_005788145.1 Bacteroidota bacterium
CAATTCGTCTTTGCCACCACCGGGGAGCATTGCTTTTTCGCTGTTGTAGCGCACCTCATTGTCTTTCACCACGTATTCGGTGATGATTTTGCCATCAACCTGTTTGGAACAATACAGTTTCAGGTTTGTGAAGTACGTCATGTTTTCCCATGCGATTTTTTGCACCGATGCTGGGATATTGGTCTCATTTACGATGGTTTCGATGGGCGATGCTGTAGGGTTGGCAGCCACTGCGGGTGGAAGTTTCGATGAAAAATTCTCTCGGCTGCCATCTTGCAGGATTATCGTTTCAGGAATGATGTAGCGCTTTGAAATTTTTGCAACCCTCGCCAAATATTCCGCATGAACACTGTCCGCAGCGTAGGCTTTCTGTGTAATCACAATCCCTTTGAATACAACCCGCGATATGGGGGTAAAGTAAAACCGCAATTCGATGTTTTCGCCGGCCATTTTGCCTGTGAAGCGATAGTCCTCCACATTTTTGGCGACCAGTTTTAGCCCTGACTTTGTGAATGCTGAGGCCACCGAATCCACGTTGCCAATGATATCAATCATGTTGATTCTTTGGGCCGATGCGACATTGGCAACCAAGCTCAAAACCAACGCGACAAAGATACTCATCCACCGATTGTGTAATTTTCTCTGCATTTGTCGTTTCTCTATCAAATGCGATGCCATAAACGATGCGTAACTTTGCCGCATCCCCGGTAAATTCCATTACTGACGGATTCCTCCGCTGCAATGGCCTTCGGGAATGTATTTTTGCAGACAAACTGCGGCAGTCAGACCATTTGGAAAAATTAACTTTTGCGATTTTCCGTAAAATCAATAATTTTTTTTTGCGATTTTCCGTAACAAACTGCGCCCAATTGATAACAATTTGGTAAAAAACGCAAAAAAACAGTGTCGCGAACGGATTGTAGCCTATTGGCCCAAAGCGGCTTACTGTTGAAATACCGTTGAATCGAATACCTTTGTTTTTTGGGGTTTATCGCCCGAAACATCCATGACTGAAGAACTACCCATCTTACCCGGCAGGGGGCTCAGCACACGCACCGCCACCGATTTGCGCGTTTCCTTTTTGAAATCGCACGGGTTCACATTGGACGCATTGTTAAATTCAGGACTGGATATCGCTTCCATTCAACACAACATTGAGTCGTACATCGGTAGCACCGAGATTCCCGTGGGGATTGTGGGTCCGATGGTCTTCAACGACGGTGGAAAATCGGAATTTGTTTATGCACCTGTGGGCACGCTGGAGGGCGCTTTGGTCGCCAGTATGAACCGCGGGGCGAAGGTCGTTTCGCGCAGCGGCGGGTTCAGTGCCAACGTGGAATGGCAAAAGATGGTGCGCACACCGATGTTATTGCTGCGGGATGGCACATATGCCCAACCGATTTGCGATTGGGTACAATCCCATTTCAACGACATCAAAAAATCGGCAGAGGCCTATTCCAATCACGCCAAGCTCATTGCCATTGATACCCATGTGTTGGAACAGTGCGTGCATTTGCACTTTGTTTATACCACGGGGGATGCTTCTGGACAGAACATGACCACCACTTGCACCTGGCATGGATTGCTTTTTTTGGTGGACGAATTGCGCAATGCATTTCCTGACTGCGACTTTGAATTCATCATCGAAGGCAACGGCGCATCGGACAAAAAAGTATCGACCCATAACATTGAACACGGCAGAGGCACCAGGGTTACGGCACAATGTGATATTCCAAGGCAAGTCATTCACGAGGTTCTGCGCACCACCCCCGAGCGCATGCTCGAATTCATCAAGCCATCGCAAGCGTACGCCCAAAAAATGGGTATGATTACCTTCAATGTGAATGTAGCCAATGCAATTGCGGGGATTTTTGTCGCCACCGGGCAAGATTTGGCTTCCATCCATGAATCGAGTTCGGCGTTCGTGGATATGCAACCCTACGGCAATGCGATTTATCCCGATGGCGTGCGGATCACCGTTACATTGTCCAACTTGGTCATTGGCACCGTAGGCGGGGGAACGCATGTTTCCAAGCAAGCAGAAGCGTTGGCCCTGATGGATTGTTTGGGCAGCGGAAAAGCCCATCGTTTTGCCAAGCTCATCGCGGGGTTTTCGTTGGCACTGGAAATTTCCACCTATGCCGCCATCATGAGCGGTGAATTTGCCAAAGCCCACGAAAAATTGGGTCGGAACAAACCTGTTTCTTGGTTGTTAAAATCGGAAATCACCCCGGAATTCCTTCAGCCCCACTTAAAAGATTGGCTCGGTAGCCGTATAATACAATCCCTTTCATGGAAGGGCGATGCGCAACTCGAAAACGGCATCATCACCAACATCACCGGCAAAATCAGCAACAAATTGATGGGCTTTTTGCCCACTGCCCTGATCCTTAACGAGGTCAGTGAGCACGCACCGAGTCAAGAAAAACTACTCATCAAATCCAAGGCGCTAGACACGGAAGTCATCAAAGGACTTCACCTCATTGCGGCCTCCATCGATACTTCTTTGGCGGATTTGATCCGACTGCATCAAACGCAATTGGAATATCACGGTTGCCACCTGAAAGAGCCTGCCATTTATCAGCACCTCCAAAAAAATGGATTTGTTGCGATGCCCCGACATTATGGAAACATCATCAAGGCCGATCGCGAAATCTATTTGGTTTTGCAAGAGTGGATAACGCCAAGACAAATCGCCCTGCAAAATAGCGAAGACACGCCCGAATTATGGACCCAAGAATGGATTCAATTGTGTTTGAGCAGTATCGATGTAGCGCACCGAATGTTGGAAACGCTACCCGAAGAGAAACCCCAACTGCTACAGTCTTTTCAACCTTGGAAAGCCATAAACCTATACGGCAAATTGATGGACATCCTCATTGAGGAATGTGCTGAAGCTGAACAAATCGAGGCCTTGCAATCAGTCAAAGAGGCGATGTTGAATTTCGAATCAGACTACACAGCGCTGCGATGGCCGAAGGTGCCCATCCACAATGATTTCAATCCGAGAAACACACTCATTCGAAGCATTGGAATGCCCTGTATCTACGACTGGGAACTGTCCATGATCGACCTGCCACAGCGTGATATCGTGGAATTTTTGAGTTTCGTATTGCCCGTAGATTTCGATCGCGATGACCTCATCGTCCATTTGAGAGACCATTACCAATCAATCCAACAAAGGAAAGGTCCGGGACACACGCTCCCCTTCAGCGATTACTTGTTGGCCGCGGAGATGTCGGTCAAAACCTATATTTGTTGCAGGGTATCGTTTTACGAAGTCTCAGGAATTGTGGCGAAATACGATTTCTCCAAACGCATTTTGGCAGTTTCATTGAGAATGTTGGAAGCGTTGGAATTGGCTTTGGAAACAGTCCATTAAACCAAAAACCGTTGAACAAGGAACTCTCCATATACATGATCGGCGCCTTGCTTCCGTTGGTGATCACAAACATCGCCCACATGGTGTTGGTGAAACGCAACGGATTTTCCGGTTTGGCGGTGCCCATCCATGCGGGGGCTTTTGGTCCGAACAAAACCTGGCGGGGGGTGGTATTTGTTTCGGTCGTGAACGCGGTTTGTTTTGGGCTGATCAATATTCCGGGCGGGGTGCTGCTTTCTCATTTGAACGACACAGCCTATGACGCAATTTTCAAAGATTTGAGCACCTGGCACGGGTGGGAAGACATTCTATTCAAATGTTTCATCGGTTGGGTATATGGGATGGCCTATGTGCTTTTCGAACTCCCCAATTCCTGGTTGAAACGCAGGATGGGCATCCCCGCGGGTGCGTCAGCAAACCGCTTCAAAGGGCTATTTACCCTGCTCGATAAAACAGATTCTGCTTTGGGGGTAAGCCTCGTTTTTTGTGTATTGCGCGATTTTTCTTGGGTCGATGCTTCCGTATTTTTCGTCACCGCATCCGGTCTTCATTTTCTTTTCTCTTGGATTCTATACCTTCGAAAAATCAAAAAAGCGTTCTAAACCCATACTTTTAAACAACCCATGAGTCAAACAACCGCCAATCCATCGCCCAAAAAGGAAAACATTTGGAACCTTCCCAATGCCATTAGTTTGTATCGGTTGCTTTCGTTTCCGTTTCTACTTTACCTGATCTATGCTGGTAACGAGTCTTTGTTTGCGACCTTGTTGTGCATCAATTTGGCCAGCGACGCCATCGATGGAATCATCGCTCGCACCTTCAAACTGCAGACCGAATTTGGCGCACGCCTCGATTCAATGGCCGATTGGGGTACGTATATTTTGGCATTTGTGGGGATTTACAACTTCAAAATGCCTGACCACGGCAATGATTTTTGGCTATTGTATCCTTTTATTGGGCTGATTGTTTTTTACAACATTTTCTCCTTTATCAAATTCCGAAGATTGCCGAGTTTGCATATGTACAGCGCGAAACTGGGCGGCTATTTCCAAGGCATTTACTTTTTCGGCTTGTTCTCATACGGCTACTACGCGCCCATTTTCTTCTTTGCGATGATTTGGGGGTGGCTCAGTAGCATCGAGGAAATCATCATACTGATCTACCTCAAAGAGTTGCGCTCCAACGTCAAGGGATTGTACTGGGTGTTAAAATCTGGCAGAACCGCTCAATAAATCAGCGGAAACATCTTCCACGTTCTCGCTTTGTACGCGCGATAATCGTCGCCAAAATGGCTTTCCAGCACGGCTTCCTCTACAGGAATTCGTTTGTGTGTGGTGTACCAAACACCCCAAAGAATCAATGCGATGCTCAACAAGCTGTGTAAGGCCAACCCCATACCCAAACCGTAAATGTACATACCGGTGTAGCTTGGGTGACGCATCCAACGGTATACACCATCCGACTTCAGTTGATGTCCTTTCAAGATGGTCACTTTCACCGTAAACGCCTTCTTCAAACTCAATATTGCAACCCAGCGCAGTGTGAGTCCAACGGTGAACAATAGAACAGCCAATCGCTCCCAAGTGAAATCAACATTGCTGTTGGGATTCAGGACATCACCCAATTGCGACCAACCCAACCCGGAGGGGATTGCGCCGAGACCCCAATGCCATGGATCCCAAACGCCTACCACGATCCCGAGGATCACCGACAATGGCATCACCAACCGAAACACGCGAATGGTGTTGTCGTCTTTGACGTATTCAAACTCCCCATCTTTGGCGTTTTTCAGTCCGTTTGCGAGAATGGCAGAAATCGTAACGGATATCGCCATGAGAAAAATTAGCGCGTTCATGCGGTGCTGTAAATAACGAAAATACAACAAAATCAGGGATTTTCGGTACTTTTGACCCATGATTCACGTGCGGATTTTTCATGGTTCAGTAACCAAGCCTTTTTCGGGCGACACGCACCGTGAATTGGGGGGATTTTTTGGCGGCCATGTCGCGGTACAGGTCTTTGATCGGGTGTATGGCTTCTACTATGCCGACCGCAATAACATTCACATTTTCCCCAACAACCAAGCCAAAAGCGCCATTTTTCAGAACCAATCCCTGCCAGAATGGGAAGAAATTGTGCGCGATAAAAAGGAAACCATCGTTTCAATTCCGGCCAGCGAAGAGGAACAATTGTGGCTCAAAGACTATTATAAGCGCAATGTGGCGGACCCCGAGTGCGATTATTCTTTTTGGGGTGAGCGATGCGCCTCCAACTGCCACAGGCTCTTATCCCAGCTGGGAAAAGTGAAACCCGGAAGTCGATTATTAACCGCTTTCTACCCAGGTCAGTTGCTGATCACCTTGAAACGCGAAGCCAAACAGCGAGGCTATATGGTTAGAACCAAACCGGGTGATCCCCGCAGAATCTGGGCTTAATGAATAAATTACTCGTCGTTTTTGGGTGCTTCGATGCGCTCGATGGTTCCCGATGATCCGTTCACCCGAATCCACTCGCCCGTTTTGATGCGCTGGGTAGCGTCTTGCACGGCCACAACCACAGGGATGCCAAGCTCTCGGCCCACGATGGCGGTGTGACTCAATAGCGATCCTTTTTCCGTGACCAAGGCAATGGCCTGCGACATCAAGAATACCCATCCGGGATCGGTCATTTTGCTCACCAAGATTTTCCCTTTGACATCGGCGTTGAGCACGGGCTCTGTAATCACAAGGGCTTCGCCTTCGGCTACGCCCTTGGAAACCGCCACCCCAGACAAAACTTGGGTTCGATCAATCCCTTCACGGGTGAGGTCTTGTAGGTAGGCAGTTAAATCCGGTTTCTCTTTTTTGCTGTAAATGATGCGATCCGGAAGAATCAAATCTTTGTATTGCGCATATTCCGCCTTGCGCGTCTCCACGGTTTCGGTCATGGACAGCGGCCCAACCATCGCGTACTGCTTGATTTCATCCATCGTGAGATAAAACACATCCTCAATTTCAAGCAAATGTCCCGCTTTCACCATACAATCGGCCAAGGCCCTAAAAATGTCCTTCGATGCGCTGTAGACGCGGGTCCGACAGAATCTCATGTTTTCTCGGTTTGCCAAGCCATAGCGCGACATCCCCATGACCCAGTGGAACCACCACGACTTGGGCTGCCACCAGCGCAACTTTTCCGCAACCAACTTGGCCGCATTCGCGTGAATTTGCGCCTGTCGCTCCTTGAAATTCTCCACCGTTATGGGGGAATCCAACTGCGATTTCATCAACTGTACCAATAGTTCTGGGTTTTGTCGGGGCGATTTCACCTCCAACTTCAGCTCGGCCAGTGTTCGATCGCCGAATCGCTGTAAATGGATTTGCCAATCACGGTAAAACGCGGAAATTTCGGGCTGTTTCAGTGCCTCCAAAACCGCATCGTCGTCATTTTTAAAGACTTTTAGCAATTGCGCATCGCCCAAGACTTGTGCCTTGAGCTTCAAAAACGACATCACCGCCAACTCGCTCTCCACGCCCCCCTGTCCTACCACCAACTCATTCGCCAACTCCGGATTTTCCGAAATGCCAAATTTTTGTATCGCGTCTTGCAGCCACCCAAAGGCCTTAAATGCCAAGTAATCATTGACGATGGTGAGGTGGTATTGCTCGAACGTGCGTTCGATGGATTTTTCTAGGTGATTCCAAAGGGCAGCTGGGTTTCCGCGGTGTTTGTCAAAGTCTTGAAATTGCTTGTAAGCGGTGGCAAAATCCTTGAAAAACCGTTTGTTGCCCCGTTTGTAATTGATGACCAGCCAGCTCACGGAAAGCGCGGTTTTGATTTTTCCCAAGATCGAAAAATGGTAGGCATCGCTGGCAGAATCGGGCAATCCAACAGCGGTTTCCCACGCCTGCATCGATCGCTTGGAATTGTATACCAGGGCCATCATGCGATACCAGTTATCGAGGCGATAATACACCCGACCGTAAAAATGCTGAATCAAATGGGCAAACACCTCGGCGTTGGCGTCGAACTTTTCACTGGATATCCAAAAGGCTTTGGCGCTTCTGCGGAATAGGTTGGTATAGGCCATCGAAGCGAACGAATAGCTCAGTGGCAGGGTGATGTTGGGGTAACTCTCCACGATGTTGGTATTGTCGAGCACCACCAAATCCTCGCGCTGAATGGTGGTAATCGGACGCATTTGCAGCAGGTATAGCAATCCATCTTCACCCCAAACAAACTCAATATCAGCGGGCTTTCCCAACACTTTTTCGGCCAGCATGACCTGATCGTACACGGCAAATATCTCTTCATCCGAAAGCGCTGCAACCGCTTGTTTTTCGGTGGGCACATCCACCAAATGAATGCCTTGATCCGCGTTGTACTCCATCGATTGGGCTTTGGTAACCACGCTTCTGGTGATGCTCCGCAGGGCGCGATACACATGGTAACAATCGGCCGCCACTTGGTCCATCACAATCCCCTCGCCCATCCCATAACCACAATTGATGACCGCATCGGCCATGTTGCCATTGGAATTCATCGAAAAAGCGATTCCCGAACGCGTGGCAAAGACCATTTTTTGTAGTACCATGGCGTACTCGATGTGCTGTATCGAAACCCCCATTTGCAAGCGATAACTGAGTGCGCCAAAGCTCCAGGCCGACGCCAAACTCCGTTTGATGTTCTCAAACAACTGCGCGGACGTGGTGTATAAATAGGTTTTATGCTGTCCGGCAAACGACGCATCCGAGGCATCTTCTGAAATGGCGGATGAACGAACAGAAATGCAAAAATCCTGGCCAAAAACCTCGGTGGCTCGCTGCATCAGCGCGTCCAACAAAACCGCATCAGGCTCAAACTGTAGCAACAGGGCTTCGGCTTGGGTGCAAGTTTCCATAAGGTCCGACATCGTTTCGGGCGATGCAGCGGATGATGAATCGTCATTTTGGTTTGGCGACATGCGAACTCCTGAAAACGGAGCAAATAGGGCCTCCAATTGGGCCATCGCATCGCCAAACAACAAGG
>SXYY01000105.1 GCA_005788145.1 Bacteroidota bacterium
TGCCTTGTTCGCTGTTGGGATTTATACTCGATGGTCGCCCAAAGGTTGGTCTGTGGTTGTATGGTGTATTTTATCGCCTTTGATTACATATTTTTTGAAGTTGAGCGATGCGGCAGGTGTGTGGTTGGAAGGCAAAGACATCGCCAAGTTGAATTTTCTCGAGAAATTCTGGTATTCAATGAATCCGGGCGGAAGGCCCTGGTTTGGGGGATATGTGATAGGCTATGAGAGTTTGATTCTCAATGCGGCCATTGTGGTTCTGGGATTGGGCGCGATCCACTGGGTTCAGAAGCGCAGTGCGAAATAGATTGCGACTCGAGTAGGGTTTAAGGGTTGCGGTTGATAGGAATATCATTCATGACCGCCGCATTCATTTTGTAATCAATTACTTTGATTCGAAATGACTTCTTGGTGACTCGAAAAGGTTGTAAATGTGGAGTATTCCAAGTCCAAACAATACGGATCCAATAATCAGTGCATTGTTCATAATGCCGTCTACCGAAAATGAGATCTTGATCAGTATTGTAGATATGACAAATCCTGAGTTTCTAATGATTGTGTGAAACTTATCGGAGTAAAAGAAAGAGGTTAACAACAAAAGGACATCCACGATAATTAGTATGTTAAAGAAATCATCGAAGAACACATTGTTTACATTCTTGAGAGAAGTAATATCGGCGGAGTGATTTACCACAGCTTCCATGATCCATCGATACAGCGATGTTGAAGCCAGGATAAATAATATCGGTACGAGAATAAAGGCAATTGCTTGCTTCAATTGTATGAAGTAAGATTGTGTTTTTTGGTCGCGGATGTCGAGGTCATCTTGTTTTTTGTGTTGCTTGATATTCTTGTAAAAAAAGTAAATTAGTAAAAACAAGATGAGCGACGTTATCGTATCAAAAGTGAATTGAAGATCGTTGGGGTTTTGGAACCAATTTGAGCTTAGCTTAATATTCCCGATGTCTTTGAATATCCGTCGGATTACAATGAGTGTGATAATTTCATATTGTTTTGCAATGTACACGGATGTTGACTTAGGTAAATAGAATATGAGCAAATACACTTCGTAAATCAGAATGAAAGAAAATGGAGTATAAATAGCGGAAATGGGATTGTTTAATAAATTGTGTTGACTGGGGT
Source organism: Bacteroidota bacterium (assembly GCA_005788145.1). GTDB lineage: Bacteria > Bacteroidota > Bacteroidia > NS11-12g > UBA955 > UBA955. The sequence goes on from SXYY01000105.1 coordinate 1,144, forward strand.
TTTCGGCGTGCGTCGACAGATATATGATGGCTAGATGTCCCAAATAACTGAGAATGGCAATCCTTAAGATTACTTTTTCACCAAGTGCTTTGGTTTTGGCGGACAGAAATAATCTTGTCATTCGGTTGAAAAGCGAACTGAGTTTGGTGTATACCTGTTCCATTTTGTTGATTTATAGACAATTAACAAATAGGATTGGACAAAGTTTTGATATTTCCCAGAAGGTGATCATTTGAATGGGAAAGAGCGGACTGCCCCCTTATTTGTTACGCTTCTTTATTACGGTATAAATGTATAAGTCTTCGACCTTTTTTCTTGCCCAGGGGGTTTTTCGAAGAAATTTCAAACTCGATTGCACACTTGGGTTTTCATAAAAACAATTGATGCGAATGCGTTCCGCCAGTTCCGGCCAGCCAAATTTGGCGTGAAGTTCAGTAATGATTCGCTCCAGTGTAATGCCGTGCAGTGGGTCTTGGGACATGGGTATAAAAAGAAACCGCAAACATAGGCTTGTTTGCGGTTTCAATAAAGGGTTATTGTTGGATTAGAGGTCGAAACGATCCAAATTCATCACCTTGTTCCATGCAGCCACGAAATCAGTCACGAATTTCTTCTCAGCTGCTGGGTAGCCATAAACTTCGGCAATTGCGCGAAGCTCGGAATTAGAGCCCATGATCAAGTCCACGCGGGTGCCTGTCCACACAGTTTCGCCCGTTTTGCGGTGCTTGCCCACGAAGGCGTCTTGATGGTCTGAAACGGCTGACCAAGTGGTGTTGATATCCAATAAGTTCACATAGAAGTCGTTGGTCAATGCGCCAGGACGGTTGGTGAACACGCCGTGGTTTGAGTTGTCAAAGTTGGCGCTCATGACGCGCATACCTCCCAACAATACGGCCATTTCTGGGGATGTCAAGTTGAGCAATTGTGCTTGATCGATCATCAACTCCTCGGCACTACCCAAACGGTGGTGACTGTTGTAGTTTCTGAAAGCATCCGCGTGGGGTTCCAATACAGAGAAAGATTCTACATCAGTTTCCTTTTCTGTAGCATCTCCACGACCTGCAGTGAATGGCACTTCAATGTTGTGGCCTGCGTTTTTTGCGGCCATTTCAATACCCACACATCCGCCCAATACGATTGTATCGGCGATTGAGATGCCTTTGCCCCCGGTTTGGGATGCATTAAATGCAGTTTGGATTTTCTCAAGCACATCCAATACCTGGCTCAATTGTGCAGGGTTGTTGGCCTTCCAATATTTCTGTGGCGCCAAGCGAACACGACCGCCATTGGCGCCACCGCGTTTGTCGGAACCACGGAATGTTGAAGCAGAAGCCCAAGCGGTAGAAACCAATTGAGATACGGTTAATCCTGAAGCTGCAATTTCACCCTTCAATTTGGCGATATCGTTTGCATCCAATGCTGTGTAAGTATTTGCTGGGATAGGATCTTGCCAAATCAAAACTTCTGCAGGAACCTCTTTGCCAATGTAGCGATTTCTTGGTCCCATATCGCGGTGTGTCAATTTGAACCAAGCCCGGGCAAATGCATCGGCGAATTCTTCAGGATTTTCCAAAAAATGACGAGAAACTTTCTCGTAAGAAGGATCGAAACGCAACGCCAAATCGGTAGTTAGCATGAAAGGTGCGTGCTTTTTGCTTGCATCGTGCGCATCGGGTACCAATCCTTCACCTAATCCGCCTTTGGGTTTCCATTGTTGGGCGCCAGCGGGGCTTTTGGTCAATTCCCATTCGTAGCCGAACAAGTTTTCGAAGTAGTTGTTGCTCCATTGGGTTGGGGTGGTGGTCCAAGCGCCTTCCAAACCACTGGTGATGGTGTCGCCACCGTTACCTGCTCCGAAAGTGTTTTTCCATCCCATACCTTGCATTGTGATATCCGCACCTGCAGGCTCCGGTCCAACGTGCTTGCTTGGATCGGCAGCACCGTGTGTTTTTCCAAATGTATGTCCACCAGCAATTAACGCCACAGTCTCGTAATCATCCATCGCCATGCGCTTGAATGTTTCACGGATGTCGCGTGCAGATGCAATTGGGTCAGGGTTGCCGTTAGGGCCTTCAGGGTTAACATAAATCAATCCCATTTGAACAGCAGCCAATGGATTTTCCAATTCGCGATCACCTTTGTATCGCTTGTCGGCCAACCATTCGCGCTCGGATCCCCAATATACGGTTTCGGGTTCCCAGACATCGGCCCGACCACCTGCAAATCCGAAGGTTTTCAAACCCATCGATTCCAATGCGCAGTTACCTGCCAAAATCATCAAGTCGGCCCAAGAAATGGCTTGAACATATTTCTGTTTGATTGGCCACAACAGCA
>SXYY01000106.1 GCA_005788145.1 Bacteroidota bacterium
ATTGGCTTCAATCCCAATCAACTCTATTTGTTCTATCCTGATAGTTACCAATTTCAATGGTGGCAGATTTTTACCCATGTTTTCTGTCATGGAAACATCGGACATTTTATCTTCAACGGCATCGCACTCTTTAGTTTTGGATTGGTGGTGGAGCTTCGTTTCGGCTCGCAACGATTTTTACAGTTGTTTTTCTTCGCCGCTCTGGGGGCAGTATTTTTTCACTTCGCCGCAATGGGGTACACAATTTTCAATCAAATCGGCACATTTTTTCCAAATCACGCCTATGGATATGAAGCGGTTCCCTACGGTCCAATGGTCGGTGCCTCTGGTGCGGTTTACGGTGTGATGGTCGCTTTTGCCGTGCTCTATCCAAACGAGACATTGATGTTTTTGTTTATCCCATATCCTATCAAAGCCAAGTATTTGGTGCCAATCATGGTGGGGTTGGATGTGGTGCTGGGCTTGGGTAGCTTCTCGGGTGATAATGTGGCCCACTTTGCGCACATCGGGGGTGCTTTGGTGGGTTTGCTCATGATTTTCATTTGGAAGAAGAAAGATCGTATTCGCATGCGGAAATTTGAATCATAACAATTTGATGGCAACATTGAGGGAGTGGATATCGAATGGTAAAACTGGCGTACAGCAGCTGGTTTTTATCTGTGTAATCGTTTTTGTACCCGCTTGGTTGATGCAAATGCTGGATTTGAATGCTGGACTTTGGTGGCTCACTTACACCCCATCAACATGGGTTAAGCCATGGTCTTTCATTACTTATATGTTTTTGCATGTGGGTTTTTTTCACCTACTGGGAAACATGCTTTGGCTATATTTTGTGGGAAGCATTTTGCAAGATTTGGTCGGGCCCAAGCACATTTATCGCTTGTTTTTGGGCGGTGGCATTTTGGGGGCTGTTTTTTTTCAAGGCATCTATTCTTTTTCTGCGTATGCAGAACAAGGAATCCCCTTTCAATTGTTGGGAGCTTCTGGAGGGGTATCGGCTGTTGTGATTGGCACCGCGATTTTTACACCGAGATACCGATTATTCTTATTTGGTTTGGTGGAAGTTGAGCTTCGATGGATTGCCTTGGCAAAGGTTTTGTTGGATTTTGGCGGGTTGGCAAGCGGTAGCAATGTGGGTGGATACACAGCTCATCTGGGGGGAATTGCGTGGGGTGCGATATATGTTTTTGGCGTGTTGCGGGGTGATTTTTTATTGGGACTCTTTGATTTCTTTGATAATTTTTCTGCAAGATTAGGCGCCGCGTTTCAAAAAAAATCTCCGAGAAATACCACTTTGCGCTTTGAAAAAGGGAACAAAACAGTAGTTTCGAATGCAACGCGTGGTAAGGGCGGTCCATCCGAAGCCGAGGTGAATATGATTTTGGACAAGATATCACAAGTGGGATATAACAACCTAACCGCGAAGGAAAAAGAAACTTTGTTTAAAGCCAGCAAAACCGATTGAAGACACCATGAAACTATTGAACATCATTGCTTTTCCTGCCACAGTTGTTTTGGGATTGCTGTTGATGTTGTCTGGTCTCGTGCCGAGTATTTCGCCAAATGTAAGTTCTTGGTTGCCCTTGTTGGGATTGGCATTTCCGGTCTTGTTCTTGTTGGTTTTACTGACATTTTTTTACTGGTTGGTTCAACGCAAATGGCGCAGTTTATTCGCCCTTTCTTGTTTGTTGTTGAATTTGGGTCCGGCCAGCTTGTACGTTCAATGGAATGATTTGCAAGCCGAGCGAAGCGAGGCGGAGGACAGAGAAAGCGCCCTTGATGTTGAGATGAATATGGGTTCTCAGCGACTCAAAATCATCAGCTACAATGCGCAGCTGTTTGGACTGTATCAAGATGAAGCATCGGTGAGTATTGTGAATACAGAGTACATGCCCGCCATGGATTCTTTTTTGCATGTGATGAAAGCAGAGAACGCCGATGTGGTTTGTTTGCAAGAAGTCTATGCAAAATCAGGTGGACTAAAAGCCTTGGCCCGTTTCTTGAAGGCTGAGGGTGGATTCGATTATAGCCAGTCGTATACTTTATCGAACAGTCGCCCCTATGGTATGATTGTACTGAGCAAATACAAGATCAAGCGTTGGCAACCCATTTCGCTCGGACCAAATACAGGGAATATGGCGATGTGGGTGGATTTAGAACTTGCATCGCGCAGCGAAAAACGCCGCAATGCGCGCATCCGTGTGTACAACTTGCACCTACAATCGTTTCGATTCGCCAAACAAGATTATGCAGTGATGCAAAAGCAAACGCAGCAGCAACAGATCGACATTGAAGGCAGCAAAGGAATCATCAGCCGATTGCGCCTCGGTTATAAACGCAGGGCTGAACAGGTGGCAATCGTGAAAGAAAACATGATTGCCTGTGATTTTCCCAAAATTATCTGTGGTGATTTTAATGATATTCCGGTGAGCTATACATACCGACAGTTGAGCGCGGGCATGAAAGATGCCTTTGGCGAGGCAGGACGGGGACTTGAAACCACTTACAAAGGTTCCATGCCCAGTTTTCGCATCGATTACATTTTGTACGACAATCCCATGCGCGCCATCAGTTACCACAGTGTGGATGAGGTGCCTTCTGATCACAAATTGATTGGCACGGAACTGCAAATTGGCGATTTGTTTAGGGCATATTGACCCCTCAGCAACCCACCAAAGAAAGTCCGTCGTTTGCGAATTTGTCCATGGAACCCAGAATGGGTCAGAATATCTTCGCATCCTTAGTATATTTGCACAAAATATCTTATGCCGTATTTCTTTACTTCAGAATCCGTGTCGGAAGGACACCCAGACAAAGTAGCTGATCAGATTTCAGACGCATTGATTGATCATTTTTTGGCTTACGACCCCAACAGTAAGATTGCTTGTGAAACATTGGTAACTACCGGTCAGGTAGTATTGGCGGGCGAGGTAAAGTCTGATGCCTATTTGGATGTGCAAAAAATTGCCCGCGAGGTAATCGCCAAAATTGGCTACACCAAGAGCGAGTATATGTTTGACGCAAACAGCTGTGGTATTTTGAGCGC
>SXYY01000107.1 GCA_005788145.1 Bacteroidota bacterium
GACTCAAAAGCAGCTATTACCTCCAACACAGAATAACCAACACCTGTTCCAATATTAAAAACCTCAAAATTCTCCAAAGATGGATCTCCCATTTGAGACTCAACGAGTCTGTGTGGATTAAACAATCGATCGATGGCTGCAACGTGTGCCTCAGCCAAGTCCATCACATGAATATAATCGCGAATGCAAGTGCCGTCTGCGGTCGGATAATCACCGCCATGAACGGTTAGTTTCTCACGAATACCTGCAACGGTTTGGGTCAAGTACGGTATCAAATTGTTGGGTATACCCAAGGGCAATTCCCCAATTTTTGCCGAGGGATGAGCACCCACAGGATTGAAATAGCGCAAACACTGTACCTCGCACCAGGCGTTATCTTTCAAAATGACTTCAGCCATCTGTTTGGTTGCTCCATATGGACTTGCTGCTGGTCTAGTTGGGGTACTCTCTCTAACAGGGACAGATTCAGGCTCTCCGTAAACGGTACAACTACTGCTAAACACCATCTTGACACAGCCTGTACTTTTCATTACCTCCAACAAACTAATCAGGCCAACGACATTGTTTTGATAATACATCAATGGTTTTTCTACGCTTTCACCAACCGCCTTGTGAGCAGCAAAATGAATTACCGCCGACGGTGTATATTCATTGAACACCTTCATCATCAGTGAACCATCGTTAACGTCGCCTTGGATATAGGTGGGTCTGTACCCCAAAAGTTCTTCAAGTGCATCTAAAACCTCGATCCTAGAATTGTGTAGATTATCAACGATGATCGGTGTGTAACCCGCTTCATTCAAACATAACACCGTATGGGATCCAATAAATCCCAAACCCCCGGTGACCAAGATATTTCGCTTTGTTGTCATTTAATTACTTCCTTCACCAAACCATTGGTTAATTGATATTCCTTTCCTGAACCGGGGCAGACGGCACTGCCACTATCATCAAAAGTTAGTTTCTCACCGTAGGCACTCATCCATCCTATTTGCTTCGCAGGCACACCCGCTACAATTGCATGAGGTACTACATCTGCTGCAACAACAGCGCCTGCACCCACAAATGCATATGCACCCAAAGTCACACCACAAACAATCGTCGCATTTGCCCCGATTGTTACTCCTCTTTTTAAGACGGTTTGCTTGAACTCCGCTTTTCGCACCACAGAAGACCTTGGATTTAACACATTGGTAAAAACTGCGCTCGGTCCGATAAAACATTCATCGCTTATAATAACACCATTGTACAAAGAAACATTGTTCTGAATCTTGACACCATTCCCGACAACGACATTGTTATCGACAAATACATTTTGGCCCAAATTGCAGTTTTCGCCCAATTGCGCCTGGGATGAAATGTGTGAAAAATGCCAGATTTTAGTGCCTTTCCCAATCACAGCGCCCTCATCCACAATTGCGGTTTGATGTACAGTAATGTTCAATTCGGCGTATTGCAATGACATATTACATCAAAGGTACTGATTCCGTTGGGGCCTTTACAAATCAATTTGCGAGTGTAAAGTACTTTTGATTGAAGTACATAAAACAAAAGTGCCCCGGCTGCTACTCAGCCGGGGCACCAATTTAACGATTTAATGATTAATGAATTCCCAATAATCCCAGTAACAAGTAACAGAGGCCGGCAACCAATGCGCTGATTGGAATGGTAATAATCCATGCAATCAGCAAACTCCTTGTAACACCCCAACGAACAGCACTCAATCGCTTGGTTGCACCAACGCCGATGATAGCGCCCGTAATCGTGTGGGTTGTACTTACTGGAATGCCCATTTGTTCGGTCATGAACAATGTCATTGCCCCCGCTGTTTCAGCACTTACACCCTCCAACGGCGTTACCTTGGTGATTTTGGTTCCCATGGTCTTGATAATTTTCCATCCCCCACTCAAGGTACCTAAACCTATTGCAGCATAACAAGCCAATGGAACCCACGATGGCAACTCTTTGAAATCCGACATCTGACCACCGGCGATTAACGCAGCTCCAATAATACCCATAACTTTTTGAGCATCGTTTCCACCATGACCTACACTGAAAGCAGCGCTTGATAACAACTGGAGCTTCTTGAACATGTTGGCCATTCTATTGGCTGTAGGTGTTTTGATTACTTCGCAATAAATGTAACTCAACATGAAAATCAAAATCACGGCATAAATACACATCAACAGGAAACGATTATCGGCCCTGTCTAACTCTTTTGATAAATCCTTTTTGATGTCTATGTTGAACCCTTTCACGAACTTGTCATAATCTCCAATTGCCGTTACACCCAAAACCAAAGCAACAGCATGGGCGGTGGAATCCGGGCCTACAACAGAATAGTTTTTGAAAATGGGTTTACACTCCTCCAAAACAGCCTCGATCTCTTCAACCATGGGTTTTTTGGATTCGTCATAAAAGGCCGCTTTTTTTGCCACATCCAATTTCAATTTTTTCGATACCAAGTCTTTCAACTTGCCCTCAATCAAGTATTCAAGTTCTACTTGGTTTGCAATGTCTGCAGCAACAACTTTCGCTCCTTTTTCATCAAAATCCGCTAAATGAGATTTGCTCGCGTTGTAGTTTGCAACTGCCTTTTCATATTTCTTTTGAACCTTTTCGTCATCTGGTTTCTTCGCAAGCTCCTTCTTGTACTTATCTACTTTATAAAATTTGGCGAGGTTTTCTTCCAATTTGGTCTCACGAAAAGTGCCAAACAACAGCCACAAGGCTGCGCTCGATACCAAAATCAAGGCCAATTTCCCATAGATATTGCGGCGAATGGTCACCAAAGTAATAAAAATCGAAATCACCATACCAATCAAAGGTGCCAGTAAAATGAAATAAACAGTTTTGGAAATTTTGTCGAATTCCACCACCTCTCCAAAAGGAACCCATCCCTTTGTGTAATAGGCATGGGCTAGGGCTGCTCCTGCAAATCCACCAATCAATGTATGACTTGAGGAGCTCGGTATGCCATACCACCATGTCAATAAATTCCAAAATATCGCCGCAACGAGACCTGCCAAAATCACCGGCAACGTAATGTAATTGTCGATGACTGTTTTAGCAATTGTATTTGCTACAGCATGGTCCTTAAAAATAAAGAACGCAACAAAATTGAATACCGCCGCCCACAAAACCGCTTGCAGTGGTGTCAACACCTTCGTGCTAACCACTGTAGCAATGGAATTGGCTGCGTCGTGAAAGCCATTGATGTAATCAAACACCAATGCCAGCATTATGATTACAATTACCAACGTGGACATTCGCTATCGTCTAAATTGGTTAAGCGTATTTTACTATGATGGTTTCAATCACATTGCCCACATCTTCGCACTTATCTGTTGCAACCTCCATCACGGTATAAACCTCTCTCTTGCGAATCAATTCCTTGAAATCATTCTCCACTTCGAACAAGTTTTTGATGCTCATGTCAAACACATTATCCGCATGGTTTTCAAAACTGTTGATTTTCACTAAGCTCTCCATGATTTTCTCAGGGCGCTTCAACTCACGCAACTGCATCACCGCCTTGCCAACCTCGGCAGCACTTTGCATGATAATTTCCGCCAAACTCTGAATGCCTTGTTCGTGGGGATTCACACCGTGGAACTGCATTTTCTTACAAGAAGCATGAATGTAGTCAGCAACATCATCCATCGCGGTGGCCAAGTAGTGAATGTCTTCACGATCAAAAGGCGTAATGAAATTCTTACCCAACTCGGTAAAGATATTATGGGTCAATTCATCATTCTTGTGCTCGTATTCCTCTATCTGCTTACTAATGGTTAATCTGTTGTTTGGGTCGGTTTCGTACACAAACTGATGCAGTAAAACGCCCATTTCCGTAATATTTGCCGCTGTTTTTTCAAACAGATTGTAAAATACCTTGTCTTTGGGTAGGAAAACGCTGAGGATGTTGTTTAATGCCATGATGTGATTTTTATCGCAACAAATTTACCATCAGCCCAAACACAAAATTTCCCTTAATCTATATTTAACACAAAGTTAACATTGGGCATTTTTATACATGGTTTGGATTTGATTCGTTAATGCCAAAATCTGAATTTCTAAATTGCGGTATTCAGAGGGAGAGATTATACCCATTTCCTCCACGGCTTGTAGATAACTCATCAGTCGCAAACAACGGTTATATGCATCATATATCTCCTCCTGAGTATTCATCGGACCACCAAGGCTTACTTGTTTTGCGGTCTTCATCATTTCTTCTCCCAAAGCCATGAATTCTGATTGCGACATTCTATTCGCCATCTCCAATGTATAATAACCAAGCTCCCATGCTCGGTCGCGATAATTTTCCTTTTCCATGACTGCAAGTTCTTCATCCGCATATTCAATAGTCGGATGGTTTCCGGATATGTCCGATTATATCCGATTACATACACAAACGAGCAAGGGCGGCCAAATGGCCGCCCTTGCTCGTTTGTGTTGTTTCCGTGCGACATTCAATCACACCCTAGCATTGGGTTATTTACTGTCCCACCATACCTTTTTATCGGCCAAGTCGTTCACACCAATCGCTCCAGGGAACTTGGTGTTATACAAACGCTCATCCAAAGAATAAGGGTACCTGCGGGCAATTCCTGTAATGAACGCCAAAGGAGAAGGGCTCAATGAAGGAACACCCGTTCTGCGCCAGTCGTTGTAAGGCTCAATCATGGAGAAGCCCGACACATATTTGTGTGTCAAAATCTTATCCAAGGTAACACTACCGGCAGTTTCGCTCGCCTGCGCTGTTACATAAGCCGCAGGCGCTGGGCTGCCTGTTACCAACTGAACATGTGCCTTGATGGCGTCGTTATGAGCAGTAGCGGCCGCGCCCTTGTTTCCAGCAGCAAACTGGGCCTCAGCCTCAATGAACAACAATTCCACATAAGTAGCAATTGGCGTTACGCTGGTCTGTGAAGCATAATAAGAGCCAAAATCAGAGATGTTCTTAACTGCCTGACTACCCAGAGCAGCACCTTTGTATTGACCACTGTCGTTGGTAGTGAAATACAAACCAATACGTGGATCGTTGATGCTATTCATGATATCAACCAATTTTGCACCTGCCAACATGTAACCAGAACGCTCCACCTGGGTGAAAGCATACCACTGGTTATACTCGTTTGCATTGGTGCCGAAGATACAATTTGCATCCGCAGCAGAACTGCTGAAACCAGCCGCTTTCGCTTTTGCTACATAATCAAGCGCCTTTGTGTGCCAACTCGCGTCTCGGTTGCTGATACGCATCGCATAACGCGCCTTGATCGCATAAGCCAACGCCTTCCACTTGGCAGGATCACCACCATAAATGAAATCGTCAGAACCAGGCAACAACGCATTGTCGGGCTTGTCTAACAAAACAACAGCGTCATCCAACATGGTTTGAATGGCAGCAATGATACTCTCTTGTGAGTCATACTTGGCGCTGTAATTACCAGCCTCGCCATCCAACGCCTCTGTCCATGGAATGTCGCCCCACATATCGGTGGCTACTCCCAACATCAACGCTGTCATGACCTTGGCCATCCCTTGGTAAGCTGGATTGCCATCACCAGCCGCTTTTTCCAATAGGCGCATGTTCTTCAATCCACCTTGGTAAATCACACCCCATTCGTTTTCAACATCGCCCTCATCAATGATGTAAGCGCCTTGGTCCAACGACTGGTTTGACACACCCTCGCTGTGTTGTGCCCACATGCTGGTATTTCTCGACAATGAGCCGCCATAGGTTGCAAACACAGCCAACTGGCATGCGCTGTTCAACAAAGCCGGATTGGCTTCGCCGGGGGCGTTTGGAGACACTTCGTGTCCAGAAACCCACTTCTTACAAGAAGTGAACAAAACCGCGGTTCCTAATATAATTGCAAATAATTTTTTCATCTTTTTGTCCTTTCTTAAGAATTAGATACCCAATTTGATGTTAAACATGAACGACTTCAAGCCGGGGTTGTTAAAGTAATCAAAGCCACCAATGTTTGAGCTCGCACCAGTCAAACTAGTCTCAGGATCAACACCGGGGTATTTGGTGCTCAACCACAAGTTGCGACCCACAACGCCCAAATCAACATAGCTCAAGTTTTTGTTGCCTTTCAAGTTGATTCTGTAACTAACGCCCAATTCGCGCAAACGTACCCAAGATCCATCGTATACAGCCATTTCTGCTGAGCTACCTGGACCATCACCCAAATAAGAGCGATGGTAGTTGAATGCATTAATCGGTCTTGCGTTGTCTGCAAAAGTCAATTCACTTTCGTTGGTGATTAAGCCGGTCTTAGAATCATACTTTGGAGTGCCCGCAACGATGCGCTTACCCTCAATGATCTTGGTTTCGTCGCGATTTTCAGATTCTGCAACGATTCCATACTGAGACATACGAGCATAGGTTCCGCACCAGATATCGCCGCCTTTACGAACGTCAATCAACGCAGTAATGTTCAAGCCTTTTACGTTCAATGTGTTGCGCAATGAACCAATCCAATCTGGGTATGGGTTACCAATGTTACCACGGGTATTATTCAACACAGGCAAGCCGTTGGCACCAATGATCATTGAACCATCAGAGTGACGCAAAATGCGAGAACCGTACATTGAACCATAAGACTGACCTACAATCGCGTAAGAGCCAATACTAGCAAATGCAGATTCAATGTTGATTTCGTCTACACCAGGAGCCAAAGACAACACTTCGTTTTTATTCATACCGAAGTTTGCGGCAATTTCCCAAGTCAAGTTTTTGTTCTTGATGGCGGTAACGCCCAACATCAATTCAACCCCTTTGTTGGTCATAGAACCCGAGTTCTGACGAACACTACCATATCCTGAAGATGCAGCCAATGGCATACTCACCAGCAAGTCGGTTGATTTCTGTTCGTACAATGTCAAATCAATGGTCAAACGGCTGTCAAACATGCGGACATCGAAACCAAGCTCTTTGCTGGTTCTGCGCTCAGGCATCAAACCTTGGTTACCCAAGCCATTGCCCTGTCCGAATCCGTTCTGTCCCAAATAAGGGAAACCCAATCCACCGGTAAAACCATCAGTAAACAAGGGCTGGCCATAATAAGTACGAGTGGCGTAGGCAGGAGGGTTAATACCCGCTTGTGCATAAGCCACACGCATTTTACCGAATGAAATCAATCCACCCTTCTCCATCAATTCAGAGAAAACCAGTGAGCCATTTACAGATGGGTAGAAGAAGCTACTTTTCTTGTTACCGAAGGTAGAGGCCCATTCGTTACGACCGCTCGCGTTCAAATACAAGAAGTTCTTGAAAGCAAATTCTGCGCCTCCAAAAATCGCTGCGTTCTTAACGGTGCCATACCCTTGAGATGCATACAGGTTCGATGCATTGCTCAAGTTATAGAAATTTGGAACCGCCAGGTCGCGACCGCGCAAATATTGATCGCTAGACGTACGCATATTTAAGTTGTTACCCAAAGTCACATTCACAGAGAGGTCTTCGTTAATGTTGCGATTTGCATTTAACACCAAGTCGCTGTATACCTCTTTATAGCGCAATACGTTCTGAGAAACTTCACCACCGGGTGAGTTATCAGGCTGCCAAGATCCCACGGCGAAGATCTGTTGACGGCTATCAGTGTATTGGTCAGTACCCACACGATAGTTTACACTCAACCAGTCCAATGGCTTGTATTGTGCATTCACGTTACCAATGATGCGGTTTACATCATCAGTGAATGGATTGCGATATACCGTCCAATAGGGGTTGTCATAAATTGGGAAGTACTGGTGTTGGGTTCCGTCAGCATTGGTGTAACCATCTGCACCTGCGCCACCGGCCAAATCAAAATCCGCTGGAGCGCGCATCAAACCCAACATAACACCCGACAAATTTGAACCGTTTTGGGCACGTGTACCACCTGAATTAATCAAGTTCACGCTGCTTCCCACACTCAGCTTGTCTGTAACACGGCTATCGGTGTTCACACGGATGGTGGTACGTTTAAACGAAGTGTTCGGAACGATACCATCTTGTTGTGTATTGCCCACAGAAAAACGCGCACTGGTGTTTTCTCCGTTGACAGTGATTCCCAGGTTGTTGGTCATCGACATAGCTGTTTTGAAGAAGTTGCCGGCGTTGTCAAAAGACTTGCCATCGGCAACTTTAGGTCCCCAAGAGTTGGGTGTAGTTGCTGATGTACCAACATCTACCAAAGTCCAACCTGGAGGGATGGTTCCGGTAAAGTTCTTTTTTACACCAGCAGAGTCAATTTTCTGACCACCACCGCCAAGTCCTTGTCCGTAAGCAAATTGCTTTTCCGGCAACTTGTTCACTTTTGACCAGTCCATGGTGCTAGAGAATTCGGCACTAAAACGCTTGCCGCCTTTTTGACCACGCTTTGTGGTAATAATAATGGCACCATTTGCACCACGCACACCGTACAATGAAGCGGCCGCAGGACCTTTCAATACGGTGATGTTCTCAATGTCGTCGGGGTTGATATCCACCGCCCTGTTAGAGTTGCCCACCCCTGATAAATTGGAGTTAAATGGATAGTCACCTGCCGTCGTTTGGTCGGTGCTGTTGTCGATAGGCACACCATCCACCACAAACAAAGGTTGGTTGTTTCCTGTGAACGTAGCCGCACCACGCAACAAGATTCTCGAACTAGCGCCAGGCGTACCCGATGAACTAGTCACCAGTGCACCTGCCACCTTTGAACTCAACGCTTGAACAACGTTTTGCTCACCGGATCCTACGAGTTCTTTTCCTTTTACAGATTGAACCGCATAACCCAAAGCACGCTGTTGTTTTTTGATACCCAAGGCAGTTACCACCACCTCTTCAACCCTACCGGTGTCTGTGGATGACCCCACTGTCTGCGCATTGACTGCCGCTACAGAAGATGTCAAGACCACTGCCGCCGCCAAGGGCTTGAGTAATTCTTTAAATTTCATAGGCTATTTATATTGGTTTAATAAACAATTGTAATGAAGTTTATGTAAACAATCAACAACCTTCGATGAAATTTTAAATGAAAGGCCCAAAATTTTATGCACATTTTTAAATATCACCGCGGGCTGTGTAGACGAATAAGCCACAGTTAGCGGTTTGTCTAAAATTCGAATCGCACAAAAAAAGGCGCACAAGTGCGCCTTTTTTTACTCGAATTCGTTCTTCTTATTTTAAAATATCACGCGAAATTACCACGCGTTGAACCTCGCTGGTTCCCTCGTAAATCTGGGTGATTTTCGCATCGCGCATCAATCGTTCTACATGGTACTCCTTTACATATCCGTAACCACCATGAATCTGAACCGCCTCAACCGCTGTCTTCATAGCCACCTCAGATGCAAACAACTTAGCCATCGAACTTGCACGATCATAGTTGAGGTGTTGGTCTTTCATCCAAGCCGCCTTCAAACACAACAAACGCGCCGCTTCAATTTCAGTTGCCATATCCGCCATCTTGAATGCAATTGCTTGGTGATTCATTATCTCCGTGCCAAAGGCTTTGCGCTCCTTTGAATATTTCAACGACAACTCATATGCGCCGCTTGCAATGCCCAATGCTTGTGCTGCAATACCAATTCTACCGCCGCTCAACACCTTCATCGCAAACTTAAATCCAAATCCATCTTCTCCGATGCGATTCGCCTTGGGCACTTTCACATCTTGGAACATAATACTGTGCGTATCGCTTCCGCGAATACCCAACTTGTCTTCCTTCTTACCTACAGTAACACCATCCCACGCTTTTTCTACGACAAACGCGTTAATGCCCTTGTGTTTTTTGTCTACATCGGTTTGAGCAATTACCACGTAGTAACTCGCTGAATTTCCATTGGTTATCCAGTTTTTGGTACCATTCATCAAGTAATAATCACCCATATCAACCGCCGTTGTGCGCTGGCTAGTTGCGTCGCTTCCTGCCTCTGGCTCACTCAACAAAAACGCACCGATTTTCTGCCCGCTTGCCAACTCCACCAAATATTTCATTTTCTGCTCTTCGGTACCATACTCCTCTAATCCCCAACAAACCAAAGAGTTGTTTACGCTCATGCACACGCTCGCAGAGGCATCGATTTTGGAAATTTCTTCCATCGCCAACACGTAGGAAATCGTATCCATCCCGCCTCCACCATACTTGGAATCTACCATCATTCCCATGAAGCCCAACTCACCCATTTTCTTGATTTGCTCCGATGGAAACTTTTGCTCGTTATCGCGCTCAATAACACCAGGCAACAATTCGGTTTGTGCAAAATCGCGTGCCGCTTGCTGCACCGCCAAATGCTCTTCTGTCAATTCAAAATTCATCATCTTATCTTGATATAATTCAATGCAAAATTACTCTTTTTACTGATTGTCCCTCCACTCATAAACCCATTGGGCTTGTATCATTTCCAAATGACCTTCGTTACTATCCTCGCGTTTGCCTTCAAAATTGGGTATCTCCAATACCCATTCTAACAACTCCGTGAATCGGATGCGATAAATCTTAGCCTCTGAAAAATCATCACCGAATCGCTCGTATAACTTCATGGCGATGTCTTCGTAATCAGACCATTGAATTGGGGGTTCGTACATTTCCATTTTCTTCGTTTTAATGCCCGATAATACCGCTCTGATCGGGAATTCTCACAACCAAATCGCCTTCCTCGGCCAATTTACACTGACATGCCAACCTGCTGTTATACTTGGGGTTTCTTGCGCGGTCTACATACTCTTCTTCGCGGTCACTCATGTCGGGAAGCAAGTCCTCGCCCTGCTCTACATAAACATGACACGTTGAACAACCACAAACACCGCCACAATTGTGGTTTAAATGAATCTCATTGTCCAAGGCCACCTCCAAAATCGACTCGCCCTCAAAAATTTCCACCGTAACGTCGCCTCGGTTCTTTTCTTCAAACTGAAAGGTAATCTTCGCCATATGCACTGCAAAATTAATACTTCCCGTTGGGTTTGGTTCACGATTTTGTGGAAATAATCTGAGGATTTTTGTATCTTTGTGGCTCCGTTCTATGATATCACGAAGACTTGTTCGCATCAAAGCCCTTCAGTCGCTATACTCTTTTCAACAAGGAGAATCGATTGTCGACTACGCCTGGCACAACCTCAATACGCATCAAAAAGCCTACTTCGACGATACCTTATCAAACCTCATAGAATCCATTCAACAGAGCCACGATTTCTATCTTTTCTTGTTGGATTTCCCCTATCAATTATCTAAGTATTTGCTTGAGGAGCAGGCGCTAGAAAAGAGCAAATTCTATCCTGATCAAGCCAAGATTCGCAGCTTTGGACTGCTTGATCGCATGCCTTTGGTAAAATACATGCATCGCGCTGTAGCAGACAACCAACGCAAAGGATTTCCTTTTGGCTGGAGCACCCTTTCTGCACAATTCGATTCGTTCTATCAATGGATGCTAGAGTGGGAATTTGTCAAGGATATCGACTTCTTTGAACAACCCACATTCGAGCAACAACAATCGTTTTTGGAAGAGTTTTATGCAAACCTCTTCGAAACCAAAGAATCTTTCTTCGATACTCTGAACGACTACTACCCCGGTTGGAGCGATGACGAACTCTACACCACAAGAGAAATCGAAAAGACACTTCAAGCGGCCCAATCCAATGGGGTTATTCCCATTGCCAGTGCCCCCATCATGGGATCTGAAGAAATCGAAATGGCCAAACAACTTTTCACTACCACTGCGACAAACAGCCTTGCCTACGAATCGCAAGTTTCTGAAATCTCCGACAACTGGGACCCATCTCGGATCGCGGTCATGGATTTGTTGATCATCAAACTCACACTTACCGAGTTTCTCCACTGTCCTACCATACCGGTTAAAGTAACCATCAACGAATACCTAGAGATCACCAAAAATTATAGCACCCCCAATAGCTCACGCTTTGTTAACGGCGTGTTGGATAAGTTGCGCATTGTAATGGAAGAGCAGGGAATGATTGTAAAAAGCGGACGCGGACTGCGTGATAAATAACCCCAAACTGCAAGAGTATTACCGATTCATCAACTGATGGTGGATTTCCACCACTTGTTTTATGAGCGATGAATCCCCGTTGTTTTGAATGATATAATCACAGCGCTTTAACCACTTTTCTTGGGGCCACTGTGCTTGCACTCGACGTTCAAACTCGCCCTCGCTCATGCTGTCTCTTGCCAAAACTCGTTGTCTGCGAATATCCAGAGGGGCCAACACACCCACCACCAGATCCACCGTTGCGTCCGCACCAGACTCAAACAAAATCGCAGCCTCTTTGATTACATATGGGTGGTTTTGGGCTTCTTTCTCCGAACACCATTTCGCAAAATCTTCAAAAACAACGGGATGTACCAATGCGTTTAAAGTTGATCGCAATTCGTCATTGGCAAAAACCCGCTGCCTCACCCAAACTGAGTCAAATTCACCTTTGGCATTGTAGGCGTTATCACCCAATAGGGATACCAGCGCCTTTTTTAAACCCTCGTGTTGGCGGTACAGCCTTTTGACTGCATGATCTGCTTCATAAATGGGCACACCCATCCATTGAAAAATGGAACAAACGGTGCTTTTACCGCTGCCTATGTTACCAGTAACCCCAACAGACAGCATATTCCTGTGCGTTAAGCGGCAGCGACAGGATACGCGGCTTGCGTCAACTCCATGCTCACTGCAGACTTCTCGATTTTCGCTTTGCCCTCTTCCATTTCAATCACAAAATGTCCGTCAGCGACTGCAGTGATTTTGCCATGTATTCCTCCGGTGGTTACGATTTTGTCGCCCTTTACCAGTGATTCCATGTATGTTTTTGCCTTCTTTTGCTTGCGCATTTGGGGCCAAATCATAAACACGAAAAACACCGCCATAATCAGCAACATCATCACCATTTGAGATCCGCCTCCGGCGCCTGGTTGTCCTTGTAATAATATCATATTCTTAGTTTAATGTCCATGTTCGTCGCCACCCATCAATTCCTCCTCAGACACACTGCCTTCTGGAGCAATTACATTGGCTTTGAATTTTAATACCACCTCTGTGGTTTTGCTATTTTCAAATGTCACCGTGATGCTCTTCTCGTTCAATATCCCTCCCGGACCGCCACGATTTGAACTGTTAAAGGTTGCTGTTACCTTCCCGCTTTCGCCCGGTGCAACAACTTCGTGTGTATACTCTGGTGTTGTGCAACCGCACTGAGCCACCACATTGGCAATGCTCAATGGCGCTTCGCCTGTGTTTTTGAATGTGTATGTGTGCTGAACACTTTCCCCATCCTTTACATCGCCAAACATAAATACGGTGTCCTTAAACACTACGTCGCCCATAGGGCCTTTGTTTTTGTTTTTTGGATCTGTAGCGGTCGCTGTGTTTTCTTCAATGTCCTCTGTTTCAAAGGAGCCAGACCCACAAGCCCACATTGTGGCAACGAGTGGCAAAATCAACATCCATGTTTTTCGCATAGCTCAATAGTATTTATTCTGCCCGAAAGTTGGGTTTTCTCTTGTTCAAAAATGCGTCCGTTCCCTCTTGGAAATCGGCTGTTTCAAACGCTTCGCCAAACTCGTAGATTTCGCGTTGCATGCCATTGACATTCGGACGGAAATAGTCGTTTACGCATTTGATCACTTTGTTAACCGCACTCGGGCTCTTGCTGCAAATTTTCTTCAATAGCGCCTTTGTTTCGCTCAACAATTCAGAAGGGTCCACAACTTTGTTTGTCAAACCCAAGGTGAGTGCTGTTTGTGCATCAATCGCATCGCCTGTCAACAACAACTCCATCGCCTTGCCTTTGCCAATCAATTGAACCAAGCGCTGAGTGCCACCGTAACCTGGCGGAACCCCCAAATTAACTTCTGGTTGGCCAAATTTTGCATTGCTGCTGGCAACCCTCAAATGACAGGCCATCGCCAACTCGCAACCACCACCCAATGCAAACCCATTCACCGCAGCGATTACAATCTTGGTTCCATTCTCGATGGAGTTCATCACATCGTGACCATCTGCACTCATGCGCGTGGCCTGCTCAGTGTTAAAATGGGCAAACTCTGAAATGTCGGCTCCCGCGGCAAATGCCTTTTCGCCAACTCCCGTCAAAATCATCCCATGAACTTCGTCATTCGTTTGTGCCTCGTCAACAGCCTCTTTTATTTCCTTTAATGTCTCAATGGTCAATGCATTGAGCTTGCTCTCCCGGTTAATCGAAATCACCAAGATGTTATCTTCCAACGAGGTTAAAATATTGTTGTATGCCATTTTTTACGATTCTGCGCGATGCGTTGCTACCCAATTTTCAATATACGATGCGATATCACCCGTGTTTGTTCCCGGAGGAAACAACTGTGCAACCCCAAAGTTGTTAAGTGCGTCCACGTCCCCATCGGGAATAATACCCCCACCCGTCAACAACACATCGTCCATGCCCTTCTCTTTCATCAATGTCAGGATCCTGGGAAATACCGTGTTGTGCGCACCCGACAAAATACTCACGCCAATGGCATCTACATCTTCCTGCAAAGCAGTTTGAACCACCATTTCCGGTGTCTGTCTCAAGCCTGTGTAAATCACCTCCATCCCCGCATCTCTTAGCGCCGTGGCGATTACTTTCGCCCCTCGGTCATGACCATCCAACCCCACCTTTGCGATGAGCACTCGGATTGGTCTATTCAGTTTGTTACCCATGGTTTCTGTGGCAAAAATACTAATTCAACTTGGTATAGCCACCAATACCCCGTTTTGATAAATAATCGCCTTTTCAGAGGTGTTCATTCGCAAACAAGCTTCTAGGTCCGACTCGGCATGCATGGATTGGAAGCGCTTTACGTGGCTCGCCACAGACAAAAAACTGTGGACATCGTACTTTGCTTGCTCCCACAAAACAATGGCTGCCCTCGTAGCGTCGTCGGTAATCTCCGCGCCTTTCGATGTCAACGCTTTCGCAACAGCCCCAGCAAATAAGGTGTCTTCCAAATTAACATGCCCTTTCCAACCCGCACAAAACAGAAATACATCCTCTCCCACAGCCGCCATCGCTTCAACCAACGCGTTTATATTCAAAAATCCACCCACCCAAATGTGTGATGCTTCCAGACTCAACGAAAGGGCTTGTGTACCATTGGTGGTGGTGATCACCAAAGATGCTCCCGAAACACGGTCTGGTGTAAACTCTTGCGGTGAATTGCCAAAGTCAAACCCCTCTACCTTATACCCATTTCTCTCACCAGCAATCAACAAATTTGGGTTTTCTCGCTTTAATTCCATGGCCTCACCCACCCCCGAAACAGGCTGAACAGAAATCGCCCCGTTGTCTAGCATCACCACCACACTTGTGGTTGCACGAAGTATGTCGATGATCAGTACTTGTTTTCCTAACACATCATCGGAAAACAAAGGAAATAGTTGGGGGCTTAAAATAGTGTGAAGTCTCATGGTTTAAGTGTTGGTATAATTCATGGCGAAACCCGCACCCAGGGTACAATATTGCAGGGTGCCTTCCGCGGCCCTTTCTATGGCGATGTCGATGCTTTCGCGCTCCTCAGTGGTAAACTTGCCCAAGACAAAGTCAACCTGTCGTCCCTGGGAAAACTCGTTACCTATACCAAAGCGCAACCGGGCATAGTTGGTTGTACTCAAACTCGCTTGAATGCTTTTCAAGCCATTGTGACCGCCATCACTACCTTTCGATTTCAACCGAAGTTTTGCAACGGGCAAAGCCAAGTCGTCTGTGATTATGAAAATGTTTTCAAGTTTGACCTTTTCCGCTTGCATCCAAAATGAAACGGCTTTTCCGCTCAAATTCATATAGGTGTTCGGCTTTAACAACAACAGCTTCCTTCCTTTATGCGAAACCTCGCAGAGGCTTCCATGTTTCACAGACTTCCAATCCCCACCAAACTTCTTTCCAAGCGACTCAACCACCTCAAAGCCGATGTTGTGTCGC
>SXYY01000108.1 GCA_005788145.1 Bacteroidota bacterium
GCCAAACAGCGGAATCAAAATGCTCTTCGGGACCATTCACACCAATCACAAAATGTTCATTTGAGCCATTTGCAGTGAAACTACATCCCCAACGGTAAAATGCCTGACTAATATCGGTAGCAGAATAACCATCCGTACCTACATAGAAAATGTAAGCTGGAATCAAATCTAACCATTTGTTGTGCCACTTGCCGTAATCATAACGATAGGATAAGTTGAATAATCGATTGTCATTGTTTTTCACATAACGCATCACCGCTGGACCAACATATTGTTTCGAGATCTCTTTATTCAAGTCCACCAATTCCGGTTTAATTTGTTCCGCTGGCAAAGCCAACCAATTCTTTACAAAGGCACTCTGCTTATCTCGGTTCAACTCCACAGAGTGAATCTCGGGCTTCTCAATTTTCTCCGATACTGGCTTATCGCCTTTGCGCTTGTAAATTACCACACGGTCCACGTGCAAAAAAGCATTGGCAAAATCCACCAAATACTCTTTTTTCATCTCCTTCATCATGTTTAATTCGTTGATTTTGTCGCGATAATCTAAGCCCTGAATGAAAGCGTCCTTCATTAAAAAACAACGACTCTCATTTTCGTCAAATGCACGAATCTTTTCAATTTCTTTGTTCAATATGATTGCTTTCAACAAGTTCTCATCAAACTCACCCTTCCGAATCTTTTCCAATTGCGCCAACAACAATTCTTTCACTTCCTCCAAAGTTTGTCCCTCCTTGGGCGATCCTTCAAGGTAAAAAATGCCATAATCCGACATTTGCTCCACGCCACTGTAGGCAGATAAAACCTTCTGTTGAAGAATGAGATTGACGTCAATCAGTCCAGCTTTTGAATTGTTCAACAGCAAATCGATCAGTTTGGCGGCCCTTGACTCCTCCGAACCTGCATTGGGGATGCGAAAACCGATGTTCACATATTCCGATTCAGGATCTTTCAGTTCATACGTGCGCTCTTGGTTACGCGGTTGTTCTAACTCGAAAATATAACTCACAACATCCTTTGGTTGCATATTACCAAACTGTTCATATACCTGCTCCGCCACCGCATCAGGATCAAAATCACCGCTCATGATAATGGCCATGTTGTTGGGCACGTAGTATTCGTTGTAGTAATTCCGAATTGCCTCAAGACTGGGATTTTTCAAGTGCTCCACCGTACCGATGGTCGTTTGCAAGCCATAGTTGTGTTTTTGAAACAAATCGGCTAGCATGACCTCATAGACTTTGTCGCCCACACGATCCATCGAAATATTCTTCTCCTCATAAACAGCCTCTAACTCGGTGTGAAACAATCGCAGAACCGGGTTGCGAAATCGCTCTGCTTCAAGGGCAATCCATTTGTTTACCATGTTCGATGGGATGTCGTTGATGTACACCGTTTCGTCGTTGCTGGTGAACGCATTCGTGCCTTGTGCACCCATGGCCTGACACATTTTGTCGTACTCATTTGCAATTGAATATTTGGCGGCAAGCTGACTCACGCTGTCTATTGCCCGGTAAATTGCCTTCCTTGCGATGGGGTCTATGCTGTGGTTGTATTTTTCATACAGCTGATCAATCTGCTTCAACAAAGGCTCTTCCTTCGCCCAGTCCAAACTGCCATATTTATCGGTGCCCTTGAAGAGCATATGTTCCAAATAATGCGCCAATCCAGTATGATCAGCAGGGTCATTCTTCGACCCTGTTCTCACCGCAACCATGGTATAAACACGGGGCGATTTTTGCTGGGTTGAAGTGATTAGGGTAAGTCCATTGGCGAATTTATACTGTCGGACCTTCAAAGGATCATTGCCAAAACTAACGACCTCCCAACGCGCAGTGGTGGCGGTATTGATACCTATTACTGCATCTTGAGCGAAAGAAACCAATGCACAAAGTGCACAAACCATCAAGGAAAATACCGATTTCATAGATGTACAAAAATAGGGGTTCTAATCCTTCCGAAATGTGTATTTATCTTCGCATCCATCATGAACATCGAAAATTGGGTGGCGGTAGGGTTAGGGGGCAACATGGGAAACCGACTGGCGTATATTGGAAAAGCGCAAATGTTGTTGTCGCAACAGGTGGGAAAGATCATCAAATGTTCATCGCTCTATGAAACCGCAGCATGGGGGAACACAGATCAGCCCCATTTTCTCAATCAGGCCGTGATTTTGCAGACCCCATTCACTCCCAAAATGTTGCTGGATAAGTGTTTGGAAATTGAAAAACAACTCGGACGACGACGCGAAATCAAATGGGGACCCCGAAGTATTGACATAGATATATTGCTATATAACAATATAATAAAAACCACTGAGGCACTTCAAATTCCGCATCCACACATGCAAGACCGCAGATTTGTGCTACAACCTTTGGCAGAAATCGCGCCAACATACATGCATCCCGTGTTCAAAACCACATTATCAACCCTGCTGAGCCGTTGTGCAGACCCCTTGCCTGTAACTGTATTCCATCCATCATGAATTATCTGCCTTATTGCCTGCTTCCCGATGTGCGATGGTTTGTTACGGGACACCAACAAAATCAGTATCCCATCCTCAAGAATGCACCCTTTTTGAAACAAAACGGTCTCAACCGATATGCCATTGGAGGTCCGAACGGCATCCAACCGCTCACGGTTCCCGTATTCCACGAAGACCGCAACCTGCCTTTGCCAACAGTGCGCATTAACTACAGCGAAAAATGGGTAAAAGACCACAAACAGGCTTGGCAAACAGCCTACGGCAAATCGCCATTTTTCGAATATTACGACTATCGATTTTGGGCATTGTTGGATGAGCAACCCGAAACCATGGAAACGCTTATTGACGGTTGTAACAAGCTACTTTTTAACAACTTGAACATTACTGCCTCGCCGGAATATGTAGAAATACCCAAAGCGCAACAATCACTCATCGCACATCAACTACTCAGCCCATATCAACAGCACGCGGACAAACTCGAAATCATTTCTTACGCCCAAGTTTTTGACACCCGATACGGCTTCAGAACCCCTCTTAGCGCACTCGATCTACTCTTTCATTTAGGTCCGCTCACCCAAGCCTATTTTCAACAATATCAGCAAGCGGATGCATTGAACGAACACAACCAAGCATCACCCGATCGCACGATGTAGCTCCCAAACAACTTTCCTATCTTCGCACTATGAGCGTATTGAAAAAACTTACTTCCCAAACTGCTGTCTATGGACTTAGTACGATGTTGGGTAGATTTCTCAATTACGCACTGGTACCGCTTTACCTGAGCAAATTCACCCCTGCCGAGTACGGTGTTGTGAGTGTCATGTTCACCTATGCCAGTTTCTTGGCGATTTTTTTCGCACTGGGTCTAGAAACTGCCTTTTTTAACTTTTCCAAACAAACACAGCAACCTGCCAGAGTATTCGCTACGGCCACATATACCCTCGTATTCACTGGATTTGCCGCTATATTGCTCGCCCGCTGGATGGGGCCGCAAATCATGGATTGGATGGGTTACCCCCAATACCCCGCCTTGATTGAATATCTCGTTTACATCTTAGCTGCCGATGCAATTTCTGCCTTGGGTTTTGCATGGTTAAGACAGCAAGAAAAACCGTGGACTTTCGCTTGGATTCGTCTCACAAACATTGTTGTAAACATACTTGCAAATCTGTTTTTGTTGGTGATAGCCCCCGCTTTTGGTGCGTGCTTGATTCAACACGATAGTACATTTTTGGGCATGGCATTTTCTGCGGATCAGTTTTCGGGATCCACTTGGCAGGCTTTTGCCACTTGGGGTCTCGCACAAGCCCAGCCAGAGAATATGATTGCCAATATTTTCATCAGCAATCTGTTGGCCTCGGCCATTACCCTTCCCCTGTTGTCGCGAACCTTCACCCAACTGAAAGAAGGATTTGACGTAGCCCTGATCAAACGAATGTTGCGGTATTCGTTGCCTTTGATTGTGGTGGGTTTAGCAGGAATGATCAACGAAACATTGGATCGCTTGCTATTAAAGAATCTGCTGCCTGCAAACATTGCCGATGCCGAAACAGGCATGTACAATGCTTTCTACAAGCTGAGTTTGGTGCTCACCTTATTTGTACAAGCTTTTCGATTTGCTGCAGAACCCTTTTTTTTTAGCAAAAGTGGTGATGCCGACGCCAAAGAAACCTATGCATATGTCATGCGCATGTTTGTTTATGCCACAGGTGGGATTTATCTGCTTACCATGGTTTTCATGCCATGGATTGCTCCCCTGTTGATGCAAAATCCAACGTATTACACCAATGCACGGGGGCTATCGATCATCCCAGTATTGCTCGGTGCCAATGTCTGCTTGGGATTGTATTACAACCTAAGTATATGGTTCAAATTATCGGGACAAACCAAAATGGGCGGTCTCATTGCGGCAGTAGGTGCATTGGTCACATTGGTGGGTAATTATTTGTTCATACCCCAATACGGCTTCGTGGCCTCTGCTTACACCACCTTGGCGGCGTATGCAACCTTGGTGATTTTGGGCTATGCTTTCGGACAAAAAAACTACCCCATTCCATACCAGGTTTCATTAATTTTAGGGGTATTAACCTTGGCCATTGTGCCGGTGGTCTGTTTGCCCATTTATTTTCCAACCCTGTCGCACAATTGCTATTTCCTGCTGCCTTTGCTTTACGGGGCGATGATCTACGGAATAGAAACCTCTCTGAAAAAACACCATGCTTCAAGTTAATATTATCAATCAATCCAAAAACCCGCTGCCCAAATACCAAACAGCATTGAGCGCTGGGATGGACTTGCATGCAAATCTCGACGATTCCATTGTGTTAACGCCTGGAGAGCGGGCATTGGTACCCACAGGTTTATTCATTGAATTACCCGAAGGGTATGAAGCGCAAGTAAGGCCGCGAAGCGGCCTTGCACTGAAACATGGTATCACCGTCCTCAACAGCCCTGGAACCATTGATGCCGACTACCGTGGCGAAATCAAAGTGCTTCTGATCAATCACGGACAAGAACCATTCAACATTCAACATGGAGAGCGCATCGCCCAAATGGTCATCGCCCAACATGCCACTGTACAGTGGATCGAAACACAATCAATCAATGATACAGCACGAGGCGCTGGAGGATATGGTAGCACCGGTTTAACCCAGCCCTAACATCCAATTCATTTGGAATCCTTACCTTTGCACGAATTTTTAGCTCTGTTTAAGTACATTACCCCCTCATGAAACTCATCATCCCAATGGCCGGCATGGGCAAGCGCATGCGCCCACATACACTCACTACCCCAAAACCCCTCATAAAAGTTGCTGGCAAATCCATCGTTCATTGGTTAATTACCGATATCGTAGCCGTTTGTGGGGAATCCATCGATGAAATTGGTTTCGTCGTAGGCAGGTTTGGTGATGCCGTTGAATCCGAATTGCTTCAAATTGCCGAGAGCGTTGGTGCCAGAGGAAAAATCTTTTACCAAGATGTTGCAGAAGGTACGGGTCATGCCATTCTGTGTGCCCGTGAATGTCTCAAAGGTGATGTAATTGTTGCATTTGCTGATACCCTCTTCCGCACCGAATTTAACCTCGATAAATCAAAAGATGGCGTAATTTGGGTACACAAAGTAGCCAATCCAAGTTCTTTTGGTGTGGTGAAATTTGACGAAAACAACATTATCACAGACTTCGTTGAAAAACCCACTGAGTTTGTATCAGACTTAGCCATCATTGGTATTTACTACTTCAAGAGTGGTGAAACATTGGAGTCAGAAATTCAATACCTCATCGACAACAACATCCGCGAAAAAGGGGAATATCAACTCACCAATGCCATGGAAAACATGAAATCCAAAGGCATGCAGTTTGTCCCCGGTGCGGTCGATGAATGGCTCGATTGTGGCAACTACGCCGCCACCGTGTACACCAACCAACGCGTGTTGGTCAACAAAGCCCGCGAATTCGTTGGCACAGCCGCTCGATTCGATGAAAGTGTAACCATTCACGAACCTTGTTTTATCGGCGAAAATGTATCTTTGAAAAACTGCGTGATCGGTCCGCATACTTCTATCGGCAGCAACTCATCGATTGAAAATTGTACCATCACCAATAGCATCGTGCAAGAACAATGTTCACTCAACCAATTCAATTGCCACGACTCACTCATCGGCAACCACATTGTGGTGAACGGTTTTGGAGCGGACTCCCAAGAATACAGTTTGGGCGACTACAGCAGCATCGGATAATCTCAACCTCCGTTTTTCACATTCACACTAACCTTGTTTGGGTCGTAATCTGTGCGATGTTTTTCGTTCAGACTCCCTTCGTTAGCGCACAACAACGCAACGCACAATCCCCTGTAGATTTTCAATTGGATGGATTGGTCAATGATCTAGAAACCATCAATGTTCCGTACGCACCACCTTCGCTAAAAACAGCTTATTACGCCGCCGAAGCCCTTTATCAAGGGGAAAACTATCGAGGGGCCCAAGAAGCCTTTTTGCGCATCATTGATAGTTTTTCCAATCCTCAAACAAAGCAGTATTTGGTAGGAACCTATCACCGTTTGGCCCAGTTGAAATCGTCGGAGTACACCTTTGCAGATGCCAAAAATATCGTGCAAACGCACAAACCTGATGTCATTCAAGCACTTTACTATGTAGAAATGGGACTGGGTTTACAGCCCAATCACATCGACCTGCTCTATTTGAAGGCGACCCTCGAATACAACCATGGACGTCCGCAAAAAGCAGCAACAACACTACAATTGCTTTGCACCCTTGACCCCCATTCATTCACGTTTCATCATTTTACCGCCATTGCCCTATCTCAATCCTTGAAAGGGTCAGATGGTACCAACCACGCCAAGGCCCTGCTCACCTTCTGCGATACCTGGGAGACCCATTTGGGCAACACTGAAAAATTGCAGCAATTCCGGCAAATGGCCATCGATCACCTGCAAATTCAAGACATCAACGCCCGCAAAAACAACCCAACCGCCCAACAACCCGTTCTATCAACCACCAACAAATACCGTAAATTCTTGGCGCTGTCATTTGAAATGAACCGCTTCCAAGAGGCTCACATGTGGGCCGACTCCCTGGAGTCCGTCGCCCCAATATTTTCTGCCCACAACCTGGTCAACGCTTTTTCCCACGCCTACAACAACCAATGGGAACTCGCCCAAGCAGAAACCACCAACAGCCAAGTGGAAACCGACCCCTTCATCCTCAACCAATACCTGAGAATCAGTGCCCGCATCGCCTCGCACCAAGCACAACAACACCCCAATTTCGGCAACCCCAAACTGCCCGAAACCGAAGCAGCATTGAATCTCTGGATCGACCTTCATCAGCGGGAAGGACTCTCTCCCAACGACCTCCCCCTCGCCATTTCCATCGCCGATCAAGCCCATTCCGTCCAATACCTGACCCGCTGGAAACAAATGGCACAGGATTTGAAAACCCCATCTATACAGAAATAAATCAAGACTCCCCCAATGAAGCAACTCCTTACACTCATAGCCATTTTGGGCACCCATACCCTCAGTCAAGCCCAAATATCCGCCATCGACAACAATCGTTTGCCTCAAGATAACCACTGGACCTACTTCAGTGGTCGATATGAAATGACAGTGAAATCGGGCGATCAAGTCATACCCGCTACCATTAATTTGCGCATGAAACGAGACTCCATCGTTTGGTTCACCATCAGTGCAAATATGGGCATCCAAATTCAAGTGGCGAAAGGGGTGCTGCTGCGCGATACACTGCACTTGGCCGATATTTACCACAAAGAATATTATGTGGTACCCGTGGCATATGCTAGCCAATACTTATCCATGCCAATTGGTGTTAAGCAAATCCAAAACCTATTCACCGGGCAGCCTTTGGTTGACACATGCAACGCCGGAAACATTCACAAAGACGCGTCGGCAAATTACGTTTACTACACAACGATGGTGGAGCCACTCCTCATCAAATCATACTATGGTTATCCGGGGCAAACCCCTCAAACCAAACTGGACAATGAAGGATATTCTCAATTGCGCATCACTGAGATCAGCAGCCCCAACAATGCCAAAGACAAAGCAACTTTAGAGCACAATCAGTGGCTCGATGTGTCGAAGGAATCGAACGGAGCCTTCACCACCCTCCCCATGGAACTGAAAATAACAACCACAACTGCACAACAAACTGCACAAGTGGATTTGGCGTTGACAACCGCACGCTATGATGCGATACCTTCGTATCCGTTTAAAATAGACGACTCCTACAAATTGCAACCCCTGCCATCGAAATAACCATTTGCGCACCCTAGCCTTCATATTGCTCTTGATAGCCTCCCTGTTTCCAAGCACCGGAGAAGCCCAATCACGAAAACAATTGGAAGCCAAACGCAAGAAGATGCAGCGCGTGATCGCCGAACAAAAAAAGGCCCTCACCAGCACACAAAAAGAGAAAACCGTTACGCTCGACAAACTGAATTCGCTGAACCAAATTATCCAACAGCGACAGGTGGTTATTAAAAACTTGGGCATGGAAATTCGCTCAGTGAACTATGAGCTAGGACAGAAACAAAAATACCTCGACAGTTTGAGTAAGGAGCACGATGCCCAACAACTCAAGCTGAGAAAGACCATCATCAAGGCTTATAAAACGCGCAAAAGCGGTCGGGAAATCGCCTTTGTTTTCTCGTCAAAGTCCATATCTCAAGCCATGCGGCGATGGAAGTACTTGCGCAAAATCTCTAGATACCGCAGACACCAAATCAGTGCCATCATGGCACAATCCAAATCGTTGGGAAAAACCATTAGTCAGCTCGAAAATGTAAAACAGGAAAAATCGGTCCTGATGGGAGAAAACGAAAAGGAATCAAAAGAACTTGAAACTGATAAACAGGCAAAACAAACCCTCGTGAAGGAGCTTTCGGGCAGAGAGGAAGAGCTCCGCGACCGAATCCGTCAAAACGAAAAAGCCATCGCCCGTTTGAACAATGAAATCAGTCGTTTGATTGCAAGAGAAATAGAAGCTGAGCGCAAACGCAAAGCGAGGGCCGCTACCTCCGCTGCCAAAGCAAGATCGGGCAGTACAGGTTCCGCTGCGGGAAAAGAAAACCTGTTATCGCCACAAGCCAAAGCCATTGGCGGGGCTTTCTCAAAAAACAAAGGCAACCTACCTTGGCCCGTAGAGCGCGGATTTGTTTCTCAAACATTTGGCGTCCATGAACATCCTGATCTCGAGGGCATTACCACCGTGAATAATGGCGTAGACATCACATCCCCAAAGGGTTCGTTGGCAAGTGCCGTTTTTGAAGGTACCGTCAGCGCAATCCTCAATATTCCCGGGCAAGGTCAAGCAGTGCTTGTCAATCATGGCGATTTCTTCACCGTTTACTCCCACCTTTCCGTCGTACTGGTCGAAAAAGGACAAGTCATTCGCATGAACCAACACATTGGCAAGGTGATGACCGACGAAGATGGCAAAGCGGTCCTGCAATTCCAGGTGTGGCATGGCCAAGAGAAACAAAATCCCCAAAGCTGGCTTCAGGGGCGTTAACTTCCAAAATCGATTCCCTAACTTTGAAATTATGATGAAAGTGGCAGTCATTGGCGCCGGTGTAATGGGATCAGGTATCGCCCTGTGTAGCATTCAAGCCGGATATCCAACCGTTTTGTTCGATGTACATCCGGGAGCTTTGGAAAAAGGGCTTGCATACATACACTCACAATTCGATGTAGCCGTCGCAAAAGGGAAAACCACGACGGAAAAAGCAACCCAAGCTTTGTCGCTTTTGAGTACCACACCGGACCGAGCAACTTTGGTTGCAGATTTTATCATTGAAGCAGTGTTGGAGCAACTGTCCATTAAGCGGGAATTGTTTGGCTTTCTGGAAACCATTAATCGCCCCGAAACAATCTTCGCCACCAACACTTCCAGTATTCCCATCACGCAAATTGCGGCAGTGCTCAAACACCCCGAAAGAGTGGTCGGTGTGCATTTTTTCAACCCCGCCCATATCATGAAGTTGGTAGAGGTAATCAAGGGTGTGGCCACGGACCCTTCTGTTGCGGAGAAGGCCTTTGCTTGGTCTCAATCACTTGGAAAAACAACTGTTTATGCTGCAGATGCACCCGGATTTATCGTAAATCGCGTGGCCAGACATTACTATGTTGAAAGTTTAAAAGCCCTTGAAGAAAATACCGCGTCCTTTGAGAGCATCGATAGACTCATGGAAAGCAGCGGCTTTAAAATGGGTCCATTTCGACTCATGGATTTAATTGGTGTGGATACCAACTTTAGCGTTACAAGTTCCATGTTCCAACAGTTTCACTACGATCCAAAGTTCCGACCCAATCGCATCCAACAACAAAAAGTAGAAGCCGGACACCACGGCAAGAAAACCAAACAGGGCTTTTACAAATACGAATAATTCAACCCATCGATGAAACGTGGACTGTTCTACCTCTTGATTGTTGCTTCCGCTGGCTTGCTATCATTGATTGCATGCGACGATACCAATCAAACCACAGAACAGATTCCTACAGGGCCTGTAAACATCAATATCGATCTCAATTTACCCGCTTACATGCACCTCGCCAATCCCGGCAGTCATGCATATTTTGACGGTGGTGTAAAAGGTGTTTTGGTGATTCACGACTATGAAGACAATTGGTTTGCTTTTGAACGCGGTTGTGCATTTGAACCTTTGTCTGCCTGCGCAAGGGTTTGGGCCGATTCCATAAATATCCAATTACAATGCGGAACCCCCACCTCTACGGGGTTTCAACCCTGCTGTAGTTCAAAATATTCTTACAATGGATTTCCATTGGAAGGCGAAGCCCGAGGTCGACTTGCCCGCTACCAAATTCAACGAAATGGTAACGCAGTGACGGTATATAACTGAGGCAATTGCACGAGTTTTTTTTAGCCCGCACAATTATGGGAATAAAAAATGGGTAAAATTTGTGAAAAAAGTTTTTTTTAACCCCTCATTTCCTATATTTGTCAACTACTATAACCCTATTCTAACGGAATATCTATGCAAAAAAACTACTTCAAATCAACCGTTTTTGCAGCACTAGCCACTTTGTGTTCGGTGCCTGCGCAAGCCCAATCGCCCGGATCCCACTCCCTAGAAATTGGTGGCGGTCTCCACGAGTATATGGGTGACCTTGGCTCGTCTTTGGGATTTGCCCGCAGACCCGACTACCAAGCTGTTCAAATCAATTTCGGTTACTATGTAAGTCCTGCCCTGGATTTGGTTGCCAATTTATCAACCGGTGATGTCGGTTATGCCCGTAAGTGGGAAGGATGGAACTTGCGTCCAGAATACATGTACCAATCTTTCCGTGCAAACGTTGCTGACCTTACTGTTGGTGCCCGTTTTAAACTGAATAATGGTAGCATTCTATCTGAGGATGCCAAGATTGCTCCTTATTTCCAAGCGGGTTTGGGTGGTTTTTATGCGCACAGTAAAATCACTTGGGGTCCACACCCTTATGTACAAGACGAGTTCTACTACGATCTCACCAAGAAGCCTGCCATCACAGAATTGAACGCCGCCGTTCAAGGTGCATTTGGTATCAACTTCTACATTACAGAAAGAATTGGTTTGCGTTATAGCTTTACCGCTACTTATACCATGTCTGATATTTGGGATGGTGCTACACAATCCTACCCTGATCCAGTACACAATATCTACAAGCACCAGTTGTGGCGTACAAATGACATGTATGCGTTGCATGCCTTGTCTTTGACCATGGCTGTAGGTGAAGGAATGGGATCATCGCCCAAAGCACCCAAAGACAAAGACGAAGATGGTGTTCCAGACAAATACGATTTGTGTAAGAATACCGAAGCCAAATACCGTCGTTATGTTGACAGCGTAGGTTGTCCTGCAGATACTGATAAAGATGGCATTTTGGATGCTGATGACAAATGTCCTGATGTTGCAGGTCCTGCCGAATTCGGTGGTTGCCCTGATTCAGATGCCGATGGTATCCAAGACAAAGTGGACGCATGTCCAAACATCGCGGGTATTGCCAAATTCAATGGTTGCCCTGACACTGACGGTGATGGTGTTTCTGATAAGGAAGACGGCTGTCCTACCATTGCTGGTTTACCTGCATTCGGTGGTTGCCCCGATACCGATGGTGACGGCGTAGAAGATCGCAAAGACAAATGTCCAAATATTGCCGGTGCAATCGCTGGTGAAGGTTGTCCCGATACAGACGGTGATGGTGTCTTCAACAACGTTGACAAATGTCCTGATGTAGCTGGAACCGTTGCAAGCAAAGGTTGCCCTGAAATCAAAAAAGAAGTGGTTCAAAAAATCAACTTGGCTGCTAAAGGCATCAATTTCGAAAACGGCAAAGCAGTAATCACTGCGGGTTCATTCAAGAGCTTGGATGATTTGGCTACCTTGTTGAATACCTACCCAGGAGCAAGTGTTGAAATTCAAGGACACACCGATAACAACGGAACCCCTGAAGCCAACAAAATATTGAGTCAAGACCGTGCCAACGCTGTAAAGCGTTACTTGGCAGCTGGTGGTGTTGCTGAAGCCCGCATGACTGCATTTGGTTATGGTCAAGAGATGCCTATCGCCGACAATGCTACACCTGCAGGCAAAGCGAAAAACCGTCGCGTAGACTTTAAATTGAGTTACTAAGATTATTAATTGCATAGAACAAAAAAGGCTGCCAATGGGCAGCCTTTTTTGTTTTCAATTGCCCCGATCTACCTTTCAATCGCTAACTTCGTTCTATGTCGACCCGCCACTCCTTCGGATATGCATTAGCCATCCTCATTGGCTCTGCTTTTTACTCCAAAGCCTCGATCGCCCAATATCCCATTAGTCAGTCCGCAGCCCAAAATCCAACCAACCCATACCAATCGCCCAACAATCCCCACTACTGGAAAAACAAAAAACCCTATGAAGGCTATTGGCAACAGGATGTGCACTATACCATCAAAGCCATACTAAACGACAACGCCGAAATCATCAATGGGCAAGAAACCCTCGTCTATACCAACAACTCACCCAATACCCTCACCGAAGCCTATTTTCACCTATACCAAAATGCCGTGCAGCCCGGGTCGCTTACCGATGAACTTTACAAGCAAAATCGCGCCAAGGTCACCTACGGACAGTATGAATCGCAAAAACTGGGCACCGTCATCCACAACATCAAAATCAACCCCGAAGAAACCCCCATCAAAGACGAACCCCGAGAATCCCAAAACATCGCCTTCGAAATCCAAAATACCCTCCTCAAAATCAAACTACCCACCCCCCTCAAACCCGGGGAGCAGATTACTTTCCAAATCAACTTCACCACCTACTTCGACCGCGGCAGCATCCGTCGTCGCATGAAGGTATACGACCACCACGGATACAAACACTTCAACGGCGTACATTGGTATCCCAGAATCTGCGTCTACGACCGCAAGTTTACTTGGGAAACCGACCAACACGTTGAAAAGGAATTCTATGGCGATTACGGATACTTCGACGTATCCCTCACCTTGCCCAACCACTACATCGCCGAAGCCACCGGCACCCTGGTCAACAAAGACGAAGTCATGCCCATGGCCTTGAGAAAACAACTCGACATCGCCAATTTCAAAGACAAACCCATCGGCTCGCAGCCCTCGGTGATTGTTCAGCCCGATGGCACATACAAAACTTGGCACTATCAGGCCGTGAATGTACACGACTTCGCATGGACCGCCGACCCTACTTACCGGATTGGTGAAACCACATGGAACGGCGTACAATGCATCGCCATCGCCCAAGAAAACAACGCCGCCGGATGGCAACAAACCGCCCAATTCACCGCCAAAGTCATCGCCACCTATAGCCGCGATTTTGGTATGTACAACTACCCAAAAATTGTTTGCGCCGATGCCGCGGATGGCATGGAATACCCCATGATTACCCTCGATGGCGGATACTACCCCAGCCACCAAAGTCTCATCGCGCACGAAGTTGGCCACAACTGGTTCTTCGGCATGGTGGGATCCAACGAAACCTATCGCGCCGCCCTGGATGAAGGCTTTACCCAATTCCTCACCGCCTGGTGCATGCGCAAACTCACCAAAGAATCTCAGCCCGAACTCAAACGCGCCTTCGCTGGCTATATGGAAGATGCTATCGATGGTACCGATGAAATCCTAGAAACCCATTCCAACGATTTTCATTCGGCCACAGGACATGGCGGTGGTTACAAACACGTGTACTACAAAACCGCCTCCATGCTTTACAACTTGCAGTACTATTTGGGCGACTCTGTCTTTCTACAAGCCATGAAAAACTATGTAGAACAATGGAAATTCTGTCACCCGTATATTGAGGATTTTAGGAATTCTATCATACAAAGTACCCAAACCGATCTCAATGCCTTCTTCGATCAGTGGTTTCAGACCAACAAAGCAGCCGATTACAGCATAAAACGAATCACCCCCCTCAAACAAGCCAATTACTACCGCGTTACCCTGCAACGCCATGGCAAAATGGTGATGCCTGTAGACCTCGACTTCCTCATCTCACCAAACACCACACAAAGCACAGTCAATACCAACAGAAACAGCAACCGCAATGTTTCACAATCCGATATCTTGTACGCCGTAACCATCCCCGTAAGCCAATACCAAAAACCCGGTCGCTACAACCTCAAACCCTGGATTGGCTGGGACAGACTCCGTCCCACCTACACCTTCGACATCGAAATGCCGATAGACGGTAAAGTAAAACAAGTATGGTTGGATCGCAGCGGCCGACTGGCCGATATCAACCGCGTCAACAACGTCTGGAAGAAACGCAGTGAGTGGCAGCTCGACCTCGGCAACGGAGAAAATACCAACTACTTGGGTGTTTACCAAGGACTCATCCGGCCCGCCGTGAGATACAATGTGGCGTCCGGCGTGCTGCTGGGAGCGCAAGCGAGCGGACAGTATGCCGGACGGAAAAAGCAATTCATGCTCGGTCTATGGTACGCAACCGGCCTAGAATCGCGTTATACCCCCACCCAACAATTGCAGTACCAAGCTGAATTCAAACACCAAACCCGCGGCGGTGGCACCTACTACTACCAATCCCTCCTCTACAACGAAATCAACACCCACGAAATGGGCTGGTTCAACCAACTCGGCAAAACCGAATACGGCCTGTATGGAAAATCCATGCAGCGCTACCATCGCCTTCAATACAACATAGATCACCCTCTCTATAACCCCTGGATTAATAGCCAGGCATCCGGTCGCGACCCTTATTTTCCTCAAAGAGATCAATTGGATGGATTTCTTTCAACGGCCAACCAATGGAGTTATTTAGCGCAAGCACACCTAAACCTATACATAAAACAAGGGTACAGTGGTTGGAGCAGATCAGGTTCTGTGCGATTCGATATGCGGATGCCTTCGCCATGGAGTAAATCACAATACGGCTTCGTTCAACTTGAATGGAAACACTTCCAACCCATTGGCAAAACACTGCTACGCCTTCGATCTCTAGCCTATTATGGTGGAGGCAACAACCCAACACCCGAATCGGTTCTGTATCTGGCCTCTGCCAACCCCGAAGACGCATTCCAACAAGATATCTACCGCGATTTTGGTATGTATAACCTCAAAAATAGCAGCGCCCAATGGAGCACCATTCAAGTCAACGGCGGACTCAACTTGCGGGGATTTAACGGCTACAGCGCACCCAAGACCATAAAGCAAGCCAATGGAAACGATACCACCCTCGCATTCTTTAGGGGGAATCAAGGACTGGGCATCAATGCCGCCCTTGATCTAACACCATTTTTTCGCTGGGTCCCAAAAGTTAAAATGCTTGGTATCAATCCATACTTGTTTGGGGATGGAGGTGTTATCGGACAGCCACTCAGCATTTTAAATGATCAGAAAGAACTCGTCACGCATCAAGTATACAGCCGATTACTTGCCGATGCGGGTTTCGGCGCAAGTGTCAACCTTAGAAACTGGTCCAACTTGACTAAAAACAAAGCCATGCGTGCGGCAAAACCCATTAATCTTCGAGTTGATTTTCCCATTTGGGTAAATGCCGTCCAAAACGATGGCTCCTTCGTACAATTTAGAATGCGGGTAAGCGTAGGAACGGATTTCTAACGATAAACCGCCCTCCTTTTCTTGTAACTTTGTAGCGTGAATACATTTTGGTACCATCAAACCCAACACAACGGGGCTGTCCATAAACTGTTGGGCATGTATCACAACGACATCGTTCACTACCTATCAATCAATGATAGAGGTCAACCTCTTTCCTATGAAATTGTTAAGCACCCAACCAATTTAAAACAGGGTGTCAACTGGGTCGATATCCATGGGAACATTCAACTATTACCGAAGGCTTTTGCAGATGCACCGGTAGCTGGATTTCACCCTTGCTCAAAACGGAACATCAACCCTTCTACCACCTTGGCTTTTCAACCCAGTGCGCTTCACCAACCGTTGGAAACGGAAACAGCAAAGTATCACATTGCAGAGGGATTGTTTGCTTTATCAAATACCTATGCAAACCACAAGGAATGCGTAAGTGTACTTTGGTTTCACGAACAAACAGCGATCGTATTTGCGTATCGCAATGGTGAACTCATATTCGCAAATCGCTTTCAAAGCACCAACACGCAAGAGCATCTTTATTACGCTCTTTTGCCTTTCCACGAGGACAAACTCACTCCCCAACAATTGGGTCTGTATGCCTTGTGCGATGAAGCACAGCAAAATACCACGGCTCAATTATTCCAAAAATTCATTCCCCAAGCTGAGATCAAATCGCCCCAACTGCCATGGATTAGCCAAACACCGGCACCATTAATGCACATTGTAACCCCATTGATCAAATTGGCAACATGCGTGTCACAGGAGGAGATCTAAAAGGCAGAATCATTCCTGCCAATTTTGCCAATCATGTGAGACCCTCAACCGATAGGGTAAGAGAATCGCTATTTAATTCATTGGAACACCAAAAAGGCATCGGTCGGTGTCGGGTGCTTGACTTGTTCTCTGGGTCGGGAATCATTGCCTTGGAATTCCTCTCTCGTGAGGCAGGAGCGGTTTACAGTATCGACCTCGACAAAAAAAACATCGCCCATCAAAAAAGCATCGCCAAAGATTGGCAACTCCAGAATTGGTTTATAGCCACCGGCAACGCACTCACTCCCGAAGCCACCATAATCAAGAACAGATTTCAGGGTGATGTAGCCCATCCAATTGGCCCATTCGACATCATTTTCGCAGACCCTCCATATGGCATGCCCAACATTCAGGGGCTGCATCAAATCCTTACACCCTTGCTCGCCACGGACGGATGGATCATCATTGAGCATAAGCCCCAACTTGTTTTTGCAGAACAAGAATTGCTAAAAAAAGAATACGGAAGTACCACAATGACTATATTCGCCAAACAATGAGCAACATAGCCGTTTTCCCAGGAACGTTTGATCCCATTACGGTGGGACATGTTGATATCGTGAATAGGGCCAGTACCA
>SXYY01000109.1 GCA_005788145.1 Bacteroidota bacterium
ATTGCCAACCGCATTCTCACGTTGGCGCAAAACATCTTGATTGACCAAAAATTATCGGAATACCCTACTGGGTACAGGGCCTTTTCTCGCGAAGGTTTGGAATCGATTCGATGGGATATGAACTCAGACAACTTCCTTTTCGACAATCAGATCATGGCCCAATGTGTGAACAAGGGTTACAAAATTGGCGAGGTTAGCTGTCCAACCAAATACTTTGCCGAGGCCAGTTCCATCAACCTCAGCAACAGTGCGGTTTATGGCTTGGGTTGCTTGGCTGTTTCTGTGCGATTCAGGCTCCACAAATGGAAGTTGTGGCGCTACCCGCTGTTGGGATAACGCCAGTTCCTCGGTGTTTGTTTGTGTTTATTGACACGTGATATTTTGCCAAGCGCCGCTGTTTTCCACTTGGGTAAACCCGGCTCCTTCAAGCAGTTCTTTGGCCGTTCCGGCGCGTTTACCACTTCGGCAAACCAAGACTACTTTTTGGTCTTTTTTCAATTCCCCCATGCGGGCTTCCAATTGGTCGAGCGGGATATTTATGGAGCAATTGGCATGTCCATCATTGTTCCACTCCTCAACCGTACGAACATCCACAAAGATGGTTCCCCCAGCCTTCGGCTGGGGCACCGTGCCCTGTTCTTGCACCGCCGCAGTTTGCAACCCAGAAGCCGCTGAATCAGCCACTTTTGTCGCACCACCACAAGAGGCCAAAAACAACAAGCCCGAAGCCAATACCGCCAACTTATTTGATTTATTCATTCTCATATTCGATGCTTAATGAGGCAAATGATCCCTGTACTTTCCGTAAACCCAAGTACCAAAAATGGCACTCAAGAAGGTCACAATCACCACCGTGAAACCCGCTCCAATTTGCACAAACAGAGGACCCGGACATGCGCCCGTTATCGCCCAGCCCAATCCGAAAATCAAACCGCCATAAATTTGTCCTTTGTTGAATTCTTTGTCGTGAATCACTACGGGTTCGCCCTCAAATGACTTAGCCTTCCTCGCCTTGATGATCTGTACCGAAATCATCCCCACCACCACCGCCGTACCAATCACACCGTACATGTGAAAACTCTCGAAACGGAACATCTCTTGAATGCGAAACCAGCTGATAATCTCGGCCTTCACAAACACAATTCCGAAAATCACCCCCAGTGCCAAGTACTTCAAATTGCTATACCATGGCTTCACAACCGCGGACTCGTTCACACAGGCCGTGCCTGATTCTACCATTTGATCTGAATGTTTTGTCATAACTCAATTCATTATAAAGACAACAAAAACGGAATGCCGAACCATGTCATCAAGATTCCGCCCACCATAAAACAACAAGTAGCCACCAAGGATGGCCATTGCAAATTACTCAAACCCATAATCGCATGTCCGCTGGTGCATCCACCGGCCCAACGGGTACCAAATCCGACCAAAAAGCCACCCAATACGGTAAATACGAGACCTCTCACTGAAAGCAATGCTTCCCAACTGAAAACATCCGAAGGCATCATTCCCGAAAAATCAATGACCCCGTGCTTCTGCAAATGGGCTTTGGTTGCATCCGCAATCACCATATCCTCCGGATTCGACAAAAACTGCGAAGCCAAAAATCCGCCCAACAATGTTCCAACCACGAAATACAAATTCCAGGATTCTTTCTTCCAATCGTAATTGAAAAAAGGAATTTTTGCCGGAATACACGCGGCGCAAATGTGTCTGAGTGAACTTGAAATGCCAAAAGTCTTATTGCCCATCAACAACAGGGCTGGCACGGTTAGTCCGATAAAGATCCCCGCCACATACCATGGCCAAGGCTGTGATATTAGTTCCATCATTCTTATGTTTTTTGCAATTTGCTCTGACAAACAAAATCGGTTTTGGGCACTTCCGTTTTGGCAATCGCGCCAAAGCCGCCCTCCACTTCTTTGAAATTATGAATGCCGCGGGCCTTCAAAATGGAAGCCGCAATCATGCTGCGATATCCACCGGCACAATGCATGTAAAAGGCTTCTTCATTGGCCACCTCAGCAAACCAATCGTTGATAAAATCAAGGGGTTTGTTGTATGCCTCATCCACGTGCTCTGCGCGATATTCACTCTCCTTGCGCACATCGACCACCTTGGACTCTCCCACCTGCAATTCCGCTGCAAACTGGGCTGCAGTGATGCGATTCACCGTATCTACTTCCTTACCGGCCGACTTCCAAGGCTCAAAACCACCACTCAAATGACCCAGCAAATGATCAAAGCCCACACGGGTTAAACGCGTTACGGTTTCCAATTCACGTCCCTCATCGGTGATCAGCAACAATGGCGTCTTTACATCCCCAATCACAGAACCCACCCAAGGTGCAAACTGCCCGTCGATGCCAATATTGATGCTACGCGGCACAAATCCCAAAGCAAAATTTGCAGGATTTCTGGTATCCAACACAACGGCATCCATGGTTTCAGCGGCTGCTTCAAATTCAGCCACACCCAAAGCGCGCATGCCATTACCCATCACAACATCCACTGACTCATAGCCCTTTTTATTCATGGCAACATTCATCGGGAAATAAGCAGGCGGCGGCAACAAACCATCCAACACCGCCTCAATAAAGGCCTCTTTGCTGGGCTGATTCAATGCGTAGTTCATCTCTTTCTGATGTCCCAAACTGTCCATCGTTTCCTTCATCATGTTCTTACCACACGCACTGCCTGCACCGTGAGCCGGATACACCATCACCTCATTGGGCAATGGCATGATCTTGTTCATCAATGAATCAAACAACATACCCGCCAATTGCTCTTGCGTCATATCCACCGCTTTTTGCGCCAAATCCGGTCTTCCAACATCGCCCAAAAACAGCGTATCGCCACTAAACAAACTGTGTGGATTGCCCGCCGCATCTTTCAACAAATAGCAAGTACTTTCCATGGTATGTCCGGGCGTATGCAACACCTCAATGGTGATATCACCCACAGCAAATACCTGTCGGTCTTCGGCGATGGTACACTCAAATTCGGGATTGGCGGTTGGACCGTAAACGATCGGCGCGCCGGTTTTCTTGCTCAAATCCAGATGTCCGCTCACAAAATCGGCATGGAAATGGGTCTCGAAAATATATTTGAGTGTCACCCCATCCTTGGCCAATCGATCCAAGTAAGGTTGAACTTCACGCAGGGGATCAATGATCACTGCTTCACCTTTACTGTGGATATAATAGGCACCTTGCGCCAAACACCCAGTGTAGATTTGCTCTATATTCATGTTTTTTTCTTCTTCTTTTGATACTATTGACTTAAAATCTAAATTAACTCTTATTATTCCTGA
>SXYY01000110.1 GCA_005788145.1 Bacteroidota bacterium
GGGTTTGTTCAGCACAACGGTAATTTTATCGGCCCCTTGAATTACATGATTGTTCGTAACGATGTATCCGTCTTTGCTCACGATAACGCCCGAGCCGGTACTGGCTGCTTGTCCGCGCGACCCAAAAGGATCAAAATCCCAAAATAGGCCACTGAAGGGACTTTCATATTGCACGGTGCTCACGGTTTTGATGAACACCACAGCGGGTGTGGAACTGGCCGAAGCTTGCTCGAACCCGGAAGGGGTGGCCGAATTCACAGAAATCGCCTGTGCATGGTTCGCAGACACATCCCCTGCGATGCGCAGACCTTGCGAGGGCTTACCCAGTATGTTGGCGTTGTATAACCAAGCACCCATGTAACCAAATGTCATGGATAGCACGAGCAATCCCACTGCCAAAACAACCGAAAATTTCAATGAAGGCTTCATGATGCTGCAAGAATCAAAAATGTTGCCAAATTACCACCCCGGGCAATCCGAGCAAAGTTGTCAGTGCGTACCCTTTTACATGCCTGGAAAAAGACCGCGCTGCAGAGCAACATCGCTCTTCCAAGGTCCCGGCATCATCATCAAAATGATGGCCAATGCAGCCAACAACAACCATTTGGTATTGGTTTTTCCCGCTTTGGCTGAACGATGTCCGATGGTGATCAACGCTATCGCAATGATCATCATCAACGCATGCTCCACGGCAAAAAAGCGTACTGCAGCATTTTTCATTGCCTCACCCATGCCCAAACTTTTGATTTGTTTCAACCCCCAATCGCCACCAAACCATTGAACCAAGCCAACCAACAACATCACATGGGATGAAATCATCATGATCAGGGTTTCTTTTCCGTTTTTGCCTTTGAAGGCATTGATGAGCGACCAAACGAGGGTAATCACGATTACCCAACGCAGCAAATTGTGCAAATGAACCAAACCGGTGTACATACTGTTATTTTTGAACGAATATAGAAAGAAAAGCGTTTAACTACCACAATCCATCGCGCATCGTGAAAAAAATCTCTTTGCTACAATTGACAAACCATCGACCGGCTCAATCATCCATGAAAATGCACTTTGTGATACTGCTGATGGTCAATTTGTTCGCCGTTTTGCTGCCAAATAGTGCAATATCGCAACACTACCTCATTCCAACACGCTTTAGTCAATCGCCCACCCCGCCGTGGCCCTGTTACAGCAATCCCGATAATTGGAGTGCACTTCCTAGCAAGGACGATCCTGCAGATTTGTCCCCCCGCGGTTATTATCACGATCAAGATGGCGCAGAGGCCGATGTTTTCTTTATCCACCCTACAACTTACACGGATAAACCAAAGACACAATACGCTTGGAACCATGATTTGCGCGATGCCAAACTAAACAGTGTCGTCGACAACAGCGCAACGCAGTTTCAAGCATCTGCATTTAACTTGGCTGGAAAAGTGTATGTCCCACGATACCGCCAGGCCCATTATTCCGTATTTCTCACCCAATACCCTGGAGACAAAAAAGCCGCTTTGGATACTGCTTATGGCGATGTTGCAAGAGCCTTTCAGTATTTCCTCGACAACCACAACCAAGGTCGTCCGTTTATCATCGCCTCACACAGTCAAGGTACTATACATGCGGCACGGTTGCTCCAAGACTTCGTACTTAATAAACCCTTACAGGCGAATCTTGTGGCTGCCTACATTCCGGGGATGGCGGTTCCACAAGACTCACTGCCTGGGCTTCCCCCATGTCAAAGCGACAGTGCCACAGGATGTTTTGTTAGTTGGTGCACCTATGAGCGCGGATACATTCCCCCGGATTATGAACTAGGCCTTGCCCGGGCTATTTGTATCAATCCAATCAGTTGGAGCAATTCAGAAACCTACACACCCAAAGCGCTTCACAAAGGTGCCGCTCTTCGCCCATTCCATCTCGCGCTACCCCAAATCTGCGATGCCCAAATTCACGGTGGTATTCTTTGGGTCACCAAACCGAAATTTCGCGGATCTTGGCTTTGGACCGACAAAAACTACCACATGGGCGACATCAATCTCTTTTATTTTGATATCAGAGACAATGCCGCGCTTCGGGTGAGAAGTTTCCTAAGGCAAAATTAGAAACTTGGATTTCGCTCGCCTGAGGTCTAAACGAATATTAACTTCTATATTCGTTTAGGAAGAGATTTATTCGGATTCGCCTCGAGATATTGGGTTCGAAGTTTTCACCACGATAATCGCTTTTGCGATGGACAAAGCAAAAAAAGATACAGATACAGAGATGATTACGGGTTTGGTATTGGCAGGGGGTGAAAGCAGGCGAATGGGCCACGAGAAAGCCTTGATCACTT
This sequence comes from Bacteroidota bacterium, assembly GCA_005788145.1. Classification (GTDB taxonomy): domain Bacteria; phylum Bacteroidota; class Bacteroidia; order NS11-12g; family UBA955; genus UBA955. Next base: position 2,327 of record SXYY01000110.1, read on the forward strand.
TGGGCGATAAGCCCGCTTATCGGTACATGGCTGAGTTGCTGCTGCCATTTTGTGACGAGGTGTATGTGAGTTGCAGGGAAGAACAACAATTGACATTCGGATATAATCCAAAGGTTACAGGGTTGTTTGACCGGCCGGCTCACGCCGGCCGGGGCCCCATGAGTGGTATCCTCTCCTACCTGAATCATTCTTCAGACAACCAATCCCTGTTTTCAGACAGCCAATCAATTACCTCCTACAACCAAACCAACGCCCCAATAAACGGACTCCTCCTCCTCGGCTGCGATTACCGCAACATGACAGAAGAAACGCTGGGTCGGTTGGTGGCTGTCGGACAAACCCAAGGCCGCATTTGCTGCTACCAAAACCACATCACCGGATTCATCGACCCCCTCGTGGCTTACTACCCCGCCGAAATCCTGCAGCAAGTCCCGGAATTTGCGAAAGAGAATTCATCGCTCAGACAATTTGTAGAAGCCCACAATCCTTGTATCTTGCCCACCGATATCCAAACATTACAAACCCTGAGAAGCTTCGACCAATGAGCGACAAATTCAGCATATCCCCCACCGAAGTGCATAGACTGGAAGGCCATAAATTGAGCCTACAGCCCGATTTCGTTGCGGTAGAAGAACCGCTCGAAATCAAACTACTCCTGGGTGATTCACCGGTTGCAAAACCCATATCCGTTACCATGCGCACCCCGGGAAACGACGAATCCCTAGCCTTGGGGTTTTTGTTCACCGAAGGAATCATCCAACACGGCAGCGAC
>SXYY01000021.1 GCA_005788145.1 Bacteroidota bacterium
AGCCAAGGACACTGTTCCTATGGTTCACGCTTCTCATATTTTGATTCCTACCTCCGGTTCTTTGCCCGATGGTACAACCATTGTTGACTCTGTAATGGCCGAGACAAAAGCCCGCGAGGTATTGACCCAGATCATGGGTGGTGCGAATATGGCGGAGTTGGCTCCCAAGTTGTCAACCGACCAAGGATCTGCTGCCAAAGGTGGTGATCTGGGTTGGGCTGCTGCCAGTGGTTACGTGAAAGAGTTTGCTGATTTTTGTAAAACGGCGACCAAAGGACAAGTAGGCTTGGTAAAAACCCAATTTGGTTTCCACATCATCAAGATGGTTGATGATGCCCAGAGCAAAAAAATCAAATACACACAGAATGTGGTTGAATTGGCCGCTAGTCCAAGCACAGTAAGTGTGGTGGATGAAAAGAGTCGTGCTTTCCGCAACAAAGTAACTGCAGACGCAGGATCGTTTGACAAAGCCGTTGAGTCAATGGCTTTGGTTCCCCGTGTAATGAAAGACTTGAAAACCGACATGCAGGGAATCCCAGGCATCAATGCAGCAGAGAACGTGAAGACAATCATGTACTGGCTGTTTGATAAGGAGCGTGGAAAAGGCGATGTGTCTGATGTGTTCCAGTTTGCTGGCGCGCACGTTGTATTCAGCGTTGAAGCAGTGAAGCATGTTGGCTATGCCCATGTAGAGGATGTTCGTCCTGAAATTGAGCCTATGGTTCGTGAAGAGTTGAAAGGTAAGTTGATCGCTGAGAAATTGACCAAAGCAGCTGAAAAGGCGAAATCGCCCCGCGAATTGGCGAGCATGGCAGGTGCCACCTTGATTCCTTTGGAGTCATTGAAGATGGGACAGAATTTCTTGCCACAGTTGGCCTCTGAAATGCGCATCTTGGGTGCTGCTTTCGGTGTTGAAGTGAAGAAATTCTCTTCACCTGTGATAGGTAAGAACAATACCGCCATGATTTGGATCGACAAGCGCGATGACATCAAGGTACCAAAGTCTGCAGGGGATGCCCCAGATCCGTTTGAATTTTACAACCGCCCTCAGTATATCATGAATACATTGCAGGATGTTTTGACCAAAAAAGCCCAGGTACAAGATTACCGTTACAAGTTTGAGTGGTTCTAGTATTAACTGAGTTAGAAGAAAATTTTTACAAGGGGCCCCGTCAATGACGGGGCCCCTTTTTTTTGTCAATGAATTGGCAATCACCCCATGCATATCGTATTTTTGTGATTATGTCAGTCATTACCCACGAATTATCGCTACAGAATTTTCATGAACAACTTACCTATGTGTTGGCCAATTATCACAGCCATGGTAAATCAGTCAGCAACTACAACAACATTGTTATCGGTGGTTTGGGCGGTAGTGGAATTGGTGGACGCATTGCTCGCTTGGCCCTGATGCAAGAAATACCAGTGCCAGTTGAAGTTTTCAGCGAATACAATTTACCCGCTTACGCCAACAATAAGACGTTGGTAATTTTGTGTTCCTACAGTGGAAATACAGAAGAAACCCTGTCGATGTTCGCCCAAGCGCAAAGTCATGGATGCGAGATGATTTGTGTGGCGGCAGCCGGACAGTTGAAGGCTCTTGCAGAAAGCCATTCTTTGCCCTATTACAGCGTTGCTTTGGGGTACCAGCCTCGCATGACCTTGGGATTCGGTTTGGGTACATTGGTGATGATATTGGGTGAATTGATGGGCAAGGATATGTCGGGAAGTCTCCGCGAGATTGAAGCCATGTTCAAATCGCCAGAAGCCATTGTTGCGCGTGCCAAAGAAATGTATGGTGTATTCCAATCAACCATCGCACAGAAATTTGTTGTCGTGTGCGATTTGGCCTACGAAGCAGTTGCCATTCGTTTTTGTCAGCAAATCCAAGAGAATGCAAAAGGAGAAGGATTTGTATCTGTATTGCCCGAAGCCAATCACAACATGATTGAAAGCTACTATGAAAAGCACGATACCAATTTTATCTTTTTGAACAGTGGCAAAAATGTTCGTGTAAACGCGCGTTTCGATTTCTTGAAAGGCGTACTCACTGATTTGGGAAATACCGTTTATCATTATCCTGTTTCAGACTCCAGTTTGATGTCCCAATTTGAAGTAATCCATGCCACCGACTGGTTGAGTATTTGGGCTTCAGACGACAAAAAAGTCGATAACATGCAGGTTGGCATCATCATGAAGTTGAAGGGCCACCTCGAAAACCTCAAGTAATCAAATGAAAATCACCTTCCTCGGTACAGGAACCTCGCAAGGGGTGCCGCCAATTGGCTGTACCAGTGAAGTGTGTTTGAGTGAAAACCCCAGGGATAAGCGATTAAGAGCTTCCATTCTTGTACAGTGGAACAACCTCAATTTGTTGGTGGATTGTGGCCCGGATTTTCGCTACCAAATGATTCGTGCGGGAGTTAATCAATTGGATGCGATCCTGTTTACCCATGAACACCGGGACCATACCGCTGGGCTAGATGACATCCGACCATACAACTATTTGCAGCAGGGCATTATGCCGGTATACCTGCATCCCCGCGTTTATGGGGCCTTTCAGTCTCAGTATGATTACATATTTCAGCCAGTTCCTTATCCCGGCATTCCACTCATTGATTGGCATATGATCGATTTAGAGCCTTTTGAGATCAAAGGACATGTGATCAAACCCGTGGAAGTGATGCATTACAAATTGCCCGTGCTCGGATTCGTTTTTGGTAGATTCGCCTATGTCACCGATGCCAATTATATTTCTGCAGCGGAAAAGGAAAAGTTAAAGGGGATGGATGTTTTGGTGCTGAATGCCTTGCGCAGGGAGGACCACATAAGTCATTTTACACTAAACCAAGCAGTAGCCCTTGCCAAGGAGTTGGGTGCTAAGCAGACCTATTTTACCCACATGAGTCACCAAATTGGACTGCACGATGTTGTTTGTGCTGAATTGCCAGATGGCATTGACCTCGCCCACGATGGATTGGTCGTTGAACTGAACGATTAATCGGGTACAATGCTATAGGCGTTGGAACAAATCCATGTAAAAAACAACCCCTTTGCTGAATTGCTTTCTTGTGATGTATTCGTTGATACCGTGAATGCTTGAAAGATTCGCTGACGAGAATTCAAATGGTACAAAACGATACATGCGATCGGTTACGGCTGTATAATTTTTGCAATCCGTTCCGGTAATGACTAGTCCTGGAACGACCACCGTTTCCGGAAAGTGTGCGTGGATAGAGGCTTTGATTTGGTCATATCCATCACCATTTGCTGCCGACACCGGTGTGGCTTCCATGCTTTCAGAGTACAATGTTGCTTTGATGCGCGGATCGTCGAGCACTGCATTGATTTCTTTGATCGCATCCGTGATTTTATGTCCGGGGAACAAGCGCAAGTTTACAATGGCCTCCGCACTGGGTGGTACCACATTTTCTTTATTTCCGGCCCGTAAAATGGTTGTTACATGGGTTGTTCGGATGGACGCGGCTGTTTTTTCGCCCCCTTGAAGTACCATCTTTACAAGAGGCGCCGTTGCCCACAGGTTGCTGAACAATACCTTATACCCAAAATCCATATACGGCGCAGCTTCACTGAACAAACCACGAACGGGATTCTCTAAATGTGATTCAAACTGATGGTGTTCCAGTTTACTCAGTCCTTTGCTCAAGATGGCGGTTGCATTCTCCGGGTTAGGCCATGCTGAATGTCCGCCGAGTTGCTCCACTTTTAGCTTGATACTGGCAAATCCTTTTTCGCTTAGTCCAATAATGGCACATTGGTTCTTTAAACCGGGTACGATGCCTTTCATCACGCCGAATCCCTCATCGGAGATAAAGGCCACGGGGATTTTATTTTGAATTAAGTGTCTGGCAATCTCGGCGGCACCATGCTTTCCACCTGTTTCTTCATCGTGACCAAATCCAAATATCAATGTCCGTTTGATCGGCAATCCCATGTTCAACGTGCGTTCCGCAGCCTCCATCAAGCCAATCACTACGTTTTTATCATCCAATGCTCCCCGAGCCCATAGGGTGTCTTGAACGATACTACCTTTGTAAGGCCCGTGCTTCCATTGATTGCTATCGGGCGTAGGTACCACATCCATATGTCCGATGAACATCGCTGCGGGTTGTTTGCTGCTGCCCTGGAGTGTGATTAGTAAACTGTGTTGATTGATGATTTCCCACTTTGCGTGTTTTGCAACCATGGGGTAAGTGGATCTAAGCCATGCGTGAAAAGCCAATATGTTGCCGTGATTGATGCTGTCATTATTCGCACCGTCGTAGCCCACAATTCGGTAGGTCGATGCTTGTGCCAAATGCTCCAAGGCACTCGATTCAATGGCAGCGAGGTCATTGTTTTTCAGGGCGATGGTGGCCGTTGCATCATTCAGTGCTTTGGGTTGGTTGAATAAGGCGATGCCCACCATTGTACTGACCAATAGCAGTAGTAATACACCCAGAATTTTCAATGATCGTTTCACAGATTGCATGAGGATTTTCCCGAGCAATGTTAGCGAAAAAAAAGGATTTATGGATTCCCTTGAATGTAAATGAAATTTCCCATGGCGGTTTCCGATCCATCGGTATTGATTGCGAAGACAAACAGCACACCGCTATTGGGTCGGCTACCATCCAAACGAAGTCCATTCCACGTGGCTTTTCCTCCGTTGGCCTTGGTTTGGTAAACCAATTTCCCGGTTATGTCGGTAATTTTGATTTCTGCATTGCTTGTGAGTCCCTCGATGGCAATCAATCCATCGTATTTGGGTGGGACCGGGTTGGGGTAAACCTTGATTTTATCGAATAGCTCAGCGGCCTCATTGGCATCACTGCGGTAAGATACAATTCCTCGGTCGGTACCAGCGAAAATTTCCCCGCTCAAGCTGTTTTGGCCGATGCAAATGATTCGATTTGAGAGAAGCGGACTGTTTTCAACATCGAAGTGTTTAATCACGCGCTGTCCGTAAGCATCCACCAAAAAAAGACCATTGTTCGTAGCCATCCATTTGCGACCGCCGCCGTCAACACAGATGTCGTTGATGGTTTCCTCACCCATCAAATAGCCTACATCGCCGTCTTGTTCCACAATATAACGATCAACCTTGGGCGTAACAAACAGCGAACTTGACCCCGAGTAAACATTCAATCCTTGGTTGGTTCCGATCCATGTGTAACCCAATTCATCGCATTTGATCGAAAGGACCTCAGAAGAAATTAATCCTTGTTGCGTGCCGATGTAGATGGTGCGATCATCATTGGTGGCGTCGATGGATTTGCCCTCGTCGAATACTTGAATTCCACCAGTTTGCAATATCATCCATTTTCGGTCTAAGTAGTCAATACTGAAATCACGAACTTCCCTGCAGGCGGAAGGAACGGAAACAGTTTTCCAAGCCCCTGTTTTTGTTAGGCAGAAAAGGGGGTCATCGGCGCCAAAAGACGCAATCCAAATATTTCCTTTGCTGTCTTCCGCGATGCCTGAAATTTTGATCAGGTTAATGGGTGGTTGCCTTTTTAACGGTGAGTTGGTTTCATCCAAGCGGTTGATCACCACACCGTCTTTGATGACCAAAATGCCATTGGAATGGGTTGCCGCCATATACCAATTCCTCGATTTGATGTACTGTACGTAGGTGAAATCGTACATGTTGGTATTGAAAGGCGATGAAAGGTTGTTTTTCCATCCGTATTGCGTGTGTAAATAGAAACCAGCGTTGTTGAACGCATTGCCAAATGTGGAGCTTACTCCGCCTGCAGAGGCCAATACTTCCGAAGCGTTTTGCGTCATGCGGAATATGGAAGGATCGGCCGGACCGTCGGGCATGAACGCGATTTCACCTGCAGGGTCTTTTTTGATGACTCCGGGGCCAATGCCTGTGCAAAACCAAAAAATACCGTCTTTGAATTGGGTAATTCCCGATACCAGATTGATGCTTTCCTTTTTGCTGCTACCCCCGGTCAAGGTGAGGATTTCTCCTTGCCTTGCAATGTGCGTTCCGAATTCATTGTTCCAAATACGGGCGATGGAGCGTTTTTCGGGCAGGAAAAGGCCGAGGCCTTTATTCCATTGGTAGACCATGCTATCCAATTCGAACAGCAATGTGCCATTGTAGGCGGTTAGGTTCTTCGCTGCGCGGTTGTCTTCAATGGCCCATTGCCATTGGGTGTAATCATTCAAATTGACCGATTTCGACCATTTTGCAAATCGAACGCCGCGATCGGTACCAATATAAATAGAGTCACCAACCACGGTAGACGACAAAACGGGAATGGCTGTGCCGTTGGGACCAATACTGGAGTAGCTGTCGTTGATTTCATGGTTGTTCAAATCAACCACCAATAAGCCGAAATACGTGGAAATCAGGGCCTCGTTTTCATGAAAACTTGC